>JAHENZ010000282.1 GCA_018609755.1 Salinivenus sp. | reverse complement strand
GGTGAAGTGTCCGATCGCCTCACTGCCGGGGCCGAGAGCGGCCAACTCGACGTAGTCACTCGTGTGGTCGGTGCCGAGCCAGTTGACGGACGTGTAGTTGGCCTGAATGGCGGCCAGGACCGTGTTGGGGGCGCTCTCCTTGCGGTAGGGAGCCTCGTAAATGCCCCGCAGGGAGTCCTGAAGGATTTCAGCCTCATCTCGCGTAATGGCAAACTGCCAGGCGGTCTTCACCCGCTCCTGAATCTCCCGGTAGGTACTGTTCTCGTCGAGCTCGGAGAGAATCCAATCGTTCGTGTACTGGAAGTCGGCGATCCGGTCGAACATCGCGTTCGAGTCGCTGTACCGGTCGCCGGCCGCATTCACGCCCGGGTTTGCGTTGCCGTGGTCCGTCGTGATGATCACGAGCGTGTCGTCACGGCCCTCCACGAAGTCGAGGACCGTGCCGATGGTGTCGTCAAACTCGATTTGGTCGTAGACGAGCGCGCCGGTGTCGGCGTTGTGGGCGCCGTGGTCTACGCGTCCCCCCTCGACCTGAAGGAGAAAGCCGTCGCGGTTGCGGTCGAGCCGCTGGAGGGCTGCTTCGGTCATCTCAGGAAGTCGCGGGATTTCCTCCTGGTGCGTCGGGGTGCTGCGGTAGTCGAGCACATATGGCAGATGGGTGTCGTTGAACGTCCCGAGAATCTTCCCTCTGCGGTTCCAGTCCTGTAGGTGTGCCTTTGTCTCAGCGACCGTGTATCCCCTTTGTTCAAAGCCGTCCAGAAGGTTGGTATTGTCGTCTCGCACGTCCGGCGCGAAGTGTCGCCGTCCGCCCCCGAGGAGCACGTCATACTCCCGTTCCAAGTACTGAGCCGCGATTTTGTCCTCGCTCCACCGCTCGGGCATGTTGATGCCGAAGCCCGCCGGCGTGGCGTGTGTGATACGGGTGGTGGTGACGAGGCCGGTGCTTTTGCCCGCATCCCGCATGATCTGGAGAATCGTGCGGTACGCGTCCCCGTTCTCGCTCATGTTGACCGCCTCGTTGTAGACCCGGTGCCCGCTGCCCCAGGAGGACGAGGCGGCCGCAGAGCCGGTCACGATCGAATTGGCCGCGGCCATGTCCATCAGGCCCCGGTGCGCGCGTCCCTGCTCGTAGAGTTGAATCCAGTTCGACGCGCGATCCTCGTGTCGACGGAGATGGAGGTCGGCCATTGTGAGGGTCCCGGCGCTCATCCCGTCGCTCACGAGGAAAATGACGTTTTTGGCTTCACCTGCCGCCTTCATCGCGTCGAGGTCGGTCGAGGATTGGCCCTGCGCCGTACCGGCGAGACCAGCGGTGCCAACCCCGAGGGCCGAAAGAGCACCGGTTTTCAGGAAGTCGCGGCGAGAGGGGGAGGAAGACGGCGTGTGGTCGGAAGAAGAGTCAGCCATGGCGCAGCGGCAATAAATGCAGATAGTTACAATCAGAATAATCATACGGAAGGCTCGAAGGGGAGGTTGAAGCCCTACCGACGGAATTGACCAAGCTGAGTCGAAAATGCCGTTAGGTGCTGCTGAGTTGGGACTAAACCAAGCCAATAGCCACAGCTTTGGCTTCCCTTTGCAATTTGATGCCAGATGGCCAATGCGCATTCAGGCTTGCAGGGCGTTCGGACGGGGGGCGGAGCGTTAAGAGGCCGGAGTCGCCGGGCTGTCGCCGTAGCCGGTCAGCTCCACGTAGCCGCGACCAGAGTGAGAGCCCTCCACTCGAACGGCACCCTCCCAGTACCGAACCGATACGTTCAGCTCCTGCTCCGGAAAATACGGCACAACGTGGAGGTCAATGTCTTCACTCGGCACGCGCACGTTCCATTCGACCGGATACGTGTGGGTGCCGTCCGGCGAGGTCCAGGTATTGAGCACCTCCACGGTTACGTCCTCCGGCCGGAGGGTCTCCGTAGAGCCGTCTGGCCCAACGAGCGTACCATCGCTGAAGCGGCTGGCGGACCCATCCTCGTTGCGGAGCTGGTAGTACATCAGGTCGCGGCCGTCGGCGAGCTGGAGGGAAAACCAGTCCCAGCCCACCTGATTGGGGCCGAGGGCAGAGGTGCTCCACTCCCGATCCATCCAGCTTTCCCCAGTAACCTCAACGGTGTCGGTTGGTGTACGGAGTGTCCCTTCCGTCGCGAGGCGCGTGTAGGAATAGTAGTAGGACGCATTGCCCCGGCCCGGTCCCTTTTGACTCAACCCCCGATCGCCCTGGAGTACCATCGGCTTTTTCGGTTGAAGCGTGAGGTTGACTCCAACCTCCGGTCTTTGCGCCTGCAGGCGAAGGGGAAACGTGGACTCATCCTGCACGCTGGCTATCGACCAGTCCTCCAGCCACACTCGAAAGGGGGCGGCTTGCGCCCCGGCGATCCCGGCCCCTCCGCGGCCAAACCGCTCAAACGCGTGGAACGTCTCGTCCTCGCCGTTACTCACCGCAAAGTGGGCCATGTAAAACTGATTCGTGCGCCAGTCGGAGCCCGCTGTGGCCACGACATTATTCTTTTCGGGTGGGGTGAGGGCAAAGCGGAAAATCGTGAGCTCGTACCCAAACGGTTCGCCGGTAGGCCCATCGACGTTGCCGGTGACGTACCACCACTCGTTATTGAACCCCGGGTGCGGACCATGATCTTCGGGGAAGGAAAAGTCGCGAACGACGGCGGCGCGCCGATAGCCCGTCGTGTCGCTGCTCATGGCGTCGGCCACAGAGACTGAGGTCTGGAGGGAGTCCTCTGAGTCGGCGGTCAGCCAGTAGGCCCCGAGGCCGAGTCCGGCGAAGAGAAGAATGGCAAAGAGCAGAAGTGAGCGAGAACGACGCATCACGAAAAGAAGCTGGTCGAGAAATAACGTCCATCGAACGAGACGGGGATCTCGCGGTTCGACCTCGACCGCCTCGACGAAGGACACGTAACGAAAACGATTCGAGTGGCGGTTCCCTCACTTTATCAAAATGGATATGGACTATGGATTTGCAGCTCAGCGACAAGGTCGCAGTGATTACCGGGGGGAGCGCAGGGATTGGCCGGGCCACGGCCGAAGCATTGGCGCGAGAGGGCGTCCACGTGGCTCTCTGTGCCCGGGACGAACAGAAAACGAAGGAGGTGGCCCGCTCACTGAGGTCTGATTTCGATGTTGAGGCCATGGGCGGTGCTGTAGACGTCACCCAGGCCGAGGAGGTGGCGGAATTCGCGGAAGAGGTCATCGGCACGTTCGGCGGGGTCGACATTCTCATCAACAATGCCGGGGTGGGAACGAACGAAAATATTTTGGATGCTCCAGACGAGAAGTGGCAGTATCATTGGGACCTGCACGTGATGGCGGCAGTGCGGCTGGCCCGAGCCCTCGTGCCGTCCATGCAGGAGCGAGACGGAGGCGTCATCCTGCACAATGCGTCGATCTGTGCCCGCCAGCCGCTCGACCACGAGCCCATCTACAACGTCACCAAGGCCGCCCTGTCGATGCTCTCAAAGTGCCTCGCCAACGAGGTGGCGGAGGACGACATTCGGGTGAACTGCGTGAACCCCGGCCTCGTGCAGACCGAGCCGTGGGAGGACGCGGCCCGGGAGGAAACCGCAGGAGAGGACCGAGACTGGACCGATTTCCTGGAGGACATTGCCGAAGAACACACGCCGATTGGCCGGTTTGCCTCCCCGGACGAGCTAGCCGATTTTTTGGTGTTTCTGTGTTCTCCCCGCGCCAGCTATTGCCTCGGCTCCACCTTTTACGTCGACGGCGGGTGGCTCAACGTCACGACCTGAAGGACCGGCGTTCTCTCGAGAGCGGGAAGGCTCAGGCCGGGTCCTGCTCGCGGAGTTGTTTCAGCAGAGGGCGGAGGCGCGTCCACACGCTCTGTGCCACGCGGCGATGGCCGGCCACGTTGGGGTGGATACCGTCGTCCTGCACGAGCGAGTCGACACCCATCACCTCTTCTGAAATGAAGGGGACGAAGGTCACGCGCTCGTATCGCTCCGCCACCGCCGGGTACACTTTGCGAAACTGCTCGGTGTACTCCGATCCAAGATTGGGGGGGATGCGCATTCCGGCCAATAGCACGTGCGCATCCGGGTAGGTCGCTATTGTCGTGTCAATGATTCCCGTGAGGTTCTCCTCGGTGGCGGTCGGATCGACGCCGCGAAGTCCGTCGTTCCCCCCAAGCTCAAGGACGAGCACGTCCACTTTCTCATCCAACAGCCAGCCGATGCGCCGGAGGCCGCCCGCGGTCGTCTCGCCGCTGACGCCCGCGTTTTGGATCCGCACGTCCCAACCGAGAGAGTCGACCTTCTGTTGGAGGCGCGACGGGAAGGAGGCGTCCGAGGGCACGCCCAGGCCGGCGGCGATGCTGTTACCGAGCACGAGAACCCGGATGTCCGCCGGCGCCGTGCTGTCAGCCGACGACGTGGAGGGAGAGGACGCTGTGTTTTCCGATGCCTGCGTCGTGTCGGCAGGGGGGGAGGAATTGGAACGATTCTGCCCACACCCGGCCACGAATAGAACTCCCACGAGCAGAAACAGGTATAGGCGGGCGGTCGACATGTAGTAAGCGTCATTTAGAAACACGAGCAACGGGCCAGCCGAACCGGCGGCGGATTGCCAGGGTTTCGGAGGACCGGTTCACTCGTACGCCTTCTTTGCAACGATCAACGCCTTCTGCTTCATGGACGATGCTTCTGTGCTTCGCGTCGAGTCCCTCACCAAAACCTTCGACAGTGGGGGGCGCACCCTCACCGTCATCGATGATGTATCCTTTTCCGTCGATGAAGGAGAGACCTGTGCAATCGTCGGTCCGTCCGGCAGTGGCAAGACGACGCTCCTCGGCCTCTGCGCCGGGCTCGATCGGCCCACGAGCGGTACCGTCACCCTCTGCGGCATCGACCTTGAGCCGCTTGACGAGGATGAGCGCGCTGAGGTGCGCAATCAGCACGTGGGCTTTGTTTTCCAGACCTTTCGCCTCCTGCCCACGCTCACGGCGCTGGAAAATGTGATGGTGCCGGCCGAGCTTCGGGGCACCGCGGATGCCCGTGATCGAGCGGCAGACCTCCTCGATCGCGTAGGCCTGGGCAACCGGCTCGATCACTATCCCTCCCAGCTCTCGGGGGGCGAGCAGCAGCGCGTGGCGATGGCCCGGGCCTTCATCAACGAGCCGCGGGTCCTCTTTGCCGACGAACCCACCGGCAACCTCGACGCCGAGACGGCTGAGAGCGTGGAGGACATCCTCTTCGGCCTCAACGAGAGGGCGGACACGACCCTCGTGCTCGTGACGCACGACCAAGAGTTGGCCAGTCGAACGAAGCGCACGCTCCGCCTGCGTGGGGGGGCGATTGTGGGGGACGAGCGGCAGCCGGCGGACGCGCAGGCGGTCGCGTAGAAAAAGTGCCTCCAGCGTTCACGGACTCCCTGCCCGTGAGTTGCCAATTCAGGGAGCCATCTTGCCTGTCGTTTTACCTTCTGCCTGCTGAGGGAGTGCTGCACTCGGCGCTACTGGGCATCGGTAAAGGTTTAGTGATCCAAACGGGTCCCCAAGCGAGGGGGCGGACTCAAGCCGTCGGCACTCCGGGGTCCGATATGGGGATTCCTTCCTTGTAATCAGCCACCGGGCCTGGAGGCGCCGTCGCCACTTGCGTGCTGCGGAGCTAGAGTTGTGGGTAGGA
This sequence comes from Salinivenus sp., assembly GCA_018609755.1. Taxonomy (GTDB): domain Bacteria; phylum Bacteroidota; class Rhodothermia; order Rhodothermales; family Salinibacteraceae; genus Salinibacter. The sequence goes on along the minus strand of JAHENZ010000282.1, from coordinate 692 downwards.
TGCAGGTACAAAACTGTGCGTGGACGTAGGACATAGCCGAACAGTGACCACCGGTGTGAGGACGTGCGGCCGTAGTCGAGGGCGACCGACGCGGTGTCTGGAATGGTGTCAACGAGGGACTGAACCTGCGCGCGTATCTGTTCGTCTTCATGTGCGGAAGTGAGAGGCCACGGTGCTTAGCACTGGCAATGCCGCAACGAGCAGGAGTCCACCCCAGCGAGCAACGTGGTCGAACGAGTCCCAAGACAACAGACTTGATGCAGCCACGACCGCCGCAGAAAGTACGGGCGGGGTAACGATGACCGTGTACCGAAACTGGGTTCGATACAGGATAGCCGTGAGAAGGTGTAGGGTTAGGGCTACACCAGCTGCGACCGCCAGGCGTCTGGGGCCGCGCTGTCGTACAAGAAATGGGAGAGCAACGGCTCCCAGCCCGAGAAGATTGAACGGCCAAAAGAGCGTCAAATCCGTGAAGGATCGCAGGCCAAACTGAGCCTGGATCGCTGTTTTGGCCTTTTGAATCAGAACCGAAAGAGAAAAGTGGTTTGGAGGGGCGTATATTCAGGGTTAGTTGAAACTCGATACAGAGAAGGGGTTCTTCCCCGGTGCACAAGGTAACCAACCAATCACCGACGAAGAACCCCTATTATGGATTCTCAACATAGCGCCGATACCGAAGAGACGCCAATCCC
>JAHENZ010000281.1 GCA_018609755.1 Salinivenus sp. | reverse complement strand
GATAGTCCGGGCCCAGCTGGTCGAGGGCCGCGGCCGTCGTCAAGAGTTTGACGTTCGACGCAGGGACGAAATTTCGGTCGGCATTCTGAGAGTACAGCACCGTGCCCGAGCGCAGGTTCACAATCTGCACGCCCCAAAACGCCCCCTCGAACGTATCGGTCTCAAGGGTGTTGACGATCGTTTCGTTCAGCGCCTCGGCCGCAGCAGATTCAGAGTACGGGGCTTGCGCAGCGGCATATTCGGGAAGTACGACCAGCAGTAGGATCGCTGCGGCATGCGGTCGGACGGGAAGAGGCAGAAATGTGAGCATGGGCTAACCAATCGGGCGGGATTCGAGCTGTTTGCGGGACGAATCCTGTGGAGTAAGGATCACGAAGACGTGGCCAATCTCGTGGAGGGACACTGCGGGAGCAAGGTGAATCCGGAGCTCGCTGCGGCCCGGTTGTACAATCACGGAGTCGACTGTGCCGATGGCCCGGCCGGGGGGGAAGATGGCACTGTGTCCGCTCGTAACGACCTCCTGGCCGGGCTCTACAGGTTCGGTTTTGACTATGTGTTCGAGGAGGAGGCGGTCGTGTCGTTCGCCCTCCCATCGCACGATGCCCTCGGTTTGAAGCGGGACGATGCGGCCGGGCACCCGAAAGTCGGTGTTGAGGAACGGCATCACGCGGGCATAGTCGTCGCTGGTGAGCATCACAGTGCCGACAATGCCGCTTTCATGGACGACGGGCATGCCTTTTTTTACGCCATCCTTCGCCCCAACGTCGAGCGTCAGGAAATTCTCTTGCTGGAAAATGTCTTTGGTCACGATCCGAGCGGCCAGCATCTGCGCCTCACTACTGTCCCGGAGGTTCAGGAGCCGCTCAAGCTCGCGGTTCTGCATGCGCACCGAGCGGGTGCGGGCCACCTCGCTTGACAATTCCACGTTGCGGCGACGAAGCTCCTGATTTTCTTCGAGCACGCGTAGATACCGGCCCATCCACGCAAAACTACTTTCCACCTGAGCGGTCACTTCCAGCATCTCGGCGCGAAGGGATCGGCTCAGCGGCTGGTTTTGGCTGAGCATGGTGGCGACCGAGAGGAAGAGCAGTCCCGCGAGTAGGATCCAGTCGAGAAACTGGGAGCGCAGATCCATGAGGGACCGGAAATTGCGAAGGAGGGGAGGCGATTGGTGGAGACAAAAAGCGGATGTCGACGCGGAAGCCCGGTTGAGCGTCCGACCGCTTGTAAAAATTCGCGGCTTCCTGCAAAGTCAGAAGGGACGTCTCCTATGTTAACACGCGCTTGTAGTCTTCCAGGTTTTCCAGGACCTCACCCGTGCCCCGAACGACGGCGGTCAGCGGGTCTTCGGCCACGTAGACCGGGAGCTCGACCCGATCTCGGAGCATCTTGTCAATTCCTTCGAGCATGGCACCGCCCCCGGTCATCATAATGCCCCGCTCCAATACGTCGGCGCCCAACTCTGGCGGGGTGCGTTCGAGGGCGCGGAGGACGGCGGCGCTGATCTGATCCAGGTTATCGTGGAGCGCCTCCCGCACGTTCACAGACGAGATGGTCCGTAGCTTTGGAATGCCGCTTACCAAGTCGCGTCCCTTCACCGACAGCTCCAGCTCCGTGTCTAGCTCGATGGCGCTGCCAATCTCGCACTTAATGCGCTCGGCCGTACGGGAGCCAATCAGCAGGTTGTGGTTGCGCTTGAAGTACTGCATAATGGCGTTGTCCAACTCCGATCCGCCCACGCGCAACGACTCATCGATGACGATGCCGGAGAGGGCGATTACGGCAATCTCAGTGGTCCCACCGCCGATGTCGACCACCATGTTGCCCACGGCTTCGCTGATGTCGAGGCCGATCCCGATGGCCGCCGCCATCGGCTCGGACACAAGGCTCACCTTTTTTGCCCCGGCGTGCTCGGCAGAGTCCCGGACGGCCCGCTTCTCCACCTCTGTAATGCCGCTGGGCACGCACACCACCATGCTCCGGATGGAGGTGAGCCAGTTCTTCTTCACCTTCTTCAGAAGCCCCTGAATCATCTGCTCGGCCACCTTAAAGTCTGCAATCACACCATCCTTCAGGGGCCAGATGGTTTCGATGTCCTTGTGGGTCCGCTCGTGCATCTGAAGGGCCTCATAGCCGAGCTCGCGCACCTCGCGCGTGTTGTGGTCGACGGCGACGATGCTTGGCTCATTCAGGACAATGCCTTCGCCACGGATGTAAACCAGCGTGTTGGCCGTGCCCAGGTCGATGGCCACGTCCTGTGAGAAGTTGAAAAACATCTATCCCGGGAATACGTGTTCGGTCGCAGAACGAGTGAGCGGAGGTTGATGGAAAGTCAACCCTCAGTAATACGCACTGGTGCGGAAGAGGATGCAGAGCACACCAATTTCAGAAAGGGGGGAGCCATCGATCGGAGTATGCTCCAGTGGGGACGGTGCTCGCTCGGTCCGACTGGGCCGGGCGTTTGTTAGTGCCGAAAGTGGCGATGGCCCGTAAAGACCATGGCCACATCGTACGTGTTCGCTGCCTCAATCACCTCGTCGTCGCGAATGGAGCCGCCCGGCTGGATGGCAGCGCGCGCGCCCTCCTCCGCTGCGGCTTCGAGACCGTCGGCGAATGGGAAGAATGCATCGGACGCTACCACGGAGCCGCTAAGGTCAAGTTCCGATTTTTCTGCTTTGCGAACCGCAATCTCTGAGGAGTCGATTCGGCTCATCTGTCCGGCCCCAATCCCGAGAGTGGCCTGACTACGTGCGTACACGATCGCATTGCTCTTCACGTGCTTGCACACCCGCCAGGCGAAGTCAAGATCGAGCCGTTCGTCGTCGGTCGGGGCACGCTCGGTAGCAACCTCCCAGTGGTCGATCTGGGAGAAGGGAGGAAGGACGGGATCGTGCGCCTGCACGAGCAGGCCGCCAAGAATTGACCGCATGTCCAACTGGTCCGTTTCGCGGGCCGCCGCAACGTGCTTTACGACCCGTCGGCGATCATTTTCGGACAAGAAATCGACGACTCCGGACTCAAACTCAGGGGCAATAATGATCTCGGTAAAAATTTCGTCGATCGCCTCCGCGGTGGCCCGGTCCAGTGCCTCATTCACGATTACAATGCCGCCATACGGCGACTGTCGATCCGTGGCAAAGGCCTGGTTCCAGGCGGTTTTGAGAGTGTCCGCTGTCGCCACTCCACAGGGATTTGTGTGCTTGAGAATGGCGCAGGTTGGGCCTGCGTCCCGAAACTCGTCGATCAGCGAGAGGGCGGCGCTGATGTCGTTGAGGTTGTTGTACGAGAGGTCGGCCCCGTGAATCTGGTCAAAGAACCGCTCGGGGTGGCCGTAGAGCGCTCCGTCTTGATGCGGGTTTTCCCCATAACGGAGATTTTGCGCACGGGGGAGGGAGAGACGGAACGGATTGGGCAGTGCGTCAGACTCGTTCGTTTCTCCCTCCTCATTCGCCGACAAGTACTGGTGAATCGCCTGGTCGTACGTGGCCGTGTGGGCAAACGCTTCGGTCGCGAGGCCTCGACGCGTTGGTTCAGAGAGACGACCGTCGTTTTCTTCCAGCTCGGAGGCTACGGCATCGTAGGCGTCCGGGGTGGTCACGACGCCCACAGAGGCGTGGTTCTTGGCCGCGGCCCGAATCATGGTGGGCCCGCCGATGTCGACGTTCGCCATCGCGGTTTCGCGGTCCGTGTCGGGGTCTGCTACGACCTCCTCGAACGGATACAGGTTGCAGACGACGAGATCGATCGGCTCGTAGCCCTGCTCCTCCAGCGCCGCCATGTCGGCGTCCACTGAGCGGCGGGCGAGCAGGCCGGCGTGGATGGCGGGGTGAAGGGACTTTACACGGCCCTCTAGCACTTCCGGCACGCCGGTTTCCGTGGCGACCTCCGTGACCGGGAGCCCGGCCTCTCGCAGCGTGGCGGCAGTGCCTCCCGTGGAAATGAGTTCTACGTCGAGGTCCACGAGGCGTCGGGCGAACGGAACGATGTCCGTTTTGTCGTAGACGGAGAGGAGCGCGCGGCGAACAGGCGCTGCGGTGGGAGTATCGGACATTGAGTGGGGCGGTGGGATCTAGGGTTGTGGGGGGGCAGGGCGATTGTATTCCTTGATCCGAACGGTCCGGCCGTCAAACTGGACCCGGTCTTCAGCAAAGAGCCGGAGGGCTTCCGGATACAGTCTATGCTCGACGGCCTTTACGCGATCGGCGAGGGTCTGCGGCGTGTCGTCGGCATGCACCGGGACGGGCTCCTGAAGGACGATGGACCCATGGTCGTATTCCTCGTCGACGAGGTGGACGGTGGCCCCGCTCCAGTGCACGCCGTAGTCGAGGACGGCCTCGTGTACGTTCATGCCGTACATGCCTTTGCCGCCAAAGGCGGGGAGAAGGGCCGGGTGTACGTTTGTCATGCGACCCCGGTACGCCTCCACGACATTCGAGGGAATCTTAAGCATGTACCCGGCCAGGGCAATAAACGACACATCGTGCTCAGTCAACACGTCCAGCAGGGCCTCCCCGAACGAGGCAGGGTCATCGTACGCAGCAGGCTCAACGACAGCGGTCGGCACCTCGTGTCGCTCGGCGCGCACCAGTGCTCCGGCCTCTGGCGTATTGCTCACGCAGCAAACGGGCCGGGCGGGCAGGTCGCCGTCGGCAATGGCATCGAGGATGGCCTGAAAGTTGGTGCCTCCGCCGGATGCAAAGACGGCGAGACGCATCGGGGCCGAATCGGCGTGCACGAGAATGGGGCGCCTCCGGTGATAACGACTACGTAACCACTCTCACAAAGTGAGGGTCCGGCGTGGCAAATGCCAGCCGCAGGCGCACGAAATTGTGGTTGAGACTCTGTCTTGGTGCCGACGAGGGGTGTCTATGCACTGCTGAAAGACGGTCAGGAATCCGGAGAGAAAGCATACATCCCAAAGTATGCCCCCACGAACCCACCGGCCTCCTGAGTGCTGAGGATGGTGCCGTCTGCATTTTCTTTCAGCATTGACCACTCACCGGAAGGGGCGGAGTAAGAGAAGTCGTAGTCGCCACCATCAGCCTCGATGCGAAGGCGAATGAGATCGTCTTCAGAGATGTCCACAGGGGAGGAGGCAATGACGGAGGCATCGCCGCCGGCGGCTTTCTCCAGTTGTACGACCGGTTGGCTCTCATCTCGGGTAACGGAGAGAAGGTAGTAGTACTCTCGGTTTTGGAAGGCAGCGAGACCGGCCTTCTCGCCGGATTCGCCTGGTACGTACCGCATCGCCGTGGTGGCAGTGGCGGTCGTGTGCTGCTGGCGGCGGCCCACGAACGAGGGCTGGTCGAGACTGCCGATCGACGCGGACCGGGGCTCGATGGTGAGCGTGCCGTCCTCCAGCTCGTGCCACGTCTCCTGCGGCGCCCGGATGAAGTTCCAGTACGGCGCCAGCGAGTCCGCCTCAAAGTCGTCGCGGACGGTGAAGTTGCCGGTCGAAGGAATGGACGGCGGCTCGCTTTGGGGGAGGTCCGGCGCGTCGTGAACGAAGGGCACGGTCTTGCTCCGCTCTAAAATGACGGGCCAGCCGTCGTCGGTCCACTGCACCGGCAGCAGGAAGGTTTCTCGGCCCGTGTTGTAGAATCCGTCGCCGTAGGGCCGGGTAGCCAGAAAGACCGACCACCACTCGCCATTCGGCATTTCCACGAAGTCGGCGTGTCCGGCCGTCTCGACGGGATTTGGCCGATTGGAGTCCAGGTGGCGCTGGGTGAGGATGGGGTTGCCGTCATAGGGCTCGTAGGGGCCGCGCACCGAGTCGCTGCGGAAGACGACCTCCGAGTGATTGGGGCCGGTGCCGCCCTCGGCCGCAATCAGATAGTACGTGCCGTCCACCTTGAAGATGTGCGGTGCCTCAATCCAGATCGGCTCCTCCTCCGGATTCGTGCCTTTGTCGACGAGCAGATCGTGCGGCCCCACCAGTTCTTGCGCCTCTGGGTCGTACTCCTGAATCCAGAGCGCTCGATGCCCGTCGTAATCGGGCTCGCTGGGCGGTCCCGCGTTGTGGGTGACGTAGACCGTTCCGTCATCGTCGAAGAACATCGACGGGTCGATGCCGCCGATGTCAAGCGGGATCGGATCGGACCACGGGCCGGACGGGCTCGGAGCCGTGAATAGGACGTTCCCCTCTCCGTCCACCATCGTGGTGATCACGTAAAAGGTGCCCTCGTGGTAGCGGATCGTCGGGGCAAAAATGCCTCTCGAAATTCCCAGGCCGCTGTAGTCGAGCTGCGAGGGACGAGTCACGACACTTCCCACCTGCTCCCAGTTCACGAGGTCGGTGCTGTGGAAAATGGGGAGGCCGGGAAAGTAGGCAAACGAGGAGGTGACGACGTAATAATCGTCGCCCGCTCGGGCAATGCTTGGATCCGGCTTGAATCCCGCGAGGATCGGATTCTGATACTGCCCGGAGTTTGCGGGATGCTCCTCAAAGACCGAGTCTTGGCCCTCGTATTCGAACCATTCGAATTGGGGAGGAACAGCGCTAGTGGTCGTATCGGGTTCGGGATCGTCGTCGGGGAGCGTCGGCTCCGTTCCGGACGAGCATGCGCTTCCGACCGACGCAAGCAGGAGGCAGAAGACGAGAGGCAGTGCTTTCGAGGGGAAAGCTGGTGTCATCGTAATGGGACAGACATGAAAAAGAGGAGTGATGAAGAGGCGTGGACGCATGGAGGCAGGGAGGCATGGAAAGGACAGGGACGTTTGCCGCTGGCGTCCATGCTCCCCCGCCTCCGCGCTGTCCACAATGTCTGGGGCGTACGTATCCCCAGCACAGCGAATTACTCGCTTGTCAACTCATCCATCGCATTGGCGACGTAGATGAAGAGTGCACCCTCCGGGATGACGTACTCACTGTCGAACCAGTGGTACGGCCAGTCCTCCTTCATCTCGGGAAAGTCCGGATTCACGACGATGGGGCCGGGCACGATGCCGCCGGGGATAAAGGAGAAGTCCGCCCGATTCATGCCGTAGGCTTTCGTCTTCGTGTGGGTGCCGATGCCGGAGACCAGCGAGGTGCTGGAGCCCGGGTGGCGTCCCATCACGTACTCGAAGCCGTTGACGGTGGCGTCCGGCTCGACGATGTCGGGGAAGGCGGAGTGCAGAATGTAGTTCTGCATGGCGACGCCCAGCACGATGCCGCTGCTGCCCCACCCTCCGTCGGAAATGGGCACGCCGAACGGGGTGCCGAACCGGGTCTCTTCCTGATTTTCCACCATCGATCGCACTGCGTCCTCCACCTTCTGCGCGTACGCGTCGTCCATGTATGGAACGGCGCGAGCGAGAGGCGCGGCATGTCGGCCGAAGTTTTCCTGCAACGTCGGCCACATCTCGTTTAGGTGCTCGGCGTACTGCTCACCGCCGTCGGTCGCAATCAGAAGCTCGACCGTCGCGGCCAACTCGGCCGGCGTGATCGGGCCGCCGCCCGTGTTGAAGTACTCGTACTTTACGGGCTCTCGGTCTTGCTCCATCTCCCAGATCCGGATTGCCGTGTCCCGTGCCTCCTGGGCCAGCGTGTCGTCGTGGGCCGGAAG
>JAHENZ010000280.1 GCA_018609755.1 Salinivenus sp. | reverse complement strand
CAAGTTGCGAAGTACAGACTGTTAAGCTAAACGGACGGCCGACCGCGGACGACGGACCGCCTCAAGCGCTGTATTCGGCGGTCTGCGGTCTGTCGTCCGCCGTCGATTCAAAAAGGAGCATGTAGGTCGCAACTTGAGTTAACTATTTGGAAACACTTCCAGACGAGCACCGATCTGAGAGTGTGGTCATTTTGCAAATGTTCTCTGTCGCGCTCCATCGGTCCTTCTGTAAGCCCTTTCGGGTTTTGGTTGGGAGGAGCGCGGTTTTCCTGTCGTAATAGTAAATTCTGTCCCTCCGATGGCCCGTTGTCGCTACACAGAGCAGTGGATTCGTATTTCTCTTTTCGTCGTTGCACTCCTGTTTGTCGGGGGCGGAGGGGCCGTCGGCCAGGTACCCGCGCCCGAATCGGTGCTTGGCTTCGAGCCGGGCGCCGACTACGAGATGGCCGACTACGACCAGCTCACCCGTTATTACCAACAACTGAGTGCGGCCAGCGACCGGGTGACGATGAAGTCTATCGGCACGACTGTGGAGGGGCGGTCGATGAAGCTGCTCTTTATCTCCAGTGCCGACAACCTCGACAACCTGGACCGGTGGCGCGAGATTAGTGCGACGCTGTCTCGGGCTCGGATTAGCGAAGAGAAGGCACAGCAACTATCTCAGCAAGGGAAGGCCGTCGTGTGGGTCGACGCGGGGCTCCACTCTACCGAGCGGGCGCCGGGACAGGCCATGCCGAAGCTCGCGCATCGTCTCGCCACGGAAGAGAGTGCCGAAGCGCAAAAGATTCGGGAGAACACGATCCTTCTCCTCATGCCCGTCATGAATCCGGACGGGCTCGACATTGTCGAGAACTGGTACGACCGGGTGCTCGACACCCCCTACGAGACCTCCGATCCGCCGTGGCTCTACCACGAGTACGTGGGCCACGACAACAACCGCGACTGGTTCATGAACAACATGCCGGAGACGCGGGCGGTGACGAACGTGATCTTCAACGAGTGGTACCCGCAGATCGTGGTCAACCACCACCAGACCGCTCCCGAGTGGGCGCGCATCTTCATTCCGCCGTTCACCGGGCCGGTGAATCCGGACATCCATCCGGGCGTCGTGTCGGGCGTCAATCAGGTAGGAACGGCGATGGGTCAGCGCTTCGCGATGAAGAACATGCCGGGGGTCGTCTCGAATGACTCCTACACGATGTTCTGGAACGGGGGGATGCGCACGGCACCCTACTTCCACAACCAGATCGGCATCTTGACGGAGGTGGCCCACGAGACGCCGACGCCCCGGCACTACGAGCCCGACTCCCTGCCGTCTCACGTCGGTGAACGGAACCCGACCGACGGCACGGCGCTCTTCTACACCGATCCCTGGAAGGGAGGCGAGTCTCACTTCATGGACGCGGTTCACTACACGAACACCGCGTCGATGGGCGTGCTCGACGTGGCGGCCGACCGCCCGCAGCAGTTCCTCTACAACATCTACAAAATGGGCCGCGACGCCATTGAGGCAGGGGAAAGCGGCGACCCGTACGCCTACGTCATTCCGCCCGAGCAGTGGAACCCGGGCGAGGCCCACACTCTCGTCAACATTCTGCGACAGGGCGGCATCGAGGTGGATCGCGCCACGGAGTCGTTTGATGCCGGAGGGACGACGTATCCGGAAGGCTCGTTCGTGGTCTCGGCCGCGCAGGCGTTCCGGCCGTTCGTGATGGACCTGCTGGAGCCGCAGAACTATCCGACCCGCCGCTCGGCCAGTGGGGAGCCCGAGACGCCCTACGATCTGGCCGGCTGGACGCTCCCGATGCAGATGGGCGTGACGGTGGACCGAGTCAACGAATCGTTTGAGGTCCAGGTGCAAGCGGTTACGGATTCGGTGGCCCCGGCACCGGGCACGGTTCGCGGCACGGCGGATTTTGGCTACGCGCTTTCGCACCGCCCCAATGCCAGCGTGAAGGCCGTAAACGCCCTGTTGGCCGACGGAGAGACCGTGTACTGGGCACAGGAGGGGCTGTCCGCGGGCGGAACCGATTTCGGGAACGGGGCCATCGTGGTGGAGGGAGCGCCGGGCACCGGGGATCACGTCGAGGCGCTTGCGGACGAGCATGGGCTGGACGTGCAGGGGCTCGCCGGGCGCCCCGACGGGCCGTTGCACCAGCTACAGCCCCCCCGCATCGGCATCTACAAGTCGTGGGTGCCGAGCATGGACGAGGGCTGGACGCGGTGGATTCTGGAGAATTACGACGTGCCGGTCGATACCCTTCACGACGCGGACGTGCGCACCGGCGACCTGTCGAAGTACACGGCCATCATTCTGCCCCACCATTACTCCTCCGACCTTTTGCTGAATGGCCACGATGAGGAAACGATGCCGGCAGAGTACGTCGGCGGTCTTGGGCTTCCTGGGGCCATCGCCTTGGAGCAGTACGTCATGAGCGGCGGCACGGTCGTGGCCTTCGACGAGGCGAGCACCTTCGCGATCGAGCAGTTTGGGCTGCCGGTGGAGGACGTGACCGAGGGCCTTCCGAGCTCCGAGTTCTTCATTCCGGGGTCCCTCATTCGCACGCACGTCAACACCGAGCACCCACTGGGCTACGGCATGCAGGATACGGTGGCCGCCGCCTTTAGCCGGAGCCGGGCGTTTGAGGCCGTGCGGCAAGACAAGATGGGAGAGGGGGGGCGCGAGGATACCAAGCTGCCGGAGCCGCCGCCGGTGGAGGTAGTGGCCCGCTACGCCGAAAACGACCTGCTCATGAGCGGCTGGGCGATGGGGGAGAGGAAGCACATTGGAGGCGAAGCGGCCCTGCTGCGCGTGCAAGAGGGGGAGGGGAGCGTCGTGCTGTTCGGCTTTCGCCCTCAGTTTCGCGGCCAGCCGCGCGGCACGTACAAGCTCCTCTTTAATGCCCTCCACGCCGCGACCATCGAGGATCTTCCCCGGGTGGGACGCGTCACAGCCGATCCGTTCGCAGCCGATTAGCGCATCTTGCTAGTGACCTTGCACAACTACTCTGGCGGTTTCAAGCGTCGGTCACCTGACGCCACAATCGTCAGCGTTTGCTGGCAGCGGTCGATACCGAGCATATTCCGCGCAGGAGATACAGACGGAAACAGCGTCACGATATCTGCGATTTCTCGCGTTTCAGTTGTGCAAGCCCCTTAGAAGCGATCGGGCCTCCCGCTTATATTCGGCGTCGTGAGGGGAGCCCGACGTTTCCAGAGCCTTCTGAAACTGTTCCCGTGCCGCCGCCTCCCGATCCATTCGGCGGTACGTCTTGCCCAGCTCCAGGTGGTTGTACGGCTTCGATTCAAGGGCAATGGCGCGCTGAAAGTCGCGGACGGAGTGCTCGTACGACGCGTCCGGAAGTCCGCCGTAGAAGGTTTTCACGAGTGTGCGCTCAAGGAAGTTGAGATCGGCTACCTGTCGGTGCCATCGTCCGCGAAGATGGTAGGCAGCCGCCAGGGTGGAGTCCATCGCAAGGGCGCGGTCGGCGTGGCGTTTCACGGCCCGGGACCGCTTCACCCGTTCCGAGCGACCAACGTACAGGGTGATGCGCCCCTGGGCGAGCGCCGTAACGACGTGTGCCCAGGCGCTGGAGGAATCCGTGGCGAGGGCCGTTTCGGCGGCGTCCAGGGCCTGTCGGTGAAACTGGAGGGCGGTCTCATCGTCCGTGGCCCGCTTGCCGAGATCGCTGGTGAGGAGGGCCCGGCGCCAGTGCACCGCCACCTGGTGGGGATGAGCCTGTGCCAGCGAGTCGAGGCGGTTGAGGGCCGGCTGGAACTGTTGCTGCGTGCGAAGGCTGTCAACCGTTTCGAGGGCGGCCGTGAGAGGATTCGACAGGGAGGACGAATGCGACGACTGCGCGACGGCAGGACCCCGGGCGAACGTCAGGACGAGAAGCAGGAGGGGGAGAAGGGCGGTTCCGACGGGTCGCCCGAACGGCGAGATTGCGTAAGGGAAGGAAAGGAACATCAAGAATTGGTTCCGTTATTGCAAAGGCATTCCGGGCTGATTACAGAAGATGCCTGCAGCCCGAAAAAGAAAGAGAGTTGGATCGTGCTAGTGTTATCTATACAATGGGATTCAACTACAGTTTATATAATAGCCCCAAAGCTTGATTTACAAGCGTTAAAAAGACGAAGTGCGAGACAGGTAATCGTGTACGCGGTGCACATTCCGAGGAATTCTTCGAGTGGAGTCATATCTACCGGTCCACTCATACCCAGATTGGTGGTGCAAGATCTTTTAGGTATACGGAAATCGATGAATACCGAGCGGGCTCATTGAAATAATCCTATTAAATGATGAAATTAAAATATACAAAGCAAAGAATGTACGAGGGGGGCAAGAAAGGGGGTATTTGTTCCGTGAAACGAAAGAAATATCCCCATATTTTTCTTCTAATAATTGTCCAGGCGAGGCGTACAGCCTGACCGTTGAGTTATGTTGTCTTCCCCTTCAGTTTCTGTAGATAGTGATCGACCGCTCGTCATTGGCATTGGCGGATCGGCCGGCGGAATTGAGGCCCTACAGGGGTTTTTCGATGCGTTGGGGAGCGAGCCGGACGCCGCTATCGTCGTGGTGATGCACCTGGCGCCCGATGAGACCAGTCACCTGGCGGAGGTGTTGCAGTCGCATACGGAGATGCCGGTCGAGCAGGTAGCGCAAGCGACCGAGATTGCAGCCAACCACGTGTACGTGACGTCGCCGGGCCACACGCTTCTGGTTGAAGAGACGACTCTCGTTCCCCATAAACTGCAGGATTCCGACGAGCGCCGGGCCCCGATCGATCAATTCTTCCGATCGATGGCGCGTGCGCCGATCGTCTCTGTGGGCGTGGTCGTGTCCGGGTCCGGCACCGACGGAAGTGTGGGCCTTCGGGCCATCACCGAGGCCGGGGGGCTGATCGCGGCTCAGGATCCCAGTGAGGCCGCCCACGGAAGCATGCCGCGGAGTGCCATTGAGACGAGCCGCGTTGACTTCGTGCTGCCCGTGGCGGAGCTCGCGCGACGGCTGAGCAATCATCGCGGCGTGATTCACGGCCTCTACGTGCCCGATGAGCCCGAGGAATTGGACGACACGCAGATTGAGACGCTGAAATCCATCTTTGACCAGGTTCGTTCCCAGACGGGCAACGACTTTACCGAGTACAAGCGCTCGACCATGCTCCGCCGCATCCATCGGCGGCTGCAGGTGCACCAGATGTCGTCTCTAGAGGAGTACCAAGCCTATCTCAACGACCATCCGGCCGAGGCGACAGCCCTGCAGAAGGACCTGCTCATCGGGGTGACCAACTTCTTTCGCGATCCTAGCGCGTTCGAGGCCTTGCGAGAGCAAGTGTTGCCGTCGCTGTTTGCGAAGAAGGGACGAGAGGATTCCATCCGCGTTTGGGTCGTCGGTTGCGCGACGGGGGAGGAAGCCTACTCGATCGCCATGTTGCTGTTGGAGCACGCCGAGTCGACGAACATCTCCCCCGACCAAATTCAAGTGTTTGCCACCGACATCGACGAGGAGGGGTTGGCCACGGCCCGGAAGGGGCGATATCCAGAGCCGATTGCGGCGGATGTGCCGGAGCGGTACTTGGATCGCTATTTTCGGAAAGACGGAACCGAATACGTCGTGCACGATCCGGTGAAGGAACGGGTGCTCTTCACGCCGCACGGCCTCTTGAAAGATCCGCCGTTTTCGAAGATCGACCTCATCTCGTGCCGCAATTTGCTCATTTACCTGCGCCGCGAGCTCCAGGAGTCGGTGTTCGACATTTTCCACTATGCCTTGAACGAGGGAGGCACTCTCTTTCTGGGAAGCTCCGAGTCGGCCGACCTCGGGAACGGAGATTTTCAGTCGATCGACAAGTCGCACCGGCTTTACGAACGGAAGGGCGGCACCCGGCGAGTGCCGGATCTTCCCGCAATGTCGCACATGCCGCCCGCAGAGGTTCCGGAGCCGCCGGACTTCGACGAAGACACCGGTCCGTCGGAGGCGGCGCTCCACCGGCGGATGCTGGAGGCCTACGCTCCGCCCAGCGCCATTGTCAACGAAGACTATACCTTCGTTCACCTGTCGCAGAGCGCGGGGCGTTTTTTGCAGCATCCTGTCGGGCCGCCCAACACCAACATTCTAGAAGTCATCCGTCCAGAGCTGCGGGTGAAGCTCCAGACCGCACTCCGAGAGGCGTTTACGCGCGACGTCATGGTGCGTACCGAGCAGGTGGGCGTCCAGTTTAATGGAGAGACCCATCCGGTGCGCATGATCGTGCGGCCCGCACAGCAAATGCCGGCAGCCGACGGGCTGGTGCTCGTCGTGTTCGTGGAGTCGGGCGAGGAGTTGCCCGAAGACGTGAGCGAGCCGACCACCGAGGGGGACCGGGTGGAACAGCTGGAGGCTGAGCTGGAGCAGACGAAGAAGGAGCTCCGGGCCACCGTCGAGGAGTACGAAACCTCAAAACAGGAAATGCGGGCCGCGAACGAAGAGCTGCGGTCCATGAATGAGGAGTACAAGTCGATGACCGAGGAGCTGGAGACGAGCAAAGAAGAGCTCCAGTCGGTGAACGAGGAATTGAAGACCGTAAACCAGGAGCTTGAAGAAAAGGTGGATGAGCTCCGCCAGTCCAACAGCGACCTGAGGAATCTGATGGCAGCGACGGACATTGGAACGCTGTTTTTGGACCGGGAGCTCTGCATCCAACGGTTCACTCCCCGAATTGAAGATCTCTTCAACATTCAGCCCCCCGACACCGGACGGCCCATTGGGAATTTTACCCACGAGCTCGACTACGACACCCTGCAGGAGGACGCCCAGACGGTTCTGGACGACCTGACGTCCGTAGAGCGGGAGGTGGCGAGTGCCGACGACGAGTGGTTCCTGGTGCGCTTCCATCCGTACCGTACGGTGGAGGACCGCGTGGACGGGGTGGTCATCACGTTCGTGGACATCACCCGCCGGAAGGAGGCGGAAACCGACCTGCGGCAGGCCAACCAATCGCTGCAGGAGCGAACCAAGCAGGTGCAATCCCTGTCTGAAGCCCTCACCTCTGCGGAGGAGACCGAGCGCGAACGCATCAGCGAGGTGCTCCACGACAATGTCCAACAAACCATCTTTGCCGCTCGCATGCGGGTCGACACCCTGAGGGGGGAGTCCCCGCTCAGTGAGAATCAAGAGCAACTCGCCGAACGGGCCATCGAGTTGCTTGACGAGAGTGTCGAAACTACTCGCACGTTGTCGTCGGAGCTCAATCCGCCGGTGGGCGAGCAGTCCCTCCGCGACTCCTTTGAGTGGCTGGCCATGCAGATGCAGGAGTCCTATGGCCTTGGGGTGTCGGTTCGGGCGCGCGGGCACGTGAAGACCCTTGACAAGAATCTGCACGTACTTCTCTTCCGGTTCGTCCGCGAGTTGCTGTTCAATGTCGTAAAGCACGCCGGGACGGACGAGGCGACGCTCGCTCTGGTGGAAACGGACGACCAGCTCCGCGTCGTCGTGGAAGACGAAGGGGAAGGCTTCGATCCGGACCTGCTTGATGGGCACGAGACGGGCGGCCTTGGGCTCGTGAATGTGCAGGAGCGGATCAAGATGATCGGGGGCGTGCTGGAAATTGACACGGCCCCGGGAGAAGGCACGCGGGTCACGATCGAAGTGCCCTGGCAGGGGAATGGAATCGACAACACGTCGTAGGTTGGGAAACAACGATTCGTCCCTGCGTACTCCTTACGAACGCAGCCGTTACCCTCCTCGATTACGAATGACTCCCTTTCGATCTTTTCTGATCCGTGACTGATTCCAACCGTCGATACCGACAGTACGTGGGGCTTGCCGTCGTCATCATTGCCTACGTGGGGGGCATCATTGGGTGGAGCTGGGCGGCCCTTTCCGTTGAGTCGGCTCCTACGACTTCCGACACCGTTCACACTCGGGTCGAGGTGCCTCCATCGAGTCCGTCCACCACCCCATGAAGGAATGACCTCCCTGTTCTCGACGTACCAATGGAGGAGCTGGGCGTGCGCCCCACTCGTCTGGGGCGGGCTCCTGTTCTGTGTGCTACTTCTCTTCTTGAACGCACCGGTCCAGGCCCAGCAGCGCGCGACGTCGATCGTCGTCCGCACCTCCATCGATCACCGTCCGTTCACCCGTTTGCTGCAGGACTTTGTGGACGAGGACGGCAATGTGGACTACGCGCGGCTGAAGGCCCGGGCGGACTCCGTTCTGGCACCGTACCTGCGCCAGTTGGCCACCACCGATCCGTCGTCGCTCGGCCGCGACGCCCGGCTGGCCTTCTGGATCAACGCCTACAACGCCTACACGCTGAAGCTCATCGTGGAGCACTATCCGGTACAGAACATCTGGGCCATCACGCCCGGTCCGGCCGAGCCGAAAGACGACAGTCCCTTCGCCCTGGAGGTGGGCTCGGTGGCCGACACCGTTCGGACCCTCGACGAGATCGAGCACGAGATCATCCGCGAGCGGTTCGACGAGCCCCGCATTCACGTGGCGCTCGTCTGCGCGGCGGCCAGTTGCCCGCGCCTGCGCCGAGAGGCGTACACCGGCCCCCGGCTCGACGCCCAGCTCGACGACCAGGCGCGCACCTTCTTCCACGACGATCGGAAAAATCGCATTCCGGCGGGCGACGGGCAGATTGAGGTCAACCGCATCCTGAAGTGGTACGGGCAGGACGTTGGCGACTCCCCCGACGCCCTGCAGCGCTTCATTGCGCCGTATTTTGAGGGACCCGTCCGAGACCGCCTCTCCCGCGCCGCGTACGACGTGGAGTTTCTGCCGTACGACTGGGCGCTCAACGACCAGCGGTCCCCCTCTGAACAGCAATAGCCTCCTGTGTTGCACGGGGGAGGTGTGGATTCAAATCATGGATGCGTCCACGCGTCCGTGCGCCCGAATTCCGAACCGCAACCCCCGTGAGTAGGACGGCCACTCCGGATTGAACGTATCCTCAACGTCGGTAGGACCGTCCCACGAACATTTGCGTCCGCT
>JAHENZ010000279.1 GCA_018609755.1 Salinivenus sp. | reverse complement strand
TGCGGAGGATTCCCCAACTGCTCGTCCGACGACGCCCGCCGACGACGCCCTCTGGCGGGCCGCCCGCGCGCTCCAACGACACCGCGGCCCTACGGCCTTCTACACGCGCATCTTCGACGTGGAGGCCGGGGAGGAGCGGGACCCGTCGTCGCTCTTCCTGCAGAAGGAGAGTGAGGCACAGGGGGAGCAATCGGACCGCGGAGAGGATGCTTCCCGAATCGTTGGCCTGATTCCGTCCGAAGAGGGCATCGCGATCGCCGATCGCGATCGCTGGCTTACTGCCTATCGGGCCGGACGCCAGCAACCGGAGGCGCTCCCCGATGACGCGACGTCGGCCCGCGATTGCCTGCGGACGGAGCACCCGTGGATCGTAGAGGGCGAGGCGGCCCGGCGGGCGCGGCGATCCGACCGCTACACAGTGTACGACGGACTGTTGCCCGTGGGCGATTATCCGGAGCTCGATTTCTTTGGCGAGAATGGGCGGCCCGTCTCGGCCTCCCGGCTGGAGACGCTGGCCGAGGCCCCGTACGTCTATTTTCTGAAGTACGTTTTGGGCGTGCGGCCGCTCGACGAGCCAGCCATCGACGACGATCCCTGGTTCAATCCGCTGCGCAAGGGGACGCTCCTGCATGCCATCTACGAGCAGTTCATGAGGAACTTAAAGGGCGAGCCGCCTACTGCTGAAGATCTCGGAGATCTGATGGAAATCGTAGAAGATAAATTGGAGAAAGAAGTCAAAGAATCCGCTGCACCATCCGAGGTCGTGAAGCAATCGGCGCTGCGAGAGCTCCGTCGAAACGCGAAGCTCTTCCTCCGAGCCGAGATGGAGCATGGGGAGAACTACGCGCCTGATGATTTCGAGTGGGGCTTCGGCTTCCCGCCGCACCGACAAGAAGAGCAGGACCATGCCGCGCCCGCTCGACTGACGGTTGACGACCGAATCCTTCGGCTCCGCGGCCGGATCGACCGCATCGATCGGAATCGCGACACCGGCGATCTGGTGGCCTGGGACTACAAGACCGGTGGCACGTCGTCCTACGACGAGAGCGACCCGCTCCAAGAGGGGCGGACGCTTCAGTGGGCGCTCTACGCCTACGCGCTGGAGGCTCTGCGGGGCGAGACAGTGGAGGCCTCCGGCTACTTCTTTGCCACCGCGTCGGAGGTGGGCCGCCGGATGTCGGCGTCTCCTGCCGCACACCGGGCCGCGGTGGACCGACTCCTGACCCGGCTCGGCGCCCTGGCGGAGAGCGGGACCTTTCCGGTGGCCCCCCATCTCCCGGACGTGACGGACTGGAAATGGAACGGGTACGACCGCATTGTCCACGATCTTCGGGAGCGGCGGCGCGAGCTGCGAGACAAGGCGTATCCGGAGGATCGGCCCGAACCGCCCTCGTTCTGATCTACTTCCGGAAGCGGGCAGCTTTGCTGCATTCGTAAGTACGCGGCACATGTAGGGACGACCGGCACTGAGGTAGCATGACCTCGTTTCACTCGGCCCCCGGTCGTCCCTACGTTTCACATCTCTGTTTTACTCTTCCACGAGACTTTTCAAATAAATGTCTTCCATGTCTTTGGGGGCGTCCGAAGAACGTTACGACGACACAGCCGTCCGGCGGCGGATTGGGCCGTGGGACGAAGAGGGCGTCCCCGATCTCGACGCATTCGACCCGGACACCAACTTCGTGGTGACGGCGGCTGCGGGGTCGGGCAAGACGACGGCGCTCGTGGCCCGCATGGTGGCGCTGGTGCGGCAGGGGGTATCCGTACAGGACCTCACCGCCATCACCTTCACGCGGAAGGCGGCGGGGGAAATGAGCACGCGGTTCTTCACGGAGTTGCAGGAGGCAGGGGCTGCGCTGCCGGACGGATCTGCGCAACAGGCCCGCGTCGAGCGGGCACTAGGAAGTGTGCAGTCGGCCTTCATCGGCACCATCCACTCGTTCTGCGCCCGACTCCTGCGTGAACGCCCCCTCGCCGCTGGGCTCCCCCCGGACTTCACGGCGGGACTGGAGGACCGGGAGGAGCGGCAGCTCCGGGACCGCGCGTGGCAGGAGCATCTGAGTCGAATGCACGAGGAGAGGGAAGGGGCCATCGAGGCAATTGCCGAGTATGGACTCGACCCGCAGGACCTGACGGCCTTCTTCGAGCGGCTCTGTGCCTATCCCGAGCTCACGCCGCTCGTCGACTCGCCGGACGACCCCCCGGCGCTGGACGCGGCGGTGGCAGCAGCCCGCGAACGGCTCCGCGAATGGGAGACGCGCCGCCCGGACACGCTGCCGAAGGGTGAGGATGACGTCATGGAAGCGTTCGACACGGCCCAGCGGATGCTGCGCTACCGTGATCTGGACACGCCCGCGGAAAAAGCGGAGTTTCTGTCGCTGTTTGCCGACGTGTCCGACACGGACCGCGCCGACGTGAAAATCACCTACTGGAAAGGAAATCAGATCGACAACAAAGAGTGGGCACGCTCTCTGCGCGACGATCTGTTGCCCAACTTCATCGAGACGACCGTGCAACCGGCGCTCCGGGCCTGGGAGGCGCTCGTGCACGAGGCCGTGGTCGAGTTCACGCAGCCGGCCGTGGAGCGCTACCGGGAACTCCGGCGGGAGGAGGGGCTGCTCACGTTCCACGACCTGCTGTCTCACACGCGGGACCTGCTCCGCGACCATCCCGACGTGCGGCGAACGATCCAGGAGCGCTATCCCATTCTGCTGGTGGACGAATTCCAGGACACCGATCCGCTTCAGGCCGAGATCCTCTCGTTCCTCGCCAGCCAGGACCCGTCGGAGCGCACGTGGAATGAATGTCGGCCGCGGGACGGCAGCCTCTTCATCGTGGGCGACGACAAGCAGTCCATCTATCGCTTTCGCCGGGCGGACAAGGGCGTGTTCGACGCGTTTCGCTCCCGCATCGATAACGAGCCGAACGGCGAGGCCGTTACCCTCACGAAGAACTTCCGCTCGCGGGCGCCTATCTGTGAATGGTGCAATGAGGCGTTTGCGTCGATTTTCGACGATCCGGATCTCCGCGACATTCAGGCCGAGTACGTGCCATTCGATCCGCAGCGGGCCGACGGACCGGAGGGGACGGCCCTTCGTCGAAATCCGCTGGACAAAGTGTACCGCAACCGCGGCGACCAGATTGCGGAACAGGACGCGACTCGGATTGCTCGCTTCATCCAGGCCGCCCGCGCCGGGGAGGCCGATGCCGACTTCTACGAGACGGACGACGGGGCTGTATTCCAAGACGGCGTTGACTTTTCGGACTTCCTCATTCTGACGCGGGCGAAAACGCGACTCGGGGTCTACACCGACGTGCTGGCCCGCTACGGCATTCCGTACACCGTCACCGGCAGCGAGGACCTGGGCGACAGCGACGAACTCAAGGCCGTGGTGGACCTCCTGCGTGCGGTGCTGCGCCCGGACGATCCGGTGGCGGCGGTGGCCTATCTGAAGGGCGCCCTTGCGGGCTGGAGCGACGACGACCTGTACCGGTTTCGGCGGGCGGGCGGGACGTTCGACCAGATGGACGAGTCAGTGCCGGATCCTATTCTGGACGCACTTGCCGACGATCGAGTGGATCGGGTAGAAGGCGCGTTTCATCGGTTGCAACGCGCTCGATCCATCGTGCTTTCGGAGCGGCCGAGTGTTGGCATCGAGCAGGTGGTCGACGAGAGCGGCCTGTTGGCCGGAGCGGCGCATCCCGATGATCCGGCGGAGGCCTCCATGCGGGCCGGAGCGGTGCTTCGCATCACCAGCTACGTACAGCACCTGGGTGCGCAGGGCCTCGGGTGGGGCGAGGTGGTGGAGGAATTGGATCTGATCCTAGACGGGGAGGAGTCGGTGGACGGCATGACGCTGGAGACCGGCAGTGGCGACGCGGTGCGGGTGATGAACGTGCACCAGGCCAAGGGGCTGGAGGCGCCGGTCGTTTTCCTGGCCGACCCGTACAGCAGCGGCAGTGCGCCCAAGCCGACGCTCCACCTTCGTCGTGAGGAAAATGAAGTTGTGGCGCCCGTGGTGCAGGGGGAGGGCTACTTCACGCGCATCACGCACGCCCCGATCGGGTGGTACGACGATACCGAGGCAGCCTACTGTGTCGAAGAGGAGCGACACGAACATGCCGAAGAGCATCGCCTCCTCTACGTGGCGGCCACGCGCGCCGAGCGTCTGCTGGTCGTGTCCACTTATCCCGAGAAGCCGAACGATGGGCCGTGGGCGCCACTCTACGAGCCCCTGCAGGCCGCGGACGTACCGGAACTCACGGTTCCCGAGGAGGATCCTCCCACGCCGAAACGAGCGCCGGCTCCGGATCTGGAAAAGCACCGCAGTCGTCGAACGAAGCGGATCGAGTCCCAGTCGCGCCCCGCCTATCGCTATACGTTCGCGACCGACACGAAGGAGGGAGGAGCGCCACTCAGTGCATCGGACGGCTACGGGCCCGAATTCGGAACGGCCATGCACCGCTTGTTCGAGCAGGTCGTGCGGCACCGTCTCACTCCCTTGGAGATGTCCGAATCACTCCTTCAACGCGTACTCGAACAGTCGGAGGCGGCGTCCACCGTATCAGCGGTCCCTCGTCTTCGGTCGATGGTGACGGCCTTTCAGAAGAGCTGGATCTGGGGAGAGTTAGACTCAGCGTCTGTGGTTCACACCGAGCACCCATTTGCCCGTCAGACGAAGGGGGAGAGCGACGAAGACGTTCCCGAGCAGGTGCTGCGGGGCGACATTGATCTACTCTACCGGCACGACGGGGCGTGGACAATTGTCGATTTCAAGAGCGATCGGGTCGATGCAGACGGAACGAGGGACTGGGAGACGGCGCTTGGGTCCGACCACGAGTACCGGCGGCAGATTCGGGCGTACGTGGATGCCTGGACGGACGTGACGGGTGAGCCGGTGGAGACGGCCGGGCTCTGGTTTGCGGATGTGGGGGAATTTGTGCACGTGCAACTCGGTGCTCGGACGGGAGCGCCTTAGTGGTGTGTCAAGTTTTCCATGTCGAGTAGAGCACCGATCAATGAACGGTAGTCAGGCCGTTGAAGCGGCATTCAAGTGGGCGTATTCAATTCGGCACCCGACACTTCGGCTTGACTAACCACTAGTGCTCAGTCAAGCTGTGGACGTCAAATATCGAATTGTGCTCTGCCTGAAAATTGCTGTCTGCTAGGTAGTTACGATTTGCCGAGCAACGCTCAACCCGACACGCAGAACGTGACGCAGTATTAGCGTTCGTGCTTGCCGTCTGTCTCGGTACGCAAGGTTACTTCTCAGCCGGAACGAGGGTGAAGGAGAGGGAGCGCTCTACCGTTTGGCCGGTCCGTTCGTCCGTCGCGCGCACCGTAATCGTGACGGGCCGCGGCTCGGAGATTGAGGACATCTCCGACAGGTCGAGCACCGTATACTCGGTCGTGCGCCGTTTGGTGCCCTCGATGGTCGACTCGGTGCTCGTTTCTTCCGCTTCCGTGCGGCCGAGAAGACCGGCGAGTCCGCCCTGGCCCTTCCTGCGCTCGGTGCTGTATTCGACGGTGTAGCGCGTTCGGTCGTCGGCGCCGAGAATGAGATTATACAACTCAAAGTTGATCGCGATCTTCTGGTTTGCGGGAATCCGATCGAAGGGAATCACCCGCCGGCGCGCCTCGGCAGCCGAGGACGGAACGGCCGGCCCCTCCGCCGGCACGTGAAGGAGGCGAAGGTCGCTCATGACCAACTCCGAGCGGGTGGAAGGCAGCGCCCGGGTCGCCTCGTCTTTCCGGGTCACGTGCAGGAGGGTACCGGTGGAGTCCTGCCGGGTGAGTATGTTTTGGATCCATTCGAGGGAGAGCTGGCCGTGGGACGTCGTGCTGTCTAGAACGAGGGAGCGAGTCGGAAGGCGGTCGTGGCCGGTGATGCTCCCAACGGAGATGGTGTCCGTGGATCGCGCTTTGACGGTTGGGGGAGCGGAGGACGTGTGCAAGACGCCGGTGGTTTTCAGCAGGTAGTTGCCGGAGGGGTCCTGTCCGCGTTCGAGGGCCGTGCGGATCCAGTCGTCGGAGGGGACGAGGGAGTCGGTCGGGGCGCTCCAGTAAATTTCGGTACGGGTGGTGCCGTCCTCGTTCAGGAAGCGGGCCGTTTGCACGGCGACCGGCAGAGAGGGAACGTCCGCCTGGGCCTGGGTCTGCTGCTTGGGGGTTTTCTCCTTGCGGTCCTCCACCAGCCAGTCGCTGGCGTTCTCGTTGTACGCCATCTCTTGTTGTACGAACAGGTCAGGCGGAAAGGATGCGAGTCCAGCTTCATATTTGGAGAGATAGGTGGTGTATTTGTTGTACCGACGTGCGTATTCCGCGTCAAACCGCATGAGCTGTCCGTAAATCGAGAGGCGGACGTTCATATGAGTTCTCCATTCATCAGATCTACCACGAGTTTTGACTGGAGGGGGAACCTGGAGAGACGGGTCAAGAAGCTCCTGCGCACGACTGATCAAATACGGATCTTCGGGTTTCCGCTGTTTAACGAACAGGAAGTGCGTCGAGGGGGACAAGCCTGAGTAGACCCACACCTCGTTATCGCTGATGAGGAGGCCTCGATTTATGTCCGGTTTACTTGGCATCGTGAGTGAATGCCTAACATCCAGGTCGGGGGTCCCCTGGAGCGTTACAGACTCCGTGCGCGGGGGCGGGCCGAGACGGACGTAGATTTCTCCCCGGTCGTCGAGCCCGCTGGTGCGCTGGTCCCACCCGTACCGCTCGTGGGCGGTGTGGATGCGCACCACGTGTTCACGCAACCGCTCGTTTTCCTCCGTCGCCAGAATTGGATCCTGCCGGCGGAACCACTGCCGAAGTTCCGGGCCGACGGACACCTCTGACGGAGAACGGTGGCCCTTGGCTAGAGCCGAGAGCGGCTCGGCGATTGCGTCGGGGGTGATCAGCGCCAGCTGGGCGGCGTGACGCCGAAGCACCTCCTCCTCGGCCTCGGACACCGGGAGGCCGAAGGCGTCGAGAATGTGATCGAAGCCTAGAACGGCGAGGGTCGGGTCGCTGCTCTCGTTCATCGAGCGGATCAGGGCGTCGGCGACCCCGACGGCGGTGTGGGAAGCGTTTTGGGCCCGGCGCACCTCGTTGGCCCACACAATCCGGGCCTGTCTCGGGCGTCCCTGCTCGTAAAAAGCGCGCCCGAGCCACCGGGCGGGGGTGCCGTGCGTGGGGTGGTGCAGAGAATCCCAATTCGTCGTCAGGGGGGCGAGGAGGGCATAGGCATTGTCGTACTGCTTATGCTCGACGGCCTGGACGCCCCGCTCGATGGTGGCCATCACAGAGTCCAAGGCCGCTTTCTCCGGGGCCGCAGTGGCGTCTTGCGGCTGTCCCAGGGCGGGTGCTACGGAAAGGAGGAGTAGGCCGAGGGGGAGAATTGAAAGATGGAAGTTCCGTCTCCATTCGCCGGATGTGAAGTGGGGCATGAGAGGAGATGAGTTGAAGAGTTAGGATCTCACTCATCTTCAAAAAGCCCACGTTTCAGGTTTTGTTTCGACTTATATTAAGGGATGGTAGAGGAGGTAGAAGGGGGATTTTGCGTTTTGATTAGTTCTCGCTATGGACACCGTTCCCGGGAAATCTACGTTTGAGAGAAGCGATGGCTCAACCAGAGGAAGAACGGCCGGGCACCTGTTTGCAGATGGATCGGACGATCTCGCCCGGGGACGCGTCGATGTCCACGATGAGTGCCTCGTCGGCACTCGGCTCTTCGAGCGTTTCGAACTGGCTTTCGAGCATGTCGGCGTCGAAGAAGTGGTCGGTGCGGGCCTCCAGGCGCTCGCGGATGAGATCGTATTCCCCCCGGAGGTAGACGAGATGCACGTCGTCGGTGCCGTCGAGGAGCACGTTTCGGTAGGTGGGCTTGAGGGCCGAGCACGCCACGATGGCGGGGTCGCCGGCCGCAAGTCGCTCGTCAATGAACTCGCGAATCGAGCGCAGCCAGGGCCAGCGATCCGCGTCCGTTAGCGGCTCGCCCCGGCTCATCTTCTCGACATTCGCCTCGGGATGGAAGTCGTCCCCGTCGACGAACGTCCAGCCCAGCGTGTCTGAGAGACGGGTACCAATGGTCGTTTTTCCGGAGCCCGAGACGCCCATGAGAATGAGGACCATCGGAAGCGAGCCTGGGGGTTGTTTTGAGGTAAGAGACGGATTACTCCTTTGGAGGAACGAGCGTAAACGAGAGGGAGCGTTCCACCGTTTGGCCCGACCGTTCGTCCGTCGCGCGCACCGTAATCGTGACGGGCCGCGGCTCGGAGATTGAGGACATCTCCGACAGGTCGAGCACCGTATACTCGGTCGTGCGCCGTTTGGTGCCCTCGATGGTCG
>JAHENZ010000278.1 GCA_018609755.1 Salinivenus sp. | reverse complement strand
TCCGTGGGGAGACGCTCTTGGAGCTGCGCCTTCACGGCACTCGCCCGTTCGAGGTTGTTGAGACGGAGGTCGATGCCGCTGACCTGTGAGCCGGTCTGGAAGAGGCGCTGCGCCTGGTTGATTCCGATGAAGACGCGGCGGCGGTCGGTTGCCGCCCGCCTCTCAAAGAGGCCGCGGACCTCGAACCGCTGCACGGGAGGACTCGCAAAGACCTGTGTCAGGGTCCGCTCAATGGCCGGGGCAGAGAGAAGGCCGACGGTGTTTGAGGATTGGTCCTTCCGGCCGGGCACGAGGGCGAGGCTCTGTCCAATCGACACGTCCATCACGATGCCCGGACGGCCTGCGACACTCCGGCCCACGTCGAACGAGCCAGTGGCCATTCCGGGAGCGGTGTCCCCCATGGCGGCCGGGTCGACGCCCCGGACCTGCACCACTTGGCTTCCTCCTGCATTCTTGGGGGGGAGAAGCAAGGCCTTCCCCTCCACGTACGGCGCCGCCGTCTGCACGTGGTCGACCGATCGGGCCACGGAAAGCAGCGAATCCACATTTTCCACCCCGCGCGCGTCCGTGTGTACGATGCGCACGTGCGGATCGACCGACACCAGCAGGTCCCGCACGAAGTCGTAAAACCCGTTCATGACCGAGAGCACCACGATGAGGGCGGCCACCCCCAACGTCACGCCGGTCATCGAGATGCCGGTGATTACCGAGATGAGCGACACCTCACGGCGGCTCGCAAGGTACCGGCGGGCAATTTGAAATCGGTAGTCCACGACGCGGCCGTCACGTGAGAAAAAAACCTCTGACGCCCAGGGCTCTACTGCCGCCGTCCGGTCATTGTGCCCAAAGAGAGAGTGAAAGGGAGCGTGGAGGCGTTTCGGGAGAAGTTGCTTCCCGAAATTCCCGGGCGGACATACTGCTGGAAACGAGGACCGACCGCAGACCGCCGATACTCAGCACGTCAGTTCGAGTCCGAAGCGAGCATCGGCTCCGGGTTGGAAAAGGCGCCGTCCGGCGGGGTGGGCGGCAGCGCCAGTTCGTTGGTCAGAATGGCGGTGTTTCCGCCCACGGCTTCTTTTCGAGGAGCGAGCGTAACCGCGCCCCCTTCTGGGGTCGTGAGCGTCGTGTCGTTCGTCCAGGTGAAGGCTTGCGGCGGCTGCTCCTCCTTCATGCCTTGAAGATGGAAGGCCCACCGGTCGAGCTGTCCCGTCTCCTTCGAGACGTAGAGCCAGTACTCGTCGCCCGGCGTGAGGCCCACCTCTCCGAACGTGAGGTGGAGCACGTCGTGCTCGGCGGTGGAGGAATCTGGGAGGTAGCTCCGGTTCACGCCCGGATCGAAGGTTTTGAGCGGGGCCAAAAGCCAGTAGGTGTCGTTAATGAAGCGCCCGTAGGCCTCCTCCCGAGCAGTCTGCGCCGGTTCACCTTCGAGTTCGGTTCCATTCAGGTATGCTGTGCCCGACGGAACGCCGTCCGTCACGTCCCGAACGTTGACGATTGCAACGTACGAAGAGTCCTCACCGCTTGACCACTCCACCCGGTACTCGCCCGTCGAGCGGTTCCAGAGGTGCCGGGCCACCACCTGTGTGCCTTTCGGCGACTCGACAGTGAAGTTGAAGCGGAGGAATGGTGCCGAAGCGAACGCATCCGCGCCGTGGGTCTCCAACAGCCGATAGGCTACGGAGTCCGCCTTCGTATTGAGGGTGAGGGTGTCGGTCCCCGAAGGAGACGAGGCGCTAGATGAGCCGGAGTTTGAGGAGCACCCCAGTCCGGCGAGCAGGAAGCTGAAAACGGCGGCGACGAGGAGGGGACGAATGGCAGTCATGGGATGGGCGGCAAAAAATCGGGAAGACACGCAGTTGACGATCCGCGAGGACGCTTATGAAGGCTGTTTCTACGCCGAAGACCGTCGGGGCACGGCCCTTCGCTTGCACAGGGTAGATCCTTTCGCACGGATCAGGAAAAAACATAGGGGGCAGACGAGAGAGGTGCAGACTTGGCCGCCGGTATAGAGCAACGCTTCTGAAACGGACACCGGCCACGATCCTATTTTCGCTCTTCCCTGCGTGTTCGGGGGAGGGGACGCCGTGCGGCGTCGAGACGTGACAGGTCTTCCGGGGGCTGTCCCGGCGGAAGAGGATCAAGGGAGGACCTGTCTTGGGAAAGGGAGGACGTGTTGGCAGGAATTGAATGAGGAGGGCGCGGGGGGCGTGACGAACGGGAACTCATTGGGGAGGGGAGGAACGAAGAAGAGTAGATGGGCGGAAAGAGGCGCAATTAAACAGAACACCGATCTCTACTTCAAACGTCGGTCGTTGGGGGCAGAAGTGCGCGACGGGTTTGGATGAGGACGATGGAAGGTTTGGCTGAAAGCGCTTCCGAATCTGGCCAAGGTCCTCGTAGCGTTTGGGGATGGAGTGGGGATGTCTTCGCACGCCCGCATCACACGCGAGACGGGCGGCCACACAGCTTCCTGAAGGGATACGAGTTACCCACTCAACCAGAGAAGTGCGATCAGCAGGCTGAGGGCCCCGCTCCAAAGGGCAAGAGCGAGACGGGTGGAGGTACGGGCCTGTTCGAGGTCACGCCAGTGCCGGGGACGCACGCCCATGGCGAGAAAGGTGCACACGGCCGCCAGGTTGAGGGCCACGACGTTCGTCGCGGTGAGGAGCCCAGCCCGTAGGGCGTAATACGTATGCCCACTTCCCAGCAGAAGCCCCAGCGCTACCGCGGGCGGTAGGAGCGCGACCGCCACCATCACCCCCACGAGACCGGTGGCCTGGGCGCGGGTCATTGAGATCACGCCGGCCGCCCCGGCTGCTGCTGCGAGGGCCACGTCGGGCAGGCCGATCTCAGTGCGGGCGGCGACCTCCGCGGTTTCAGGATCGACAGGGAGTAGAACGCCCATGCCGAGAGCGCTGACGAATGCGAGGCCGCCGCCCAGGGTATTTGCCCAGAGCGACTGGCCGAGCAATGATCGGTCGCCGAGGGTCGTACCGAGGGCTAACGCGAGGCTCGGCCCAAGGAGAGGAGCAATCATCATGGCCCCGATCACGACGGCCGTCTGGTCGCGGAGCATGCCGCCCGCCGCCACAATCGTTGAGAGGATCGTGAGGGCGACGAAGGAGCCCGACACCGTCGTGGCGTCCCGAGCGTCTTCGTACAGCTCCGCCCGACTCACCCGGCTCACGGAGACGGGCTCGTCGGCCCCCGATTCCTGTTCTTCTTCTTCCTCCTCCTCCCGTTCGGGGCGGGGCAGCGTCGCCTCGACAGACTGGAGCACCACCCGATGCTCATTGGGGAGTGCATTGTCCACCCAGTCGAGAAAGGACTCCGTCTCCTCCACTTCCATCAGCACGCGATCCACGCGCTGGTTTTCGTCCATCGCGTAGGTCCAGTGCCCAAGCACCGTGTACGTGTCGTCCGGCAGGTCGAGGGAGGCTTTATCGTCGGGCCGGTAGATGTCTACGAGTCGGAGAGCCACGGCAGGGCGATCCGTCGTTTCAGTTGAGGAAAGGGGGCGAGTGCCAGAGCAGAAGTCTCTTCGCTTTACTGGAAAAAGCCCTCCACTGGCAATGTGTTGCCGATCTCCCCGAACATTCTCACCGCCGGGGCCACTTACCAATTCCGTTGCAGTGTCGTTTGGCCGGGCTGCGGCACGGGCGGGATGGAAGCAGACCCGAAGCTGTACGACTCCGGTCCCAGGTCGAGCGCGTCCGCGGTCATGAGCTCGTCCCAGGTGATGGTTTGGCCCGTGTAGGCGGCCTCGCGGCCCAGAATGCCGGTGAGGGTCGAGTGCGCAATCTGCTCGGCCTCATTGATCGGCTCGTCCTGCCGGATGCTTTCAATGAGATCAGTGTGCTCGGTCACGTACGGGTCCTCGTCCACCTCGTCCCCCTTCTCCATCTCGAACACGGTGTTGCCGTCGTTGTCGGTGAGGGTCGTTTTGCCCGGGTTGAGGTCGATACGACCCTCGGTGCCCTCGATGCGGTTGGAGGTGTTGTGTTGGGTTCGCTCCATCTGCCGACACATGGCCCGCACCTGCACGTCGTTCGGGTAGGTAAAGACCACCGAGAAGTGATCGTAGATGTGGCCGTAGGAGGGATCGACCCGGGTTTGCCGGCCGCCCGTGGCGGTGGCCTCCACGGGATGCCCCTGCAGCGCCCAGTTCATCGTGTCGAGATTGTGCACGAACTGCTCGACGATGTGGTCGCCCGAGAGCCACGTGAAGTGGTACCAGTTTCGGCACTGCCATTCCATGTCGGACATGCCCGGTTTGCGGGCGCGCTGCCAGACGGGGCCGGTGAGGTAAAACGCCTGGGCAACGAGTGGATCGCCGATCTGGCCGTCGTGGAGTCGTTGCACGCCCTCCACGAAGTTGTCTTGTCGCCGATAGATTGTGCCAGTCACGAGCGAGAGGCCCTTCTTCTCAGCCATCTTTCCAGTTTCGATCACGTGCTTGGCGCCCGGCGGATCGACGGCCACCGGCTTCTCGAAGAAGACGTGTTTGTCCGCTTCCACCGCGGCCCGAAGGTGTTCGGGCCGGTAATGCGGCGGCGTGGCGAGAATGACGTAGTCGACGTCCGTATCGATCACGTGCTTGTACGCGTCGAATCCCACGAAGCGACGCTCCTGGGGGGCGTTGAACCCCTCCGAGGCGTGCTTCTGTAGCTGCTCGACGGAGGTTTGGAGGCGGTCCGGGAACAGGTCGCCCATCGCGTAGATCTCGACGTTCGGGGCGGCCTCTACGGCGTCGGCGGCGGCTCCGGTGCCGCGACCCCCGCAACCCACGACGCCAACGCGCAATGGGGGCGCAGACGAAGGATTGGGGGCGGCGGCGGGGCCGAAAGCAGAGGGGCGTGGGGGAGGGTCGGTCGAAGGCATTACAAATCGCGGGGTGGTGGGGAGCAAAAGGGTGATGGGGAGCAGTCGAGGGAGAGCGTTTCGTTATCGCATCAGGGAATCGGCTCGACCGGCAGAATGCTATCCGGTGGGCAGCACGCGATCCATTTGCGTGGCAATTGTACGCATCCGCGTCGCATCGCCGCCCGACTCTTCGGCAGTCGCCCAGCCCTCGTAGCCAATGTCCGTGAGGGCAGAGCGGACGGCCGCCCAGTCTACACTTCCTTCTCCAATGTCGGTCTCAAACCCGGCGCTCGGCCCCCGTTCGTTCATGCGGTCGCGGCTAAAGCCCTTCACATCCAGCCGCAGAATCCGATCGCCGAGGATCCGAATCCACTGCTCGGGCCAGCCGTGCTTCACGACATTTCCGATGTCGAAGTACGCACCGAGGTGGTCGCTGTCGAAGGCGTCGATGTAGTTTGCAAACTCCAGGGGACTGAGCAGAAACTGGTTCCACACGTTCTCGATGCCGATTTTTACCCCCAGCTCTTCGGCCCGCGGCACCGCCTTGCCAATCTCCTCAATGGAGCGGTGGTAGGCCTGGTCGTAGGGCATCTCCGCGTTGACGGTCTCGGGCACGAGGAGGACAAGGGACGCGCCGTAGTCGGCGGCATCCTGCAGGGCAGTGCGCAGTTCGTCGTGCGATTGCTGTAGCGTCTCCGCGTCGGTCGATCCAAAGTGCTTCCACCCGGCCACCACGCCAATCACCTCCAAGCCGGTTTCGTCTCGGGCCTGCACGATCGCCTCGGTGTCGTGCTCGTTGGGACTGCGAAACTCCACACCATCGAATCCCGCGTCGCGGAGCGTGCGAAAGCGCTCGCGAATGGGGGCGTCCGAGTCCAGCATGTGAAACTTGACGGCGGGTCGGACCTGCGGCGGTGCCGGGCGTGACAGAGCGTGTGCCTCCGCGGAGGCGGACCAGCCGACGGAGAGGGCCGCGGCGCCGGTCCCAAGCAGTTTGACGAACGAACGTCGGTTCACGAGGAAGCGCTTCCAGTGAGTAGGGGGATAGCGGCAACGGGCCGGGTGCACTTCGTCCACCCTCGACCATTGAGCGGGGACGGTCAGTGCTCGTTTCGTCCGTGTCTGTATCGCTGTGGATTCATGGTAACGGGTGTTTCGTCCAAGTGCCAGCGTCGGCATCGCAGTCGCCTGGGTTGCGTTTTCTCTTCTTCGTAGTCATTTTCAAAATGAGTGTGAAGGGAGGGGGCGTTAGACCCGTCGTCTTTTTTGCTCCTCGTTTCGTTCGTTACCATGTATCCGTCCTCCCCTCTCCTCGTATTCAGCGGAGCCCTTTTGCTCGTCGGTCTCTGTGCGGTCCCCTCGGCTCAAGGGCAAGAGCCGTCCGGTGGAATGAGCGACATCGAGGCTCAGGCCGCCGACCTCGTAGAGGAGATGACGCTCGAAGAGAAGGCTGCTTTGGCGTCGGGCCAGGCCTTCTGGACCACCGAGCCGGTCGAGCGGCTGGATCTGCCGTCGATCTGGTTGGCCGACGGGCCGCACGGGCTCCGGCGCACGAGCAGTCCGGGTGACATCGGAATGGGCGGAAGCAGGCCGGCCACGTGTTTCCCCACGGCCGCGGGACTGGCGGCCGCCTGGGACACCAGCCTCGTCCGGCGCGTGGGGGCGGCGCTGGGCGAGGAGGCGCAGGCCCAGGACGTGCAGGTGGTCCTCGGGCCGGGGGCGAACATCAAGCGCTCGCCCCTCGGCGGCCGCAATTTCGAGTACTTCTCCGAGGATCCGATTCTCTCGGGCCGCATGGCTTCTGCCTACATTCAGGGCGTGCAGAGCGAGGGGGTAGGCACCTCACTCAAGCACTACGTGGCCAACAACCAGGAATACCACCGCATGTCGACCAGTGCGGAGGTCGACGAGCGCACGCTGCGGGAGATGTACCTGCGGTCCTTCGAGATTCCGGTCAAGCAGGCCGATCCGTGGACCGTCATGGTGGCGTACAACCGCGTGAACGGCACCTACGCTACGGAGAACGACCGCCTGCTCCGCATCCTCGACGAGGACTGGAATCACGAGGGCATCGCGATTTCGGACTGGGGCGCGGTGCAGAACCGCATTCCCGCCGCGAAGGCAGGGCTCGACCTCGAAATGCCGGGCAATGACGGGCACGACCAACAGCTCGTGCAGGCCGTAGAGTCCGGGGAGTTGGACGAATCCGTGCTCGACCGCCGCGTGCGAGAGACCGTCGAAATCGTGCTGAGAGGGGACAGTCTCCACCGCCCGGACGTGGAGTTTGATGAGGCGATGCAGGAGCGGCACCACGAACTCGCGCGTGAGGCCGCCGCCGAAAGTTTCGTCCTGCTTAAGAACGAAAATGACTTTCTTCCACTCGACGAGAACGCCGATCAGCAGATCGCCGTGATCGGGGCGTTCGCCCAGACGCCGCGCTACCAGGGCGCCGGGAGCTCGCGCGTGAACCCGACGCAGGTGTCCACCGCCTACGAAGGGTTCGCGAACGTGCTTGGAGAGGACCAGCTCACGTACGCCGCCGGCTACTCGCTCGGGGAGGACGGGGGCGATGCCGATTCGCTTCGGGCTGCTGCCGTCGAGGCGGCCCGATCGGCCGACGTGGCGCTTGTGTTTGCGGGCCTTCCGCCGGCCTCCGAGGCGGAGGGCAGCGATCGCACCCAGCTCCAGATGCCGGAATCGCACAATCGGCTCATTGACGCCGTGACCGACGCACAGCCGTCGACCGGCGTGGTGCTCTCGAACGGATCGGCCGTGGCGATGCCGTGGCGCGACGGGCCGAAGGCGATTCTGGAGACCTGGCTCGCCGGGCAGGCCGGGGGCGCGGCCAAGGCCGACGTCCTGTTCGGCCGCGTCAACCCGTCCGGCAAGCTCGCGTCTACCTTTCCGAAGCGCCTCTCGGACACGCCGGCCTACCTCAACTTTCCGGGCGAGGACCGCGAGGTGCTGTACGGCGAGCGCTTCTTCGTGGGGTACCGCTACTACGACGAAAAGGACATCGAGCCGCTTTTCCCCTTCGGCCACGGGCTGTCGTACACGAGCTTCGACGTCAACACCCTCACGCTCAGCGCCGATTCTGCGTCCAGCAGTGAGGGTGTTACGGCCCGGGCCGAGGTCACGAACACCGGCGATCGGCGGGGCCGGGAGGTCGTCCAGCTCTATCTGCACGACCCCGAAAGTCGGCTGCGCCGTCCGCCTCAGGCCCTGCGCGGTTTCCGCAAGGTGGCGCTTGCCCCGGGCGAGACGACCGAGGTAACGTTCGCCCTCCGGGGCAAGGACTTTGCCGCCTGGGACGATCGCCGCGACCGATGGACCGTGGAGAGCGGCGACTACGAGGTGCGGGTGGGCACGTCCTCGCGCGAGCTGCCGCTGCGGCAAACGGTGCATATCGACGGGCCGCCGGCG
Source organism: Salinivenus sp. (assembly GCA_018609755.1). GTDB lineage: Bacteria > Bacteroidota > Rhodothermia > Rhodothermales > Salinibacteraceae > Salinibacter. The sequence continues at coordinate 6,384 of JAHENZ010000278.1, read as the reverse complement.
GATCAGGGATCGCTGCTCGATCGCTACTCCACCATCGACCAGTGGCTCCAGCACCCGCAGGGGCGAAACGTGATCCTGCCGCTCCTCAAGAAGATGCAGGCCGCGATGGGCGGGGGCGGGGACGGCGATGCGATGGGGATCTCAGAGATCCTTGGGAGCATGCCCTTGTCTTCGCTCTCTGGCCTCAGCGGCGGGGCCCTCACCGACGAGATGATCGATAAGCTCGTGCAGCGGGTGCGGTCTGCGAACATGCCCTCGGAAGAGACGCCACAGGATTAATAGTAGGGGGGAAGCGAGCGCAGACATGGCTTTCCCAGACAGAGGCGACGAAGGCCGAAACCATTCCCGCTTCACTCACGGCGCGCTCTGAAAGCACTTGTTCGTTGACAAGCCCAGCTTGTCGCGTTTACGGCGCACCCCAAGAGCACTTGTTCCCTTTGGTCACGGCGCGATCTAAAATCACTTCCTCACTTCGTTCACGGCGCCTCGGCGACACTCGGCGAATTGGTTGAAGGAGACGGGGACGACGTCGAGTCGGAGGAGTGGAGGGAGGGCTCCGGGAGTCCCCAGTGGACGAGCCCCGCCATGGCGATCATGGCGAGGGCGCCGGCGGCGGCGTTGCTGAGGTAGCCGTAGGTCCCGTACGTGGCGCTGGCCACGAAGCTGCCGAGGCCGAAGCCCGACTGCCCCACGCTCATGGCCAGGCCCATGAGCAGGCCCCGCTGCCGGTCGGGCACGAGGGCCGTGATCAGCGACTGCAGGGGGCTAACCCGGATGCCGATGAGGGCCATGGCGAAGAAGAAGAGCACGGCCGCTACCGTGAAGCCGGAGATGTACAGTGGGGCGACGGCCATGAGGAGGCCGAGGACCAACGATGCCCACACCACGATCGGTTTGCGACCGATCTTGTCGGAGACGCGGCCCCCCAGCGGAGAGGCGAGGATGTTGGCGGTGCCGCCGATGGCGAAGAGGATGGCAATCTCGTAGCCCTGCACTCCCACCGACGATTCCAGCCAGCTGGGAAGGAACGAGGTGAAGAGGCCGAAGCCGGAAAACATGAGGAGGTAGGACAGCACCGCGTTCACCGCGTCGGGCCCCCGAAGGACGTTTTTGTACTTCTCGATGAGGCGGGTGGGGGTCAGGCGCTTGTCGTCGAGGTCCGCGTCCGGCTGCGGCACGTAGCGCCAGATGAGCACGGCCGACAGGGCCATCGGAATGGCAAACATGAGGAAGGGCCACCGATAGCCGAAGCTGGAGGCCAGAATTTTCCCAATGGGAATGCCGGCCACCTGGCCGAACGCCGTGCCGCTCATCACCCATCCGTTGGCCCAGCCCCGTTGGTCGTAGGGAAAGTAGTCGCCCACGTAGGCCACCGAGCCGCTGGTCAGCATGCCGCCGCCGACGCCCGCGAGCAGGCGCATGGAGAACAGCAAGACGTAGCTCTCCGCCACGGTGTGGAGGACGAGCGTGACGGCCATGAGGGCGGTTCCGTACAGCAGGATGAGGCGGCGCCCAATGCGGTCGGACGCCGGCCCCGTGATGAGGGCCGACACCCCCAGCGAGAGGGCGTAGGCCGTGAGCAGCATGCCCTGCCAGAATGCGTTTACCCCGAGGGTGGCCGCGATGTCCGGCAGAATGGGCACCATGATGATCAACTGGCTGCTGGCCGAAAACATCATCAGCCAGAGCGCAAAGAGGATCAGGTATGGATTCGCCGTCTTCGAATCGGGCACGGAAAGGCGGCAGAATGGATGAAGGAGGCGGAGTCGCCGGGCCAAGTTTGGACCGGGAGCAAAACCAACAATGGGGAGGCAAAGATGCAGCGCAGCGATCCATCATCCACAACTTTCGCCCAAATCTTCGTCGAAATTCATCGGTTTCGCCGGTCGGTCGACACCGATCTGCAAAAAGCGCAAACATAAGCAACAGATCCCGTGAAGCCACAAGGAAGATCCGGCCATTAACACAAGGGTAATACGGGGGTAATGGCGGGATTACATGCGGCTCTTATGGTGTGGGGCGAGTCGATGGATTCCTCCTTGGAGCGTCTTTCTTTGAGAGGAGCCGCGATCGGAATCGCTGAACTCGCTCGTTCTCTTTGCACCTCGTTCCATTCACACATGGTCGACGCCTGGATGCGGAACGTTCTCAGTGTCGTACTTCTCTTGATCTCGGGCGTCGGCGGCACGTCGTACGCCGTGGCCCAGGATGCATCCTCGGAGGCGGTCGAGCAGCCCGGGGCCATTGTCGGCGTCGTCGTCGACGCGCAGCAAGGCGAGCCGTTGCCCGGGGCCAACGTGTCGATCAAAGGCACGACCACTGGCACGTCCACTGATTTAAACGGGCGCTACCAGCTCAAGGGACTGGAGCCGGGCACGTACGACGTGCAGGTCTCGTTCGTCGGCTTTCAGCAGAAGACGGTGACCGGGGTGGAGGTGCGAGCCGGGGAAACGACGACACTAGAGGCCACGCTGGCCGAAGAGACGGAGCAACTCGATGAGGTCGTCATCTCGGCGGAGGCGGCGCGCGACTCCGAGGCGGGTCTTCTGAAGAAACGAGCCAAAGCGGCCGCGGTCAGTGACGCCGTAAGTGCCGAAATGATTGGTCGTGCAGGGGCGGGCACCGTGGCGGACGCGATGAGCATGGTGACCGGGGCGTCCATTATCGAGGGCAAATACGTAAACGTCCGGGGACTCCAGGGGCGCTACGTCGACACGCAGCTGAACGGATCGAATCTCCCGAGTACGGATCCAGACGGCAATAGCGTTGCATTGGACGTTTTTCCGTCCAGCCTCATCGACAATGTCGTAACGACCAAGACCTTTACGCCAGACCGTCCCGGCAACTTTACGGGCGGCTCCATTGACATTACGACGAAGGCCTTTCCGGAGGAACGGTTCGCTACTCTTTCGATCTCGTCCTCCTTTAACAGCGAGGTCGGAATTGGGGGAAACGTCCTGCGTCCGGTCGGTGGGCTAGACGCCGTTCCGGCGGTTGCGCAGGAGGCGAACCTTCCGGGGTCGCTCGTGCAGACGTTCAATGACGACCAGCGAGCGCAACAGCTCAATCAATTGACTCGAGCGTTCGCTACCTCCGTCACGCCGGATCGGCAGGAACAGCTCGGCAACTGGGGGGCAGATGCCTCGTTCGGGAACCAATTCAGCGTGTTTGGCGGCCGCTCGCTCGGGATGATTGCATCCCTTTCGTACGACCGCTCGTTTTCCGGCTACGACGACGGCACGACGGCACGGTTTGAACAAACCGGCGCCCTCTCGGAGGGACTCAACCCCACGGCCCGGTACACGACGCAACGAGGGTTACAAGAAACCCTTCTCGGAGGCATGACCGGCCTCACATTCCAGGTAGCCCCGCAGCACGAACTTGGACTTCGTCTTCTCTACAACCAAATTCGAGAGAAGGAGGCTCGAATCGAAGAGGGGCGGCTGCCGCGCGACCTTACGGGAGATCACGTCTTCCGGACGCGCGTGCTCCGAAATACCGAGCGGGCCGTGCGGTCCGGTGAACTTGACGGCACTCATTATTTCGGGGACGGCCAGAAGGGCGTTCGAGTGAAATGGAAAGCGTCCCTTTCAAAAGCCACCCGAGACGAGCCCGATTACCGTTTCTTTTCCAATCACTGCAACATCCGCGATGGGGAAGAACGCTGCACCATCGCCCAGTCCATTTATCAGGTGCCGAGTCGGTACTTCCGGAATCTTACCGAATACGACGGAATGGGGGACCTGTCGGTAGAGGTGCCGCTCGGGGCTGTTACACTCAAAACGGGGGGGCGGTACCGCACGAAAACGCGCGAATTTCGTGAGCGCCGCTTCGACCACCTTTCGGATCAGGAAGGGTATTCGGGCAATCCGAATCGCTACATCAACGAGCAGGCCGGCCTGGTGGGGACGGACGATCGGGGACGAAATCGATTCGGCACCTACGTGCTCGATCAGACGCAGTCGTCAAACAACTACGACGGAGACCAGACGGTGGAGGCGGGCTTCCTCATGGCGGAGCTGCCGGTGCCCGGCCTCCCGTCGCTCGAGTTCATCGGGGGGGTGCGGGTCGAACGGACCGACATGTCCATCGCGACGATGGAGGACGATCCGCGCCGCGGGCAGTTCACAGAAACGGACCTCCTGCCCTCCGCCAACCTCGTGTGGTCGCTTCGGGAGGACATGAACCTCCGGGGGGCCTACGGGCGCACCGTTGCGCGGCCGTCATTTCGGGAATTTGCTCCATTCTCGTCGTTCAACTTCATCGGCGACTACATTGAGGTGGGGAACCCCGATCTGACTCGTACGCGCATCAACAATTTCGACCTACGCTGGGAGTGGTTCCCCCGGGCGGGTGAGCTGCTTTCTGCCAGCGCCTACTACAAGGAATTCGACGGGCCCATCGAGCGGACCATCAATCCGCGGGCGTCGGGGGCCAACGTGGAGGTGACCTACGAAAACAAGAGCAGTGCCCGCGTTTATGGCGTGGAGCTGGAAGCCCGAAAGAACCTGGGCGGACTCGCATCGTGGCTTCGACACGTACAGGTGGGTGGAAATCTGACCCTGATCCAGTCCGAGATTTCGCGCACAGAACGGGAGCTGGAAGCCCTCCGCGCCTTCAAGGACAATCCGAGCGACACGCGGCCCCTGCAGGGACAGTCCCCCTACCTCGTCAACCTGAATGCGGGCTACGAAAATCCCAACTCCGGCACCAGCATCAACGTCTTCTTTCACCGCTTCGGCGATCGACTGCAGACGGTCACGCGCAACGGCGTCGACCTCTACGAACAGGGACGGAGCACGCTCGATGTGAACGCGTCCCAGCGACTCCTTCGCGGCGTAAAGGCCAAGCTTTCGGTCAAAAACGTACTCGATAGTGAAGAGGTCGTCTCCCAGTCCTTTCGGGGCAGTGAGTTCGTAAATGATCGTCGTCCCCTGGGACGTACCGTCTCTGTCGGGATTTCGTACACCTTCTGATTTAGCTCCCGGGAGCGGCATGCTCACGGGGAAGATGTCCTCGATACCATTTTATCTCGAAACCAAAAAAGGGGACAAGCCGCGACGACGGCTCGTCCCCTTTGGTGATTTGCGGAAGGGTGTTACCCAATCATTAACCCACCCGTCCGCGCTTGAACGCGCGCTTTTTCACTCAAGAGCACACGCATTATGCAATCCATAAATACCACGACCACAGGGAAATGGTCCTCTCTTCTTCGAGGACTGGGCACCGTGCTGGTTGCAGCCGCACTCATTTTTGCCGCCGGCTGCGACTCGAACGACAGCGGCATGGAGGATGACAATGGAAATGGGAACGGGAATGGTAATGGGGGCACCACCGTTGAAAACGTGAATTACGACACGACCTCCATTAGTGGAGGACCCGACGAGATTGTCGTGAGCGACGCGGCCGAGGGCCGGGGCATCTCCTACCTTGACGCGGACAGCAATCTGGTTGAAGACGTGACGTGGTCGAGCGACTACATTTATAAGCTCGACAACTTCGTCTTCGTGAACGAAGGCGAGACGCTCAACATCGAGCCCGGTACCATTATTCAGGGACTTCCCGGCTCCGGCGAAAACGCGAGTGCCCTCATCGTGACCCGCGGCGCCCAGATCTTTGCGGAGGGCGAGCCGGACAACCCGATCATCTTTACCGCTGAGGGCGACGAGGGCGAAGGCCTCGGGCGGGACGTGCGCGGTCAGTGGGGCGGTGTCATCCTGCTCGGCAACGCGCCGCTCAACTCGGATCCTGGGGAAACCAGCATCGAGGGCGTGCCGACCACCCAGGACCGAGCCCTCTACGGCGGCGACAATCCCGAGCACGACATTGGCACGTTCCGGTACGTGTCGATTCGACACACGGGCTCTACGCTGGCTTCCGGCTCTGAAATTCAGGGGCTTACGATGGGCGGCCTTGGGAATCAGTCAACGATTGAGTACGTCGAGTCCTATGCCAGTGACGACGACGGCTACGAGTGGTTCGGCGGCACCGTCAACACGAAGTACCTGATCGCGGCCTGGGCGGCGGACGATGCCTTCGACATGGACGAGGGCTACCGCGGCAGCAATCAGTTCTGGCTCGCCGTGCAGGCGACCGATGCGGCCGGTCGGATTGCCGAGCAGGACGGCGGTACGGATCCGGAAGACGGCCAGCCCTACGCCACGGTGAAAGTTGCCAACGCGACGTACGTCGGCATTGGCCCGGGCGTCGAGGGCACGGAGGGCGACGGCAACGAGCCGTTCCTGATCCACCGCGACAATAACGCGACGTCCTACTTCAACTCCGTGTTCATGGACGCCCGCTACACGGACGCCGGCATAGAGATTGAAGATCTCGAAAGCGGTGAGGATAGTCGTGCCCGGTGGGACGCCGGGGAACTCCGCC
>JAHENZ010000277.1 GCA_018609755.1 Salinivenus sp. | reverse complement strand
GCGTCGACCCGGCCGCCATGGGGGACACCGCTCCCGGAATGGCCACTGGCTCGTTCGACGTGGGCCGGAGTGTCGCAGGCCGTCCGGGCATCGTGATGGACGTGTCGATTGGGCAGAGCCTCGCCCTCGTGCCCGGCCGGAAGGACCAATCCTCAAACACCGTCGGCCTTCTCTCCGCCCCCGCCATTGAACGGACCCTCACGCAGGTCTTTGCGAGTCCCCCCGTGCAGCGGTTCGAGGTCCGCGGCCTCTTCGAGATGCGGGCCGCAACTGACCGCCGGCGCGTCTTTGTCGGAATCAACCAGGCGCAGCGCCTCTTCCAGACCGGCTCACAGGTCAGCGGCATCGACCTCCGTCTCAACAACCTCGAACGGGCGAGTGCCGTGAAGGCGCAGCTCCAAGAGCGTCTCCCCACGGACCGGTACGCCGTGCAGACGTGGTACGACCTCCAGCAGTCCCTCTACGACGTCATGCGGCTGGAAAAGTGGGGGGCCTCCGCCATCCTCGGGCTCATCATTATTGTGGCGGCCTTCAACATCGTGGGCTCCCTCACGATGGTCGTCATTGAAAAGCGGCAGGACGTGGGCGTGCTGCAGGCAATGGGCGTGTCGGGGTCGAATATCCGACGGATCTTTCTCTACGAAGGCGCCTTGATCGGGGCCGTCGGAACCGGAGCCGGCCTCGTGCTGGGCCTCGGCCTTGCCCTCCTCCAAAAGCATTTTGCGCTCGTTCCTATGGCCCAGGCCCAATCCTTCCTGATCAACGCATACCCCGTCTCCATCCAGCCGCTGGACATAGTCCTCATCTCCATCGTGGCGTTCGGGCTGTGCGTGCTGGCGTCACTGTATCCGGCCGCCCGGGCCGCCGCCATCGAACCGGCTCGGGCCGTCCAGATGGACCAGTAGCGTGCAACCGGAGTTCAACCTTTGGCTGAGGAGCGGTAGTTCTTTTGCTTCGGATGGGGGGAATTGCCGGTAGAGAACGGGAAACGGGAGTTTGGGGATTGTCTTTGCCGTCCCAATTGCTCTGCTGATTATGCCCTTGATGATTTGCCCCGGTGTAAAATCTCGCCGTCTTCACGAACAAAGGGTCAGCGATCAAACTATAATCCGACTGTCCGATTCAGGCAGGTGAGTCTTCCCTGTCTCCGTACTCCTTGCTGACACTCATTGATTGTGGAGGTGCGTTATGGCCCGTAAAGATGACATTACCGGCGAAGGACCGGTGACCGGAAACAGCGTGTCGCCGTCCAACCAAAAGACCAACCGGCGCTTTAAGCGGAACCTGCAGAAGAAGAAGTTCTACATTCCGTCGCTGGACCGAAAAGTGACCCTGAAGGTTTCGGCCAAGACCCTGAAGACCATCAACAAGAAGGGCATTGAGGCCGTGCTGAAAGAAGCGCGCAAGCAGGGCTACGACGTGTAGGTCCAGCGCGAGGATGGTGGTCCCCCGCACAGTTGTTGAATTCAATCCCCCAGTCCAATGGCCACAGGCGACCGCGTACAAGTGACGCTCGAGTGCACGGAAGAGCCGGGCACGTCTCGCTACCACACGACGAAGAACCGGCGGAACGACTCCGACCGCCTCGAGATGATGAAATACAACCCCGTCCTTCAAAAACACACCCTTCACCGAGAGACGAAATAAGCCATGGCGAACGGAAACAATACGAGTACGGCCTCACAGAAAATGGCGAAGCTCGTCGTCGCAGAGAAGCGAGAGAACGGCAGCTACGGCTTCCGCCAGAAGATTGTCCCCCTCGACGACGTTGAGGAGGAACTGAAGGCTGCAAAAGAACAGAATTAAGAGTAGGAGGACCGACCAGGTCTCTCTGGTCTGGTCCTGCACAACGGGGCGTGGCGCAGCTCGGTAGCGCACCTGCTTTGGGAGCAGGAGGTCGCCGGTTCAAATCCGGCCGCCCCGACACCTTTTCAGCGGCGCTTCGCCCGATATTTTTTCGAGTGGCCGCTGATGGTTTTCACCTGCGCCCGTAGCTCAGTTGGATAGAGCAGCGGACTTCACGATAGGAGCTTCTGTGCGGAAACGCACCGAATGCATGGTGCTGTATCGGTGAACCCTTTCAAATGGCAATACCGAGGAAACTTGAGGGACGACCGGGGGCATGTCATGACTCAACACCACACCAAAAACTCGGGGGACTTGGGAGTTTTCAAGGTGCAGGTTGACCTCCACGAGAAAGGATATGTGGTTTCTGTCCCCCTTACAGAGCACGCCCCCTTTGACCTGGTGGCCTCCAGAAACGGTAAGTGCAAAACCGTTCAAGTAAAGTATCGGTCGGTACGCGATGATCGGGGCACTATAACCGTCCAATTCAGGAGTAGCTATAGCGACTCAAATGGACGACACACTCAAGAGGTAAGCAAGGACAACATTGACGTTTATGGAATATATTGTCCTGATACAGATGAGTGTTACTATCTGTCGCCAGAAAACTTTGGTAAGGCAGTCAGTCTAAGAGTTGAGCCGCCAGAGAATAACCAGACGGAAAAGGTACACTTTGCTTCTGAGTACCTCAAGGTTCCGTAGAGACTTTACGCACCACACCCCCGAAGGCATTCGGGGTGAAGATAAAGTCCAGACCACAAATCCCGACAGCCGTCGGGAGCAGCGAAAGCTGTAGTGGTATGCTAATCCGCAGGCCGCAGGTTCGAATCCTGCCGGGCGTACTGAGATCCTCTATGGACTTTTGATTCTACTGGCGGAAAGCAAAGGAACCTGCCCTCAACCCGGCCAATTTAAATATCGGAAACATACAGGGTGACGTGGCCGAGTGGTCAGGCAGAGGCCTGCAAAGCCTCCTACGGCGGTTCGAATCCGCCCGTCACCTCTCCTGAGGCACCCCTGGACGTCGCCCAGCGGGTGCTTTTTCTGTTTCGGCCTCCTCCGAACGGGAAGCCCAGACATCTCTCAAGCGATCGGTTGGTTCTCAGCAGTCTTCCCTCATCTCTCGTGTCTGCCACTCAACTCGAACTCTCCGACGGATTTTCTCTCTCTCCTCTGGACTGGAGCGACCAGGATGCACTCGTCGAACATCTTCAGGTCCGTGAGATCGCCCAGAATACACTCCGGATTCCGTATCCCTACACGTCGGCTGACGCTGAGACCTGGCTTGAACAGCGCATCTCTCACCGACAGGAACAGCCCACGCCGGTCACGTTTGCGGTTCGAAATCCGGACGGTCGCCTCATTGGGGTCGTTGGGGCGGAAGATCACGAGGTCGGCACATCGCACCGCGCCAACCTCGGCTACTGGCTGGCCCAACCGTACTGGGGACGGGGTCTGATGACAAATGCTGTGCAGCGCTACGTACGATACGCGTTCGGGCCCCTGGGACTTGCGCGGCTGACAGCCGAAGTGCTGCCCTGGAACGAGGCGTCGTGTCGGGTGCTCGAAAAGACGGGATTCCGCTACGAAGGTCGGCTTCGCAACCACCACGAGAAGAACGGCGTGCTGGTGGACGCCCTCCACTACGGCCTGTTGCGAGAGGACGTTCACCCGGTTGCTCCAGAACGGTAGACATTTCTCCCCCTACCGAGATGCCACATCGGCGGACGTGCGAACGCTCGTCGTGTCCTCCAGGGCATACGGAAAGGAGGCGACGTCCATCGTCGAAATCGCCTCCGTCCCCTCCCGAATCCGAATGTGCTGATTGGAAGCCACGTCCGTAAACGTCTGCTGGCGGTCCGAGGCCGGCCAGCGTACCACCAGCCGGTCGACGGTCTCGGCCGCTCCCAGCCCGAGATGGACGCGAAAGGGGTTGCCCCCAAAACTGCTTCCGCTACCCACCACCCGATGAAGTGTCCGTTCGTCCCCCTCGTCTTGAACCACTGCCTTCACCCGAGCCCCGATCGCGAGCCGATTCGAGGTCTCGCCCACGAGGCGAATGGACAGCCAGTTGTTGTCGAATCCGGGATTTTGGAAGAACAGATTCTGATAGGTATCCCCTTCCCACGCCCCGCCCATGTTCATGTAGATGTCCTGCCGGCCGTTGTTGTTGAGGTCGGCAAAGACCACGGCGTGTCCTTTCTGGATGTTGCCGAAGTGGCCGGAGAGGGTGACCTCGGCGAAGCGGGTGCCGGACTGGTTGAGAAACATGCGGCTCGGCATCAGGGAGCGGAAGTCGGGGTCGCCCGTGCCCACGTAGAAGTCGAGGTGCCCGTCGTTGTTTAGCTCCCCAAAATTGGAGCCCATCGTGTAGAGCACCTTGTCCAGGTTCACGTCCGCGGCCACGTCCGTGAACGTCCCGTCCCCATCGTTGCGGTAGAGCCGGGGGAGCACCGTGTGGGTGAGGGATTCGCCCAGGTATTCGCGGGCCACGTCCCCGAGGCCAATCTGATAGCCGGAGACGAAGAGATCGAGGTGGCCATCGTTGTTGTAGTCCCAAAACCAGACCGGAAAACTTTGCTCGGGACCGTCCACCCCGGCCGCCGCGGCCACGTTCGTGAAGGACCACTCTCCGTCTGGTCCCGGCCCCTCATTCCGAAACAGCCGATTCTTTCCGCCGAGCACCGACACGTACAGGTCCGGGCGCTGGTCATTGTTGACGTCGCCCCAGTCGACTCCTTTCACGTAGGCATTGACCTCTACGCCCACGTCTGCGGCAATGTCCGTAAACGTTCCGTCCCCATTATTCCGGTAGAGAGAGGACGGGGCGTCCAATGACGGGCTGTGCTCATTTCCGACAAAGAGATCGACGTGCCCGTCGTTGTTGAAGTCTCCCCACGCCGCCGTCTGGGTGGGAAGGCGCTCGTAGACGCCCGCCTCGCGGGTTACGTCCGTGAACGTACCGTCTCCGTCGTTGCGGAGCAGCGAGTTGGGATACTGCCCGCCCTCTCCCCGCCACGCCCCGCGCAGGACCAGCACGTCGGCGGAGCCATCATTATTGTAGTCGGCGTGTCGGAGATTGAGGCCGCCCGTAATCCCCTTGAGTCCGGCATCCTCCGTCTTTTCGGTGAAGGTCCCATCCCCGTTGTTCTCGAAGAGCCGCACCTGGTCGTCCAGATGCCACGACGAGATCATGACGTCTAGAAATCCATTCCCCGTAAAATCCGCCGTGACCGTGCCGCCCGACAGGTCCATAACGTCCAGTCCAAGCTCGGGGGCGATGTTCGGGAAGGGCGGCACCGTTGCGCCGGATTCATTCTCGCCCAGGGGCACCCGCCATTTCTCCGGCACACTGTCCGGATACTCGCCCAGCGTCATGTGCGCGACGTTGAGCAACCACCGTGTATTTAACCGGTTGGGATTCTCTTCGAGGAGGTGACTGAAGTACTTGATGGCATTGCGGGAGCCCTCGGGCTTCTCGTGCAGGCCCTCGCCCTGAATCGGGAGAATGCAGGATTTTGCGGTGTGGTTTTCCAGACAGTTTTCCTGCTCGCCGAGCCGCATCCACGCCAGGCCAAGCTTCTTTTTGAGCCGGCGCGCCTGGGACTGATCGTATCGCTGAGGGGCCTCAGCCATCCGACGCGAGACCTGCTGCAGAAGTGTGATGGCTTCCCGCGTATGTCCGGCCCGGAGGTGCTCTCGCGCCAATCGAAATTTGTAGAACGTGCGTTTGGCCGGATCCTTTGGTGGCGAGAGGCGCTGGAGAGCTTCGATCCGCCGTTCATTCGCGTACGGCGTTTTCTTCGGATCGACCGAGTCCGCAATCGTCTGAAGCTCCCGGGCCATGGCCCGCGTGCTCGGCGCCCGCACCGACGTAGTGTCTGCCTGCGTGGCCTGTGGCTGTCCCGCCTCTTGCGGTTGTTCTCCGCCGCATCCAATCAACAAAACAGCTCCAAGTAGAAGGAGAGACGACCAAACACCCCATTCACCGGCTGGAGATGTACTTCCGAGTGGCAACTCCATGGCACGTACGCTCAGAATCGAAGGGGAACGAGACGTTGCCGAAATGCACGCCCCAAATCATCTGAGGTTTGATAAGCGTTTCAGCTAGCAGACGTTTTGCTGATCAGAACGGCGCGTCGTCTTCAAACGAGCCCGAGGCGCCGTCGCCCGGCGCCGGGCCCATGCCGCCGCCTCCGGGCGGGCCGCCGCCCTGCTCGTCGAACTGCGTCGTCAAGTTTTCGAAGCGGGCATACTGCTTCACGAACGCCAGCTCCACGGCGCCGATCGGGCCGTTGCGCTGCTTCTCGATTATGATCTCGGCGATGCCCTCCGTCGAGTTGCCCTGCTCGTCTACCGTAATGCCGTAGCGCTCGGCCCGGTAGATGAACGCCACCACGTCCGCATCCTGCTCGATGGAGCCCGACTCGCGAAGGTCCGAGAGCTGCGGGCGCTTGTCGCCGCCCCGGTTCTCGACGGCGCGGTTGAGCTGGGAAAGGGCGATGACGGGAATGTTCAATTCCTTGGCCAGCCCCTTCAGCGAGCGCGAGATGTGGGCAATCTCCTGCTCGCGGTTGGCCCCGCTGCGGAGGTTGGCGCCCGACGCCTGCATGAGCTGCAGGTAGTCGACCACCACGAGGCCGATGTCGTGCTCGGCCTTTAGCCGGCGCGTCTTGGCCCGAAGCTCCAGCACGCTCAGCCCCGGCGTGTCGTCGATGAAGATGTCGGCCTCGCTGAGCTTGCCGGCAGCCCGGGCCAGGTGCTGCCAGTCCTCGTCGTTCATCTGGCCGGTGCGGGCCTTGTGCGCGTCCACTCGCGCCTCGGAGGTCAGCATGCGCTGGGCGAGCTGCTGCGCCCCCATCTCCAGCGAAAAGACGGCCACCCCGGTGGATCGCTCCGGGTGCGTGGCGGCGTTCTGCGCACAGGCCAGAGAAAATGCGGTCTTCCCCATGGAGGGCCTAGCGGCGATAATGATGAGGTCGGACGGTTGCCACCCGCTCGTCAGATCGTCGAGCTTCGGAAAGCCGCTCGGCACCCCCGTGATGCCGCCGTCCTGCCCGTGAATCGTTTCGAGGTGTTCAAAGGTGTCCTTCACCACCTCGTTCATAGGAGCGGCGGCCTTGCGAAGCTGCGAGTCGGAGATCTGAAAGATCTGGCTCTCCGCCTCGTCCAGTAGCTCAAAGGCGTCGGCGCTGGAGTCGTACGCCTTTCCCACGATCGTCGTCATCGTCTCGATCATCTTGCGGAGCAGCGACTTCTCCGCGATGATGCGGGCGTGGTACTCCACGTTGGCGGCAGAGGCGACCTGGGTGGTCAGCTCCGTCAGGTAGTAGGAGCCGCCCACGTCTTCCAACTGGTCGCGGCGCTTCAGCTCTTCGGTGAGCGTCACGAGGTCCACCGGATTACCGCGCTCGAAGAGGCTCAGGATGGCCTCGTAGATTTTCTGATGCTTGTTGCTGTAGAAAGCATTAGCGGGCAGCACCTCGATGGCCTGGGGAATGGCCTCCCGCTCGATCAACATGGCCCCTAGCACCGACTTTTCCACGTCTGTTGCCTGCGGAGGCACACGGCCGGAGTTTTCGTGTACCTGCTCGGCCTGCTGGCGCCGCCGCTCGCTCTGCTGTCCCCGCATCTTATCGAGCGGGTACGACGGCGACGACGAGTCGTCGATGCTCAGATCCTGGTCCGAATCGTTATTGTCGGCCATGAGGAGGAATGATCACATTCAGCCCAGCGAGCGCACGGGGGAGCACGGAGCGCTTACTCCGATTCGTCGGTGAGTTCGTCGTAGCGGGTGCGAAGCAGTTTTACGTCTTCCCAGGTGGGCCGCTTCCACTGGGAGTTACGGAGAAGGGCCGCCGGATGATACGTCACCATCAGGGGCGTGCCGTAGAAGTCGTGCTCCTGGTCGCGCAGGTTGGAGAGCGAGGAGCTCCGGTCCAGCAGCGTGTTGCCGGCCACCTTGCCCACCGCCAGAATAATCTTCGGGCGGATCAGCGAAAGTTGCTTGTAGAGGAGGGGCAAGTGGGCTTCCACTTCGTCCGCCTTGGGGTCGCGGTTTCGAGGCGGACGGCTTTTTAAGATGTTCGTGATATAGACCTCTTCGCGCTTGAAGTTGATGGCGTCGAGGATTTTGTCGAGGAGCTGCCCCGCCCGTCCGACGAACGGCTCGCCTTCTTTGTCTTCGTCGCGGCCCGGTGCCTCCCCGATGATCACGAGATCCGCCTCGGGATCGCCCACGCCAAAGACCGGGTTCTCGCGGTCCTCGTCGATCGGGACGAGCACCGTGTCTGCGAGATACTCCTCCACTTCCCTCAGCGATTCGGCGTCTTTGTACGGCGCATCGTCGGGCACCAGGGCGTTGATGCGCTCCCAGGGGGGAAGGGTGGGATCTTCTTCGGGCGGGCGTGTGCGGTTGCCAAAAAGGTCCTTGTTGGGCATGTCGTCGTCGGAAGGGGAGTCGTCTGTGGATGAGGATGGGGACGAAGATTCGTCGGGCACCTCCGTCTGCTCCGCGGTGGGAGAGTCGGAAGCGTCGGGGTCGTTAGCGAGGGCACTGTCGGACGGAGCAGCAGCCGTCGTAGCGGCGGACGCTTCGGGTTCGGACGACGAGGGCGGCTCTGCGGCGTCAAGCGGCAGGAGGGACCCGTAGAGGGCCTGCTCGTGCTCGACGATGCTTCGCAATTCGCGCAGAAGGTCGCGCATGGAAGGTTGATGCGTATGATGCGTATTCCGAGTCACCATCCGGAGGCCACCAGTCCGAGCCCTCCTCAACGCCTTCTAGGCACGTTCCTCAGACCGGGCCGCCAGTACGCGATCGAGAATGGCCTCGGCCACCTCCAGCTTTGGCATGAGCGGGAGGTCTTCGCTCGTACCCTCCCGCGACAACAACGTCACGCGATTGGTGGACGGACCAAAGCCGGCGCCCTCTTCCGTCAGGTCATTCAATACGATCCAGTCGAGATTTTTTTCCTCCAGCTTCCGTCGGGCATTCTCGTGGGCATTGTCGGTTTCCATCGCAAACCCCACGAGGGTCTGCCCCGGCCGTTTGTGCTTGCCAATTTCCTTCAGGATATCGGGCGTCCGGCGAAGGTGCAACACGAGATCGTCGTCGTCCTTCTTCAGCTTTGCATCCGCCGTCTCAGCGGGCGCGTAGTCGGCCACGGCGGCGGCCATGAACACGAAATCGGCAGTCTCGCGGTGGGCCTGCACGACATCGTTCATTTCCTCGGCCGTCTCGACGCGGACGACCTCTACATTCTCGGGCGGTGAGAGCGTCGTGGGGCCCGTGACGAGCGTCACCTGCCCCCCGCGCCGCGCCGCCGACTGCGCCAGCGCGTGGCCCATCGTGCCGGTCGACCGGTTCGTGAGCACGCGGACGGGATCGAAGGGCTCCTGGGTCGGCCCCGCCGTCACGAGCACCGACGTTCCTTCAAGCGATCGGTTGTCGGACCGCTCGCCCAACGTAGACGCAACGGACTGCGACTCGTCCAGCATCTTCGCCACGCGGGTGCGGATGGCCTCCGGCTCCGGCATCCGGCCCTTCCCCACGAGCCCGCTGGCCAGCTCGCCGTGCGCGGCCGGCATCACGTCGTAGCCAATCTCGCGCAGGCGCTCCAAATTCTCCTGAGTGGCCGCATGCCGGTACATCTCGCGGTCCATCGCTGGGCACACGAGCAACGGACAGCGGGCCGAAAGAGCCGTCGCCGTCAGCATCGAGTCGCAAAATCCGTGCGCGAGCTTCGCGATGGTCTGTGCGGTGGCCGGCGCCACGACAAAGAGGTCCGCCCACTCCCCCAGCGTGACGTGCTTCGTCCAGCTCCCCTCCTCGTTCTCCGGAAAGATGTCGGTTAGAACCTCGCCTTCGGACAGGGTGCCGAGTGTGAGGGGCGTAATGAACCGCTCAGCGCCGGCGGTCATGAGCACCCGGACCTCGGCCCCGGCGTCTTTGAACCGCCGAATGAGCGGCGCCGCCTTGTACGCCGCAATGCTTCCCGTAACGCCCAGGAGGAGGTGCCGTCCGGAAAGGTCAGGGGAGGACGCACTCATTGGACGCACGAGGGGAGAGGAGGAAACAAAAAATCCGGTCGGCGAACGCCCCGGGTCCGACCGATCGTCGGCACCGGACATCATTCACCAGCCGGAGGCAGAACAGGGATGCGTCTAACGATTCCGTTTGGACGTGTCTCTGAAGTCCCCTCGAGAAGCACGTCCTCATTTCAATCGGGGCGCCGGGGGAACCCAACGGCACGTTCGGAGGGAGATTTCCCCAACCGAACAGTCGGGTGAGTCTCCCTCTTCGACGGCTCCAACCGCAACGGATCGAGGCTCGCTGCACGGGGAACAACGCGGTGCTCCCCCGTTGGCGCACGACTACTCTTCGTCGGGCTTACGGTAGTAGAGCTTGTCTTCGAGAAAATCGTCGATTGCGATTTCCGTCGGCTCCGGCTTCTTCTCGTACTCCAGAGAGACCTTCTCCTGCTCTTCCTTCATACGCACGTCCTCCATCTCTGGCCCAAAGCCCTCGAAGTACGAAAGCTTGTCTTCAAGCTCGGACCGCATGTCGGACGAGACCTGGCGCGAGCGCTTCGAAAGAATTGCTACCGTCTCATAGAGGTTGCCGGTGCGCTCGGCGAGTTCGTCGAGGTCGAGTGTTTCGATGGCCATAATTGGTCGGGACTACTTCAGTGGTCGGGTGTGCCGTGTGCTCTTCGCCTGTTCCGCCGGCTCGGGATTGATGGGTGATGCGTGATTCGCGACAGAACCGGAAAAGGCAACCTCACGATTTCCGCATCACGTATCCTTCTTCCTCCTTCGCGGCTCCGCCTCTTTGCGAAGAGAATGCGTGAAGGAAAAAGGCTTACGAGCTTAGAAACTGGTGGATTCGGTCCAAGGTTTCCTGGACGGCTGCTTCCAACTCATCATTCACGACGACCCCATCAAACGTGTCGGCTTTTTCGAGCTCGCGGTCGGCGCGCGCAAGCCGATCGGCCATTGAGCGGTCGTCCTCCGTGCCCCGGCCCTGTAGCCGATTTTGAAGCTCCTCCTTCGACGGGGGGGCAACGAAAAGGACCAACGCGTCGTCCCCGAAGGCCTCCTTCACGTTCGTCGCGCCGTCCACGTCAATGTCCAGAAGCACCGGCCCTTCCTTCGACTTCGTCTCGATCTCCGAGCGCAGCGTGCCGTAAAGCTGGTCGGGATACACCTCCTCGTACTCCAGAAGGTCGCCGTGGTCAATCCGTCGCTGAAATTCGTCGAGCGAGAGGAAATAATAATCTTCTCCGTCGGTTTCGTCGGAACGGGCATCGCGTGTGGTGGCCGAAACGGAAAACTGCATCTCCGGCATTTCCTCCAGCACGCGGTGGGCTATTGTCGTTTTGCCGGCGCCGCTGGGGGCGGTGAGGACGACGACGTTTTGGTCGGGCATTCCGGCTGCAAGATAATATGCGGGAGCACCGAGAGTCTACCCCAACGCACCTCGACTCCACTCCGTTCGAACGCCTTTGAGAGAGAAACTGGAAGAGAGTGCAAAAAAAGTCAGGGGGGCCACGCAGGGCAATGGTATGCTAAAAGTTTCTGTTGAGGGCGGGTGGCTCGTCTGCCTCCGATGGACAATACTGCCGGGAAAGCGCGGGAGAAAGGGAGTGTGGGAGTGGAGCGCACGGTCGTACTGCCTCAATCGAAGATAAAGATAAGTCAGTAGGGGTAAGATGCGATTGCCGTGGGGGACCACGCTCCTAGTGGACTTGCACAACTGAAACGCGAGAAATCGCAGATCTCGTGACGATTGCCGCCCGGTCGACTCGAGCTGTTCTTCGCTCTCACGTTCTTTGTATCCCCCCTGGGCGAACGGAGCGGCCTCGGTAATGAGCACGACTCAAAACCCAAAACAGTCCCTTAGCTTGAGGTCTTCTCGACGAACGTGACCGATCCGTTGTCGTGCACCCGGAACGTCCACGTTGTCCGGTGAATGCAGCCCGCGGGACAGTCGCCCCATCCTCGGCTGTAGTGAAGACGGATCGCCCCCTCCAGCACCTCGGCCCGGATGTCGCTGCTGCCGCCGATGAGGCCATTCGTCTCGGCGTATCGCACACCCTCGATCTCCGCAAACTGTGCGCTGAGCCCGTAGGAATTGAGGGGCTCCTCCGAGCGAAGGGTCGCCGCCCCGATCCCGTCGAGGTACCGATCGACCGCTAAGTCGTACCTCTCCATCAAGAGGTCGACGTTCTCATGTCCGGTCAGGCGTTCCTCATTCTCCCAGGCGTGGGTCCAGGAGGCGGTGCTGTCAACCCCGACGATGATTTCGTGGAGGCTGTACCGGGGACGTGCGTGGATACTGACGACTGAGTCCCGAGCCCTGACATCACGGGCATTGTACACAGCAAGTAGGGCGTCGTAGAAGCGCTGAACCTTCGTGTCGGAAATTTCGACGGAGGTGTCTCCCTCCTCGGCCATTTTCCGAACGGCCAGCTGCTGTGCATCTTCGTAGTACCACTGCTCAATGGAGTCCCGCGGAGCCGGGCGATTCCCTCCAACGTCCGAGCCCACGAATTCACACGCAGGCAGAACGACCAGAAGAGCGGTGCCGACGATCAAGGGAAGCAGCTGACGCACTGGACCGTGGGGAGTTTTAAAAGGCATCTCTCACTCCCTTGAACACACGACCCCATTGGAGTACCCAGTTCAGGCGACGGCGGATCGGAGGATTTACTCTACGTTCCGAATCTGCTCCTTGATCTTTTCAATTTCCTCCTTCATGTCCACCGCGTGGCGGGAAATCACCTCGTCATCGGCCTTGGCGCCAATCGTGTTGGCCTCGCGGTGAATCTCCTGCGTGATGAATTTGAGCTTGCGGCCGGAGGACTCGTCGCTGTCGAGGGCCTCGCGAAACATCTTGAGGTGGGAGTGGAGGCGCACACACTCCTCCGTCACGTCCAGCTTGTCGGCGAGCATAGCGATCTCCGTCTCAATCCGGTCCGGGTCAATCCGATCATCCTCCACGAGCTCCTCCAGCCGTTCGCGCAAACGGTCCTGCCGCTCCTCGACCCGCTGCGGCGCTCGCTCCTCGATGGCGTTCAGATGCTCGTCGATCGCGTGGGTCCGCTGCTCAAGGTCGT
Organism: Salinivenus sp.; assembly: GCA_018609755.1. Taxonomy (GTDB): domain Bacteria; phylum Bacteroidota; class Rhodothermia; order Rhodothermales; family Salinibacteraceae; genus Salinibacter. Next base: position 14,914 of record JAHENZ010000277.1, on the reverse strand, counting down.
CTTGAAGGGCGGTGCCCTCTTCGGCCCGCATCTTCTGCAGATCCTCGATTGCCGCGTCCAGCGCGTTCATAACGATCGGCCACGCGCGCTGGATCTTGACCGCTTCTCGCTCCTCCTCCGCGGCGAAAATCTCCTCGAAGTGCAGGAGGTGGTCGAGACGCACGGGCTCTTCGATTTGTGCGGCGGCGCTCAACTGCTCCAGCCGTCGTTTGTACTGGATCGCAGCATCGGCGTCGATGGCATCCGGCAGCTCCTCGAGGTTGGCGTGCTCTACGCTCACGTCTACGTCGAACTGGCCGCGCTCGAACGCCTCCTGCACGCGGCCCCGCACCTCTGCTTCCGCTTCGGCCATCGGGTCGGGAAGGTGAACGTACACGTTGAGGTGCCGCTTGTTGGTCGAACGAATCTCGACGGAGGCGGTGGCGCCATCCCCACTGGCACGGCCATGGCCGAAGCCCGTCATGCTACGAATCATACCGGTGGAGCGTTTTGCGTGAAAGCGGTGGGCAGTGAGCGGTCGGGCGTTGAGCGCTCGCCAGGTCGGAGGGTGAACGCAAAACGCTCAACGAAAACGGTGACAGATCAGAAAAAGCCGAGCCTGACTCCGACTCGGCTTCCGGAAAACAAAGAGCGGAGGGGGAGGGATTCGAACCCTCGGTACCCCAAGGGGGCACACTCGCTTTCCAGGCGAGCACCTTCGACCACTCGGTCACCCCTCCAGCAATGTCGAATTCCGAATGTCGAATGGCGAATGAGGAGGAATGGTTCTATCCGGGCCGCCTCACCACGCAGAATTCGAAACCCGAAATTTGCAATTCGGAATTGCCTCAGACATCCATGATCTTGTTCTGCTTCCTCTCCAGAAGCGCGTCGACCTGATTGGTGTGCGCATCGGTAATCTCCTGAAGATCTTCTTCCCCGCCGTACAGCACGTCCTCTGACAAGTTTTCCTCGTCGACAATGCGCTGGAGTTCGTTCTTGGCGTCGCGGCGGATGTTACGGATCGAGATTTTGGCCTCTTCAGCCCGTTCCCGGGCCGTCTCCACGAGCTCCTTGCGCCGCTCCTCTGAAAGGGGGGGAACGGGAATGCGAATCTTTTCGCCGTCGTTGTTTGGATTGAGGCCGAGGTCCGCCTTCAAGATGCCCTTCTCGATGTCCTCCATCGCGTTGCGGTCGAAGGGCTGAACGACGAGCAGATCGGGCTGCGGCGCACTTACGCTGGCCACCTGATTGAGGGGCGTCTGCGAGCCGTAATAGTCCACCGTCACGTTTTCGAGCATACCGGGAGAGGCCCGCCCGGCACGAATCGTTTTGAGCTCGGACTGCAGGTACGAGACGGTCTCCTCCATTCGCTCGTCGGCTTCGTCCAGCAAGTCCTGAACGGGATCGTCGGGCATGGATCTGTGCGGCGAATGCGTGGAAGTGGCGAAAAGGAAGTCGAACAATTATGCCGGCACGCGCTCGGCCGTCTTCGTCTCATCCCAATGCACGCGGGTCCCCACGGTTTCCCCCGTCAGCAAACGCGACAGATTCCCGGCTTTGCCCATGTTGAAGACAATGAGCGGCATTTCCGACTCCTGACAAAGCGTGAGCGCCGTCATGTCCATCACTTGCAGGTTGCGCTGAATTACCTCCTGGCCGTGGATGCGGAGGAACCGCTCGGCGGTGTCGTCCTCCTCAGGATCGGCCGTGAAGACGCCGTCGACCCGCGTCCCCTTCAGGATGACGTCGGCGTCAATTTCGAGGCCGCGAAGGGCCGCCGCAGTGTCGGTGGTGAAGTAGGGATTGCCGGTGCCGGCCCCAAAGATCACGACCCGTCCTTTTTCGAGGTGGCGGATGGCCCGCCGTCGAATGAAGGGCTCGGCGATCTCTTCCATCTTGATGCTCGACTGTAGGCGCGTCACGAGATCCACCTGTTCGAACGCATCTTGGAGGGCCATGCCGTTAATCATGGTCGCCAGCATGCCCATGTAGTCGGCGTGTGCGCGCGTCATGCCCTCCATCGCGTTCTCCACCCCGCGGAAAATGTTGCCCCCGCCAATCACGATTGCCACTTCGGCTCCCAGCTCCACAGCTTTTCGTACCTCCTCGGCGTAGGCCCGGAGCACGTTCTCATCGATCCCAAACTCGCGCTCACCGCCGAGCAGGGCCTCCCCGCTCAGCTTCAGGAGGACGCGCTCGTATTGGAGTTCCGAAGGGCCGTCGTCGGTAGAGGGGCTGTTCATGAATGAAGGGTCTTCAGGCGAGAAGGAGGGCGTACGCTGGGGCCGAGCCGCACCGGCCGGTCGGCGGTGTCCTCGGTTCCAGAGGCTCCAATCCACTTCGGATCGTTTCCCGACCGAGACTGACGGACGTGCACAGTGTCGCTGTGCATCAGCTGAGTAGACAGACTCTGCCGATTCCGAGACGAGTCCTCTATGTTCACGTTCGTCGCCTCACCGGCTCTCAGCTGAGAGGATGTACGCACCGAAAGGGCAAAAACCAGCCGAATCCGTCAGGGAAGTTGCGGACGGGCACTAGTGGTGCGTCAAGTTTTCCATGTCGAGTAGAGCGCCGATCAATAAACGGGATTCCGGCCGTTGAAGCGGCATTCAAGTGGGCGTATTCAATTCGGCACCCGACACCTTCGGCTTGGCTGACCACTAGTCACCGAGCGCGTACCGGAGAAACTGATTCACTGTGAGGCCCGCGTCGTCGATCATCTCCTCCACCGAGACGGAGGAGTCTTTCACAAAGGCCTGCTCCAGCAGCACATTGTCCTCGTAGAAGCGCTCCAGCTTGCCGTCCACGATCTGGTCGATCACGTGCTCGGGCTTGCCTTCGTTCAAGGCCGCCTCACGGGCCACCTCGCGCTCCTCCTCCGTTACGTCCTCGGGCACTTCGTCGCGGGTTACGGCGATGGGATCGAGCGCCGCGATCTGCATGGCCACGTCGCGCCCGGCCTCTTCCAGGTCCCCGCCGCCGGCCACGTCCACGAGCACGCCCAGCTTCGAGCCGGGGTGGATGTAGGAGATGATGCTACCGTCGTCACTCTCCAGAAGGTCGAAGCGCCGGATCGCCAGCTTCTCCCCGATCTTTCCGGTGAGGGCCACGAGTTCATCTTCGATCGTCGCGTCGTCTTCGTACGCGAGGGCTTTCAAGGCGTCGAGGTCGTCGGGCCGCTCCGCAAGGGCCAACTCGGCCACGCGATCCGCAAACTCCTGAAACTCGTCGTTGCGGGCCACGAAGTCGGTCTCACAGTTCACCTCCACAATGGCCCCCGTTGACGTATCGTCCGAAAGGGCGGTGACGACCAACCCCTCGTCCGCCTCCTTCGCGGCACGATCGGAGGCCACCTCCTGCCCCTTCTTCCGAAGAATGCTCACGGCCTCGTCGAAGTCTCCGTCAGCCTCCTTCAGGGCCTCCTTGCAATCCATCATGCCGACGCCCGTTGCGTCGCGCAGTTCCTTTACCTGTTTCGCAGATATGCTCATGTTTGTGGGAGAATCAGGGTCTACCGAAGGACAGTCTCGTTCGAAAGAAAAAACCGGGACTAGACTCACACTCAATCCGATGCGTTTGACGGGAACGGCCCCGCCATGGGCGTTCGAGATCCTCCTCGAACGGGCGGACACCGCCTGTTAGGGAAAGACCCTCCGCCACAATCATCGGGTTACAGTCCCTAGGCCGCGGCCTTCTTCTTATTGGCCTCTTGTTTCATTTTGCGTTCCTGGAGCCCTTCCTTAATCGCGTCCGTAATGGTGGACGTGACGAGCTCGATGGAGCTGAGGGCATCGTCGTTTACCGGCACCGGATAGTCAATCTCCTTGGGGTTGCCGTTGGTGTCGACCATCGCGATGATCGGAATCCCGAGGTTGCGGGCCTCACTCACGGCAATCTCTTCGCGCTTCACGTCCACGATGAAGATGGCGCCGGGAAGGCTGGCCATGTCCCGAATGCCGCCGAGCGTGTTTTCGAGCTTCTCGTGCTCGCGAAGGCGGAGGAGCTTCTCCTTCTTCTTCAGCTTGTCGAGCGTCCCGTCCCGCTCCATCCGCTCAATTTCCTCCATTCGGCGGATCGATTTTCGGATCGTCTGGAAGTTGGTCATCGTGCCGCCGAGCCAGCGATCCACCATGTGAGGCATCCCGCACTCCTCGGCGTGCTCGCGGACGATGTCCTGCGCTTGCTTCTTCGTCCCCGCAAAGAGAATCTTCTTGCCTCGCTGGGCAAACCGCCTCGCGGCGTTGGCCGCTTTGTCGAGGAGGACCTGCGTCTGCATCAGGTCGATGATGTGGATGTTATTCCGCTCCATGAAGATGTACTTCTCCATGCGCGGATTCCATCGGCTGGTGAGGTGTCCAAAGTGGGCACCCGCCTTCAGCAGCTCCTCAATCGTCACGCGGTGGGAGGACTCTTCCTCGCTGGACTCGTCCTCGTTGGACGCCTCCTCGTCGCCGGAATCGGTAGGAGATTCTTCTTCAGTAGAAGAATCCGCTTCGGGCTCATCCGCGGGGTCCGCGTCGGCTGCAGATTCGTCCGGGGCGTCCGCCTCTACCTCATCTGCGGCGTCGGCGTCTGCAGACGCCTCGGCAGGGGCCTCCTCGGTGGACTCGTCGGGGTTTGTCTCTGGATCTTCCGTTGTGGTCTCGTCGGCCATAGTCTAGTTCTTGTCAAAAGGAAAATTGGGTTTAGGCTACTACGACCGTCATCTGCGCAGCGAAACCGCACTAGGCATGGGGGAGCGGGAGTAGAGGACAAACCACTGAGTGCCCCCACGCTCCCATGCGCCCATGCTCAACCCCGGTCAACCCACTGTCGCATCGGGCCGTATGATTTTTTGGAGTGTCGAATGTCGAATTTCGAATGCCGAATTGACCCCATTCGCAATTCGAAACTCGCCATTCGCAATTGTCTAACGTTTGCTGTACTGGCTCTTCTTCCGGGCGCCGGGCTGACCGTACTTCTTGCGCTCGACCATCCGGTCGTCGCGGGTCAGGTAGCCGGCATCGCGGAGAGGACCGCGCAGTTCCTCGTCATATTCTACGAGCGCGCGGGCAATCCCGAGCCGAATGGCTTCGGCCTGGCCGGTGAGTCCGCCGCCGGAGGCATTCACCTTCACGTTGAACTGCCCAATCGTATCGGTCACGTCGAAGGGCTGGTCCAGCGTGCGGCGACGCCAGGGGTTCGGGAAATATTCCTCTGCGTCTTTCCCGTTGATCTCAAAGCTGGATCCGTCGCCGGGGCGCAGGTAGACCCGCGCCGTGGCGGTCTTGCGGCGGCCAATGGCCTGGAACTGTGTCATCGTTGGCATGGCATTCTCGTGCAATCGTCAGAAAGAGTCTCGTCAGCGAGGACCTACGCCTCCTCGAGGGGGGCCGGTTGCTGGGCCTCGTGGGGGTGGTCGGGCCCCTCGTATACCTTCAGTTTCTTCAACATTCTACGCCCGAGCGGTCCGTCCGGCATCATGCCCTTCACCGCCCGCTCAATGAGCTGGGTCGGCCGATCCTCTCGCACTTCCTCAGGGGACTCGGTGTGATCCCCCCCCGGGTACCCACTGTACTGCAGGTACTCCTTGTCCTGTTCTTTGCGGCCCGTGAAGCGCGCCTCTTCGGCGTTCACGACAATCACGTAGTCGCCCGTGTCCATGTGGGGCGTAAACGTTGGCTTGTGCTTGCCGCGGAGGACGCGGGCAATGTCGGAGGCCAGACGGCCCACCACCCGGTTCGCAGCGTCCACCACGTACCAGTCGTGCTCGATGTTGCTGGGCTTGGCCTGAAACGTCTTAAAGCTTTGCGTATCCATCGCTAGGTTGGTCGCGTCACTCGGATCGGAACGTACAGAGAAAACCGGAGCGGCCCGGGGCTGGGGGAGAAAAAGCGGCGGTCGTCGCCGCACTTGTAGCCGAGGCCCAACGGCAAGCCTTTAGCACGGCCAGGGCAGGGGCAAGTTTTCAGCCTCAAAGAGATTCCTGTAATCTTGACGGAGAAAACGACGTTGACGGGAGCGTCATGGTCTCTTATTGTGTAATGTTTTCTGTCCCGATAGGGGGCAACTCTCTCTGATTTCATTTCGGGTCACCTGCGACCACGTTCCCCTCGCTATGACGACCCCCTCTTCGCAACTCCGGACCGTGCTGGACCAGCTCCCGTTCTCGGTCGAGGACACGGACGCTGCCAACGAGGCCTTTCGGCGCTGGCAAGAAGAGGAGGACCCGTCGGCCGAGCGAACCGTGGACCTGTGGACCTATTGTTACGTGTGCCGCTACTTCCTGGCCAAGTCGTCCGGCGATACCTTTAGCAGTGCGGCTGCCCCGTCCGAACTCATTACTCGCGCCTACGAGAAGGTACGAGAGAAGCGTGAGGGGGTGCGGGACGCAAGCCGATACGCCAGCTGGGTGAGCGTGGTATGCAAAAACACCTTTCTCAACCACACCCGCTACGATCGGACGGCGGAGTCCATCCACGAGGAGCGTGGGCCCACCCTCCGGGCAAACGAACCGAAAACCACCGCGGAGTATGGCTTCGTTCGTGAAGCGTTCGAAGAAGCCATCGAGCGCCTACCAGATTACCTCCAAGAACCCGCCCGGCTCTATTTTTTGGAGGACATGGAGTTCGAAGAGATTAGCGAGACGATTGGGAAGGCGGTCCCCACGGTTCGCACCTACAAGCACAAGGCGCTTCAAAAGCTCCGAGAAGACGAAACCCTCCGGGAGTACGTGGATCGCCCAAACCCTTAATGCAAAATGTATGAAGTTTTAGATCAGAAGGTTATGTCGACGTTATCGATGTGTCTTTCACGACAAGATGTTGTTCCATCTTCTTTCTGAGTGTGCCCTCCTGCTAACAATTTTCCTCATTGAAAATTGCTTCCGCGTTGAAGGGTCCGGGTAGATCTCCCGTTCCAGGACTACGCCCTCCACTCGAGGCGATTCCCCCACATCGTCCGAAGGAGCGTACGTCCATCGTGGAGAGTACTTCTTGAACCGTTTCGGGACGTTTGAACACATTTTTTCGTGTTCGACGAGCCGTCGCGGACGTTCTCCACGGACGCGTGATCTACACAGGGCACCTCTTCCATCTATGTTGCCTAGCACCTCCCCTGCTCATGGATAACGTCGAAGAGCAGATCCTATCATACCCTCACCTTTCTGTTGAGAAGCAGCGCGAGGTCGACGTCTACGTTGAGAACCACCCGGAATGGGCGCCTCTCCTGCGCGACGTTCGAACGATCGAGTCTCTTTCTCGGGAGCACCCGGACGGTGAGCTTTCCTCTGCCGACCCGCTTCTTCGAACGTACGCGCTCGTTCAGCACGTCCACCCGGACGAGGTCCCCCCCTCCCTCCAGGAGGCTTTTGCCGACCTGAAGAAACGCCTCGACGAAGATCCGGAACTGCGATCCCGAGCCGACACCATCCGCGAGCAGTTGGCATCGGCGGAAGCCGACATTGACCCGGTGTCTCACTTCGAAGAGTTGACGGGCCATTCGCTCTCGCCCGACCCGGACACGGAGGAGGTTTCTCAAACGCCCGCTGCCGACCCGGCCCCCGATCGAGACGCCGCCGCCCCCACGCGCTCGGTCTCCGACCAGCTGTTGGATCTTCCTCTCGCCGTGCGACTGGGAGGAGTAGCCGTCACCCTGCTGCTGGGCACCTACGCGGTGTTGTTCGTCGCCAGCGAAGCCTCTCAATCCACACTCGACCGGCTCGCGACCGTAGACGTGAGCAACCAGATGGTCGAAAGCTACTCCTCCATCAACACGCGCAGTGTAGCCCCTGCCCCCGATACCACGCAGGGAAAAGACCTCTACCTCAACGCCCTCTCAGCCTTGCGGAGCGCTCGCACCTCGACCTTCGGGCTCTTCCCCGAGTACGACACGCAGAAGATAGAGACCGCCGAACGGCTCCTTACTCAGCTCATTGACCAGGAAGCGTCCGGATCCTTCCTTGCCCTTGAGGCCCGCTTCTTCCTCGGCAAAGTGCACCTCGCGCAGGAGGAAGTCGCGCAAGCCCGCGAACAATTCGAGATTGTGGTTCGAGAGGAGGGGCGGAAGGCCGACGACGCCGAACGCATCCTGCGTAGGCTCCAAGAAGAGGTTCCGTCCGAGACTGGAACCAGCTCTTGATTCGTTCGGGGACGAATATCAAATATAAAACGGGTGCCGGTGAACACCAGCACCCGCATCGCTCCTGACAATGTCGACGGGTCCTACGCGTAGGTGTTGAGCATCACCGGCATGATGAGCATGAGAATGTCTTCGCCCTCTTCCTGCTCCTGGGGAAGGACAATGCCGGCCCGGTTGGGCGAGCTCAGCTTGAACACCACCTCGTCGCTGGTCACGTTGCTGAGTACCTCTGTGAGATACTCGGAATTGAAGCCGATCTCCATGTCCTCACTGTCGTAGTCGCAGTGAATCGTTTCCTCGGCCTCGCTGGAGCGCTCCACGTCCTCGGCCGAGATGGTGACCGTGTCGCTCGTAACGTCCAACCGGATCTGGTTCGTCATGCTGGAGGAGTACAGCCCCACGCGCTTCACAGCGTTGAGCATGTCCTCGCGGTTTACCACCAGGTCGCGGTCGTTCTCGTCGGGAATGACGGCCTCGTAGTTCGGATACGTCTCGTCAATCAGACGGGCGAGCACGCGGGCGTTCTCGAAGTCGAAGCTCACGTGCCCCTCGTCCACCCGAATCGTACAGATCTCGTCGTCCTCCACGATGCGCCCGGCGAGCTTGGTCGCCTTCTCCGGCACAATGAAGTCGACCGATTTTTCCGCATGCAGCTCCGGGAGGTCAAGCTTCACCAGGCGGTGCCCATCGGTGGCCACCACGCGGGACGACTCTTCGTCCATCTGGAAGTAGACCCCCATCATGGCGGGCCGGAGCGCATCCTGGCTCACGGCAAACGCCGTTTTGTCAATCGCGCGGCCCAGCAGTCCGCCCTCTACGTTGATCTCGTGCTGGCCCTCCAGATCCGGCAGCTCCGGATAGTCCTCCCCGTCGTGGCCCACCATCTTGTAGTGCCCCTGATCCGTCTCCATCCGGATCTCGAAGTCGCTGTCCGCCGAAAATTCGATCGGCATGTCGGGCAGGGCCCGAAGTGTGTCCAGTAGGCGCTGGGCAGGAACGGCAATGGGCGTGCTCTCCGGCGTCCCGTTCGTTTCGAACTGCACGGACACCGTCTGGACAATGGAGATCTCCAGGTCGGTCGCACACAACCGCAGGGTGTCCTCCTCCCGCTCGAATAGGATGCACTCTAGAATGGGCATCGTGCTCTTCGACGGAACGGCCCGGTTGACGGTATTGAGCGCCTCAAGGAGATCGGCGCTAGAGGCGGTAAATTTCATGGCGTGGGTCGGCGGTCGATGGGCGAATGTTCGCGAAAAGAGACAATCAAGGGTGACGCTGTCATACGTTCAACGAGCGGGGCAGATCCCTACACCTACCGGGACCGGAGTTCAATCTTTCGCTCAATTTCCTCCACTGTGCTCCGGAACTGGTCGTCGGTCTCCATCTGGTCCTCGACGGTGTTGTTGGCGTGAATGACGGTGGAGTGGTCGCGTCCGCCAAAGTGAAGCCCGATCGTCTTGAGGGAGTTTTGAGTAAACTGCTTGCAGAAGTACATCGCAATCTGGCGGGCACGCACCACTTCTCGCTTTCGGGTTTTGCCCCGCACCCGGTCCTCGTCGATGTCCATGTACTCGCAGACGATCCGCTGGATCTCGTCGATCGTGAGATTGACTTGCTCGTCCTGCACGAGGTCGTGAAGCACGTCCTTGGCGAGAGAGAGGTCAAGCTCGCGCTGGTGGAGCGTGGCGTGGGCCAGGAGCCGAATCAACGCGCCTTCCAGCTCGCGAATGTTGCTCTGAATATTGTGGGCGATGAACTCGATCACGTCCTGATCGAGGTCGATGCCGTCGTCCTCGGCCTTCCGCTGGAGAATCGCGATGCGCGTTTCGAGACCGGGCGGTTGGACGTCGGCCGAGAGGCCCCACTGAAAGCGGGAGAGCAGCCGCTCCTCAATGCCGTCAATTTCGCGTGGGGGCCGATCGGCTGACAGCACGATCTGCTTCCCCGCCTGGTGAAGGGCATTGAAGATGTGGAAGAACTCTTCCTGCGTCTTCTCCTTCCCGCTGAAGAACTGCACGTCGTCGACGATGAGCACGTCGACCCCCCGGTAGAACATCGAAAACTCGCTGATTCGGTTCCGCTGGATCGACTGCACAAATTCTGTCGTAAACCGCTCGCTCGACACGTAGAGGACCGTCTTGTCGGCCATCTGCGTGGTGACGTAGTTGCCGACGGCCTGGATGAGGTGCGTCTTGCCGAGCCCGACCCCGCCGTAGACCAGATACGGATTGAAGCTGGTGCCTCCCGGCTCCTGCGAAATTGCCCAGGCGGCACTCCGGGCCAGCTGATTACAGTCGCCCTCAATGAAGCGCTCGAAGGTATAGCTCTCGTTGAGCTGACTGTCGACCTCGCGCTCCTGAATCCCTGGAATTGCAAACGGATTCTGCACCGGCGGCTCCCCGGGGTCCTCCTGGGGCGCACCGCCCGACGCGTTGCCCGGAGCCGAGGGAGACGGCTCGGAGCCGGAAGGAGACTCTGTCGGAGGCGTGTCCGACGCCTGCCCCGAAGGAGAAACATTGGTTTCGGGAGAGGGCACGTCGCCTGCAGGGGCAGATCCAGACGAGGATCCTTCCTCGTCCATCTGACGGGCGGGCAACTGCATCGAGGCGCCCTGGTCGGGATCGTCCGGATCGTCCTGCTCGATGACGATGTCGTAGAAGAGTCGCCCGTCGTTCCCCAGCACCTTCGTAACCGTTTTTCGGAGAAGAGAAAAGTAGTGCTCCTCCAACCACTCGTAGTAGAAGCGACTCGGCAGTTGAACCGTCAGCTTCTGAAGGCCGTCCTCCTTCTCAAGCGACTGCGCCTCCAGAGGCTCAAACCAGGTATTGAAGCTTTGCTGACTGACATTGTCTCGAATGATCGCGAGGCACTCCTCCCAAACGCGGTCGGCAGACTGATCCATATCCAGAGGGCAGGGCAACCGCCGGAGACAGTACAAGACCTCGCGGCGGGAATGTCGAAAGTCAGCGCGGGGAATGTAGCCAGCCTGCACGCCTCCCCACTCCGAGAGGAATCGGGAAGGAAGAGTCAGAAGAAACGCAACCGAGGGCCGGGCACAAGGGGCAGCCGGTTCGTGCTACAGCGGCAACTGCAGCACTAGTGCTGCGTCACGTTTTCCGTGTCGGGTTGAGCGTTGCTCGTCGAACCGTAAGTACCGAGCAGTCAGCAACTTTCAGACACTGAGTACAATTCGAGACTCGACAACCTCAGCTTGACTGAGCACTAGTGACCTTGCACAACGACTCTGGCAGTTTCGAGCGTCGGTCCCCTGACGCCACAATCGTCAGCGTGTGCTGGCAGCGGTCGATCCCGAGCAGATTCCGCGCAGGAGAGACAGACGGAAACAGCGTCACGATATCTGCGATTTCTCGCGTTTCAGTTGTGCAAGCCCACTAGAAAGGGACGATGAGCCCCACCTCAGTCCCGACGCCCCCATCAACAGAGGAGAAAAACAGTCAGAGGAGAGGTCGAAACCGATGTCTTATCCACATGAGCCGCGGCGCACCCCGGAAGTTTTTTCCACTTTGTATTATGCACTCAAAGTTTTCAACAAGTTGTCAACACGTTTTCAACAACTTGTAAACGCCTAAGCAACAGGGAGTTACGCAAATATAGGGATTAGAAACACCAGGCTTGCTCGTCCCACTCTCATGATGGTCCCGCGTGTCGCCGTGCGAAACTCAGTTATTCACAGATTGCCAACAGGGGGTATTCGGAGCTTCTTCTCGTCTCGATTAGATCTCCGCGTACGGAGACGTGCATGGCTGAAGGCGCGGGTCGTCCGGGGGAGGACTCCGGTCCAGACAGCCCGCGCAGGATGGTGCAGTGCCCTGTTCTCACAGGGGTACAGCACGATAAACATTACCCCCCGCAACGTCAAGGTGGATTGGCCGGAGGTAACGGGGGACATGTTCAGTCGTTGTGCCCGTCCGGAATCTTTGACACCGGCCTTCACCGAAGGGGCTATTCGTCTATCGTCACGAGGCGGTAGACGCAGAAGGCGACGATGATTAGCGGCCAGAGGCCCGCCACCCAGTCCCCCGCCATGAGACGGACCACGCACAGGTAGGTGGCAAAGATGGCGATGCCCGCGTATATGAGCTTAAAAATCTGATCGCGATCCATGCGGAAGAAGGAGAACACAAACGAGAGATCGTGAGGTCGGACTTACGCTTCCGGTTTCAGCAGCTCCATGAGAAGCGGCGTAAGCCGGTCGGCCGCGAGCCGGGTCAGTCGCTCGGAGGCCTCTTCCGACAGTTCGATGGGCGTCTGCTCTACGAGGTCGAGTCCGTACCCGGCAAGCCCAATGCGCTTCCGGGGGTTGTTGGTCAGCAGGCGCAGGCGACGGATGCCGAGGTCGCGAAGAATCTGGCAGCCGATGCCGTAGTCCCGATGATCCATGTCGAACGACGCATCGGCGGGGTCGGCCTCGTCCTGCGACTGCCGGCGCTCCATGCGCCGGAGCTTTGAGAGGAGGCTCTGGTTGTGATCGCGCTGCATCATGTAGAGAACGGCGCCCTGTCCTTCGTGCTCGATTCGGAGCAGCGTTTCGGCCAGCTGCTCGCTGTACTCCTCGCGCCGGGCCGCCAGCACGTCGCCGAGCACGTTCTGGGAGTGGACGCGGACGAGGACGGGCTCGGTCTCATCCCACTCGCCTTTTAGCAGCGCGAGGTGCACGTCGCCGGTCAGCGTTTCCTGGTAGGCCACCACCTGGAAGACGCCGAACGCTGTGTCGAGGGTCACCTCCGCCTCGCGGGAGACGAGCCGCTCATTCTGCATTCGGTACGCGATGAGGTCCTGGATCGTGATGAGCGGCACGTCCAACTCGTCGGCCAGCGCGCGGAGCTCCGGCACGCGGGCCATGCTTCCGTCTTCATTCATGATCTCCACGAGGGCGCCCGCCGGCTCGAAGCCTGCGAGTCTCGCAAGGTCGACGGCCGCCTCCGTGTGGCCGGCGCGTCGCAGTACGCCGCCGCTACGGGCACGGAGGGGAAAGACGTGCCCCGGACGAGCAAAGTCGTACGGAGAGACCTCCGGATCGGCCAGGGATTGGATTGTCTTCGCCCGATCCTCTGCCGAGATGCCGGTGCTGGTGCCCTCCTTGTAGTCCACCGACACGGTGAAGGGCGTGTTGTAGGTGGCCGAGTTCGATTCGACCATGGGCCCGAGATCGAGGGCATCGGCCCGCTCCGGGGTGATGGCCGTGCAGAGGAGTCCCCGGCCCCGCTTCGTCATAAAGTTGACGAGCTCCGGCGTCATCGCCTCCGCCGCCCCGATGAAGTCGCCCTCGTTCTCCCGGTCCTCGTCGTCGACCACGATGACGAGCTCCCCATCCCCAACGGCTGCAATCGCATCCTGGATCGGGTCGAACGTGACGTCTGCGGAACGGGAATCACTCATGAGTCGAAACGGAGCATCATCGGGCGAGCGACGGTGCGGCACCGGGCGTTACGAGTCGTCCTCGTCTTCGCCGCTGCTGGCAATGGCCTGCTTGTCGATGCGGAGCTTCGTGCCCTTGCTGTCCACCTGCGCAAGCACGCTGTCGTCGTCAATGCGCTGAATGGTCCCGTGGATTCCCCCGATGGTCACGATCTTGTCGCCCTGCTCCAGGTTGGCCACCATCTCCTCGTGCTCCTGCTCCCGATCCTTCTGGGGCTTGTAGATAAAGAAGTAAAAGACGAGCCCAATGAGCACGAGGGGAAATAAAAGCCCCATAATCCCGCCCGACCCTCCGCCGGACGAAGTCATGAGCACTACGGGCGTAAACGCGGAAAGAGATACGGAGAGCATGAAGAGAGGAATCCACAATTCAATGAGCCATTCGACGGCGCGCAGCCGAAGACGGCTACGCAATTTCGGCGGGTATACGCGGGGCACGACGCCCCGTTCGGGCCGACGGCGACGAATCCCGGCCCAGCAAACTGTTGCGCATTGACCTCTAACCCCTTGCCCGGCTAATTTAATTGCGCCTAACACGCCAAACCGGCCAAATCTTTATCCAGATGCCCTTGGATGAGAAAATTTCCCTCCCGACCCAAAAAGAAGTCATGAAGACAGATCCATGCGCAACAGCATGCTAGAATCGGGAAAACCAAAAGAAAAAAGGGCAAGCGACCCGCAGCGCGCCGCTGCGACCTCCTACCGCTGCTGCCTTCCGGCCCTGACGGGGTTCAGAGGGAGCTGGCCGTGCGGGACTTGCCCTAGTCGGTGCGAGGCGATGCCTCGCGCAATTTTGGAGTCCAATAAACCAGATAGTTTTTTCGGAGGTTCCCCGCGGAGACGCTCATTTCGGTTTTTGCTCCGGCTTCATGCTTGACCGTGTGTGCTAAGTGGATTCAAATTTGGGGTTGGGGATTCGGAATGTGGAAGGACGTTCCCGACAACGCGATTTGCCATGTCCTGAACGCGAACCCGTCAAATGCCGAAACTGCGATTCCCCAAGATTGGACGTGAACGCAGGTAGGGAAGGCTCTCTGCGGGACGTGATCTGAAGGACCAGAAGAAAGGACCAAAGGAGAGGTCACTGAATCACGGCGGGGGCCAGCCCCTGCAGCACGGAGGGCCCCTGTTCGAATGCAAGGGCCACGGGCCGGTCGGAGAGCCGGGCAAGCGTGGTGCGGAGAGAGGAAGCGGCGGAACCGTGAGCACTCAAAAACGCCTGCCTCTCGTCTCGGTCGGCCCGTCGAAGCGCCCCCAAGCGACGGGCGAGATCGGGAAGAGCCTCCTGCATCGCTGCCGGAGCTACGGCGTAGGTGCCGGCCGCCTCATCGTACGTAATCGCTCCGTTCTCCTGAAGAAAATTGAGCTGGAGCAG
>JAHENZ010000276.1 GCA_018609755.1 Salinivenus sp. | reverse complement strand
TCGTCGAGGCGGAGTTCCGGTCCCAGCTTGTAGACGAGCTGGTTTTCGAGCAGAGCGGCGTCATTCTCCTCTACGATAACAGCGCGCCAGGGGAAGGCCCGCTCGCCACTCGTCCGGGCGATGTAGTCGGCTCGCTCGGTGGGATAGGTGTTGCGCTCGTCGTCCTGAAAGATGGCCACGTCCGTCGCGACTTCCGGAAAGGTGCCATGGAGGCGGGCGTCCCCCTCTCGTGCTGCGTAGTCGCCTGTTACAAACATCCCGGCGTAGTCCCGCAGGTTGGCTTCCGTGACGGCCACGCGCGGCCCGTCTTCGTAGGTGGCGAGGAGGGGAAGCGTACTCATTTGCCCGCCGATGCTGTCGAGCGGCATGGGCGGCTGATAGTAGGACTCCGAGTGCGTGATGAAGCTGTTCTCGTTGCGCGCCCAGTACAGCGTGGGAAGCCCGGTGCCTTGCCCGTCGGCCAGATCGAAGGTGGCCTGCTCCGTCTCTACGGTGATGCGGTCGCCCCGGCTGGTTTCGAAGCGGTAGGCCGCACCGCCGTCGTACGCCCGCACGACCAGGGAGAAGTCCTTGGCAAAGTCGATGCGGAGCTCGCGGAACTGGTTGGGGATCTCGGCGAATTTCTCCGGCACGACCGGCTCCAGGGTTTCGTTTCCCTGGCGTCGGGAGGTGGTTTCGACGCTCGGATTCGCGCCGAGGACCGTCCGCCCGGCCAGCGTCATGGAAATGGGCGACGGCTCCACGATCGTTTGCCCGTCGTAGGACACAGAATAGCTCAGATGGGGGCCGTCGGTCTGCACGGTCGCGACGACCTTTCCGTCAGGCGACTGTACCTCGTGCGTCTGGGCCTGGGCGGGGAGCACGAGCACGCCGATCGTGACGAGGGTGAGAGCCACAGAGCCGACACGGGCGAACAGGGGCCGAAAGGAGGTTGGAAACGGTTGCATGGGGCGGCAGTCGTAAAAGGCAAGAGATTGAACCGGTTAGAGTATAATGAAACCGATGGCCGTCCCGCAAATACCTCCATGCGACGACCCTCCGTGAAGGTTCACGCTCTGCTCGAACTCGAGGATCAGAGCGAGCGTATGTCCGGACGGGTTGGCTCGGGAAGGACCCGTTTACTGCAACTGTTCCACCCCTCATGACTCTTCGGTTCTTTTTTGGTGTCCTGTTTGGTCTTGCGTTCGTCCTACTGGGGGGATGCTCCACGAGCCCGGATGGCCCTGAGCAGGAACAGCCGCCCCTGTTTACTCGGCTGGATCCTGATTCTACTGGGGTCACTTTTGCCAATACCCTCTCCGAAAACCCGACGCCGCACCGCACCGAATTGCTTTATGAGTACTTCTCGAACGGGGCCGGCGTGGCGGTGGGGGACGTGAACGGGGATGGTAGGGACGACCTCTATTTTACGGCCAACATGGGCTACAATGCGCTCTACCTGAATCAGGGCGGGATGCAATTTCGGGCGGTAAGTCAGGCCGCCGGGGTGCAGGGACGGAAGAATACCTGGAATACGGGTGTCACAATGGCCGACGTGAACGGCGATGGCCTTTTGGACATCTACGTGTGCTATTCGGGGGAATTGCCGCTCGACCGCCGGGTGGACGAGCTCTACATCAACCAGAGGACGGACGCGAACGGCGTTCCGCAGTTTGAGGAGCGGGCGGCGGAGTATGGGCTGGCGAATCCGCACTCCAGCAATCAGGCCTATTTTTTCGACTACGACCGCGACGGCGACCTCGACCTCTATCTCCAGACCCACAACGTGAAGACCATCGCGCGGGGGACCAGTCAGAGCATCAAACAGCGACTGGCGGAAGAGGACTCGGTCAACGGCAATCACTTTTACGAGAACCGGGAGGGGCGCTTTGTCGACGTGACGGAAAAGGTCGGCATCCAAAATTCCCCGCTGACCTACGGTCTCGGAGCAGCCGTATCGGACTTCAACAAAGATGGCTGGCCGGACATCTACGTGGGCAACGACTACTCGCCGCCCGACTATCTCTACGTGAACGACGGAGACGGCACGTTCACGAACACGATCCGTCAGAGCATGGGGCACATCTCCCGTGCCTCGATGGGGGTGGACGTCGCGGACATTAACAACGACACGCGCTCGGACGTCGTCGTCCTCGACATGATCGCCGAGGACAATCGGCGGCAGAAACTGCTTCACGTCCCCAACGACCGCAGCGCGTTCGACACCAACGTCGCGTCGGGCTTCCATCACCAGTACACCGCCAATACCCTGCAGTT
Organism: Salinivenus sp.; assembly: GCA_018609755.1. Classification (GTDB taxonomy): domain Bacteria; phylum Bacteroidota; class Rhodothermia; order Rhodothermales; family Salinibacteraceae; genus Salinibacter. The sequence goes on along the minus strand of JAHENZ010000276.1, from coordinate 31,445 downwards.
GAATCACGGGACGTTAGGGGCGGACTCCGCACCGAGGTTCAGCGAGATTGGACAGCTGGCGGACATTTCCAACACGGATTGGAGCTGGGCGCCGCTCATCGCCGATTACGACAACGACGGGTGGCAAGACCTCTTCGTCACGAACGGCATTTTCCACGACATCACGAATCGGGACTTCATCCGCTTTCGTCGGCAGTACATTCAGAAGCGCAACTACGATCTGAAGCCGAAGGACGTGGCGGTTCTCATGAAGAACATGCCGGCCACCACGCTCGAAAATTATGCGTTTCGGAATGAGGGCGGGCAGCGGTTTGAAAAGGTGTCGTCGGAGTGGGGGCTGGGGGATGCACTCAACAGCAACGGCGCGGCGTACGCGGACCTGGACGGGGACGGCGATCTGGATCTGGTGACGAACAACATCACTGATCCGGCGGCGGTGTACGAAAATCGGGCCGCCCAGCAGACCGAGCACCACTATCTCAAGGTGCAGCTGGAGGGATTGGGACAGAATACCTACGGCTTTGGCGCGAAGGTGACCCTCTTTTCCGATACCCTTCGCCAGTACCGGGAGCAGTATCCGGCCCGAGGCTACCTCTCCAGCGTGAGCCCGACCTTGCACTTCGGCCTCGGGGACCGCACATCGGTTGACTCTCTCCGCGTGTGGTGGCCCGATGGGAATACGCAGACGCTGACGACCGTGGCGGCCGATCAGACGATCGCGCTGCGGCAGGACAACGCGTCGAGTGCACAGCCCTCTTCGGGTGCCGATTCCGTGCTCTTTCGTGCCGAGGCCGCTCCGTTTGATTTTCAGCATCGGATGGAGGGGGACATTGACGACTTCCGCCGCCAGCCGCTACTGGTGAACGCAAAGTCTTTTGAGGGGCCGGCGATGGCGAAGGCCGACGTGAACGGAGATGGTCGGCAGGACGTGTTTGTGGGAGGCGGCAACGGGCAGGCCGCCCGCCTCTACCTCCAGCAGCCGAACGGGCAGTTCGCACGGAGCTCCCAGCCTGCTTTTGAGGAGGATCGGGCCGCGAACGACGTGGAGGTCCTCTTCTTCGACGCCAACGGCGACGGCGCGATGGACCTCTACGTGGCCAGCGGCGGCTACGGCGGCTTTTCTGAGAACGACCCTGCGTTGCAGGATCGGCTCTACCTCAACGACGGTAACGGCTCGTTTGCGGCGGCACCGGATGCGTTGCCCCGCATGCGCACCAGCACCGGGGCGGTCACCTCGAGCGACGTAAACGGCGACGGTCATCCCGACCTTTTTGTGGGAGGACGTGTCATTCCGGGACGCTACCCGGAATCCCCCCGCAGCTACGTATTGATGAACCAAGGGGAGGGGGCCTTCTCGGACCGGACCGGCGAGGTGGCCCCCGCACTTCAGACTCCCGGCATGGTGACCGATGCGGTGTGGCAGGACGTGGACGGCAACGGGGCGGCGGACCTCGTCGTGGCGGGGGAGTGGATGCCCATTCGGATTTTTGAAGTGGGCGATGGGACCCTTACTGAAACCACGGACGCCTACTTTGACGGGCCGCCCACCGGTTTTTGGTACAGCGTGAACGTATTCGAGATGGGAGACGGGCGTGTGGGGCTCCTGGCCGGGAACCTCGGGCGCAACACGCAAATCAGCGCCACCGAAGAAGAGCCGGCGGAGCTCTTCTACGACGACTTCGACAACAACGGGCAGATCGACCCCATCCTCAGCTACTACATCGACGGGCAGCGGTATCCGCACGTTTTGCTCGATCGGCTCAAAGAAACCGTTCCTTCTCTCGGCGCACGATTTTCCAACTACGAGGCGTACGCCAATGCTACGCTCAACGATCTTCTCACAGCACAGGAGCGAGAGAGTGCCGGACGATTGGAGGCCCATCATCTCGAAACGGCTCTCTTTCTCTTTGGAGAAGATGGCACGCTGCAGCGGAAGGATCTGCCGGTGGAAGCCCAGTACGCGCCGGTGTATGATGCCCACCCGATGGACTATAACGCGGACGGTGACATCGACCTACTTCTGACGGGGAATATGAACGAGACCCGGATTCGCTTTCCGAAGTACGACGCCAATTACGGTGTGCTGCTTCGGGGCGACGGCAGCGGGGAGTTCTCGTACGTTCCCCAGCGACGGTCCGGCTTCGCACTGAAAGGAGACGTTCGCAGTGTGCTCCAGCTTGGGGATCGGCTCCTTTTTGGCCGGAACCGGGATTCCCTCGCGGTCTACCGGGCGATCCCCGAAAGAGGTCTGCCGGAGGCTCCAGTGAAGGCCCAGCAGGCTGAGTGAATCCTCACCGTCCACGTCACATCGTTTCCGGTCTATGAGCAATATCGTCTTTCAAAATGACCGTTGTTTTTACGCGAGGGTGGGAATGTGGGCGCTGGGGGTGGGACTTCTCGTTCTGGCCGTCGGGTGTACGCAGAGCGAGGATCGGCTCTTCATACGACGTGCTGTAGGCCAAACGGGGGTAGACTTTGCCAACACCATTCCCCAGGACGACTCGCTGATGAATCCGCTCGATTTCTTCTACGTCTACAACGGGGGCGGAGTGGCGGCGGGGGACCTGAACGGGGATGGGCGCACGGATCTCTATTTTGCCGGAAATGCCGTCGACAATCGCCTTTATCTCAACGAAGGTGATTTTCAATTTCGGGACGTGACGAAGGCGGCGGGGGTGACTGCGCCCGGCGTATGGTCGACCGGCGTGACCCTGGTGGACGTCAATCAGGACGGCTGGACGGATATTTACGTCTCGCTCGGCGGACCGAAGGAAATTGTCGACGGGCGTGGCAACCGGCTCTACGTAGACCAAGGCACTGGGGCCGACAGCATTCCGACGTTCGAGGAGAAGGCGGGGGCATACGGCATTGCCGATGCGGGGTACTCGACGCACGCGGCCTTTTTCGACGCGGATCGGGATCGGGACCTGGACCTCTACGTCCTGAACACGGCCACGGTACGGACGCGCGGTCGTCCGGGGAAGGGATCGACCGGTTCCAACCGGGATCGCTTTTATCGCAATGAGGGAGACGGCACCTTCACGGAGGCATCGGACTCTGCCGGCATTACGCAGAACGGCTATGGGCTCGGCCTGGCGGTGAGCGACGTGAATAACGACGGGTGGCCGGACGTCTATGCGGCGAATGATCTACACACGCGGGATCATCTCTATGTAAACGACGGAGACGGCACGTTCACCGATCGGAGTCGGCGAGACCTCCGACATCAGTCGTACAGTGCGATGGGGGTCGACATTGCCGACGTGAACAATGATCGACGAGAGGACCTCTTCGTGCTCGACATGTTGCCCCAGGATCGTCGCCGTCGTCGACTCGTGTCCACGCGGGGCAACAGCACCGATCAAATGTGGCAGTACGTGCGCAACACGCTACAGCTCAACAACGGTGTGGGGCTAAAAGGGGCGGCCCCGTTCAGCGAGGTGGGGCAATTGGCCGGGATCGAAGCCACGGGGTGGAGCTGGGCGCCCCTTCTGGCCGACTTCGACAACGACGGGGATCGTGATCTCTTCGTGTCCAACGGCTTTGGGGAGCTCATCACCCATCTTGACTTTGCTCAGCAGCGGCAAAAGCTGCGGGCCTTCGGAGCGAGCGGCGAAACGCCCGACGCACTCTACGACCTGATGGACGAACTGCCGGTGGTGCACCTGCCCAATCGGTTTTTTGAGAACGATCACCGGGGAGCGAGGCGGCCGTTGCACTTCACCAAGCGAACGGGCACCTGGGCCGAGGCGCAGCCCGGCATTTCGAACGGGGCCGTCTTTGCCGACCTCGACCGGGATGGCGATCTGGATCTCGTCACGAACAACGTCAACGATGAAGCGACTCTCCTCGAAAACCGGGCCGACGAGCGATCCGATGCGAACGCCCTGCGCGTCGATCTGCACGGGCCGGAAGGCAATCGGTCGGGACTCGGAGTCGAGGTGCAACTCCACAATGACGGTACGACCCAGTCGCACGATCATTCTCCGTACCGGGGATACCAGTCCACAGTCGAAGGCATCGTCCACTTCGGGCTGGGGGCCGATTCCACGGCGGATTCGCTGACGGTGACGTGGCCGGACGGCACCACGCAGCGTCGCCCCGACGTAGCGGCAGGGCAGGTGATCGACGTGCGGTACGATTCGACGGCGACTGTTCCGAACTCTCCGTACAAGGCCCGTCCCGATTCCACGCTCTTTCGGGCTGTGGCTGCCCAACGAGGCCTTGCACATCGACACACCGAGACGGGCGGACGCGAGCAGAATGCCCTTCTTCCGCATCAGTACACGAAGAATGGGCCCGGCATCGCCGTGGGCGACGTGGACGGCAACGGCCTCGACGACGTGTTCGTGGGGGCGGACCGGGGGCACGAACGGGTGCTTTACCGGCAAACGTCCCCGGGAGAGTTTCAGAAACGAGCCCTCAATATGAAGCATCGCTACTCGGGGACGTACGGGTACGAAGACATGGGGGCACTCCTCTTTGACGCTGATGGCGACGAGGATCTGGATCTGTACGTGGTGTCGGGTAGCAACGTGGGGCCGCTTGGTACCGCGGCGGAGGCGTATCAGGATCGGCTGTACGTGAATGACGGGCCGGGCCGGTTCCGACGTGCGGAGGGCGCTCTGCCCGACGTGGCCACCAGCGGATCGGTGGTGACGGCGGCGGATTATGATCGGGACGGCGATCTCGACCTCTTCGTCGGCGGACGGGTGCGGCCGGGCGAGTATCCGCTGCCGCCGCGCAGCTATCTCTTGCGCAACGACACGGACGCAAGCGGGATTCAGTTTACGGACGTGACCGAGGAGCGTGCTCCCGATCTGGCCGAGGTTGGACTCGTAACCGACGCGCTCTGGACGGATTACAACGGCGACGGACGGTCGGATCTTCTCGTCGTGGGCGAGTGGATGCCGATCACGCTCTTTGAAAATACCGGCACTCGGTTTACCGACGCGACCCGTGAGGTGGGGCTCCACGAGACGGAGGGGTGGTGGAACAGCCTCACGACGGGCGACTTCGATCGCGACGGCGAGACGGAGTACGTGGCGGGCAATCTCGGGCTCAACACCCGCTACGAGGCGTCGCCCGAGGAGCCGGTTCGGGTTCATGCCAAAGATTTTAACCAGGACGGCCAGATTGACCCGGTGCTCTCCCAGTACGAGCAAGGGACAGAGGTGCCGGCCCACAGCTATGAAGTCCTAACCGGTCAACTGCGGCGGATCGGACAGCGCGTTTCGTCGCATCGGGCGTACGCGGACGCCACCTTCGACGACGTCTTTCCGGCGTCAGAGCGTGACGGGGTCTATTCCGCTACGGCCGTTCGATTCGAGAGCTCGGTTCTTGACCTGCAAGGAGATAGCACGTTTGCGCTTCGGGCGCTGCCGAGGCCGGTGCAAATGGCGCCTGTTTTTGGGATGCAAACCGGCGATTACGACGGCGACGGGCATCTCGATCTACTGACGGTCGGTAACTGGTACGCCCCCCATCCCGAAACGGGCCGCGCAGACGCGTCCGTGGGACAGTTTCTACGAGGAACGGGAGATGGGCACTTCGAGCCGGTCCCGTATCCGAAGAGCGGATTTCTGGCAGCGAAGGATGCGAAGGGACTGTCTACAATCGCGACGGGGACCGACTCTGCTATGATCGCGGTCGTGCAGAATAACGATTCGCTGAAGGCATTTGCCCCAACCGGGCGAGACGGACACTACGTCTCGGTTCGGCCCCTCGATCGCTACGCCCTGCTCACATACGAAGACGGCTCTACTCGAAAAGAGGAATTCCACTACGGATCCACCTATCTCTCGCAGTCCTCGCGACGGCTGTGGGTCCCTTCAACCGTACAGAAAATTGTGATCCACGGCGCTGAGGGCACGCGTCAAGTTGCTCTTGGAAAGCGCTGAGGAGGAGAGGTCCATTGCGGAGCGCTGTCGACTGATGAACGATCCCCACCCGACGAATGCGTGTTCTTCGCGAGACGCTGCTGGTTCTGCTTTTTCTGTTGGCGGGGGGATGTGCGCAGGAGCAGGAGCGGCTCTTTACCCGGCTCGACGCCACTCAGACCGGCGTAGACTTCGTCAACACCATTCCGGAAGACGATTCCCTGTTGAACCCGCTCGATTTCCCCAACGTCTACAACGGGGGCGGGGTGGCGGCGGGCGACCTGAACGGGGACGGGCGCCCGGATCTCTATTTTGCCGGAAATACGGTGGAGAACCAGCTCTACCTCAATGAGGGTAACCTTCAGTTTCGGGACGTGACCGACGAGGCGGAGGTGGTGGCCCCGAACGTCTGGTCGACCGGCGTGACGCTGGTCGACGTCAATCAGGACGGCTGGACGGACATTTACGTCTCGCTCGGCGGGCCAAGCGAAATTGTCGACGGGCGTGCCAACCGGCTCTACGTGAACCAAGGTACTGGGGCCGACAGCATTCCGACGTTTGAGGAAAAGGCGGCGGCATACGGCATTGCCGATGCGGGGTATTCGACGCACGCAGCCTTCTTTGACTACGATCAAGATGGCGACCTGGACCTCTACGTGCTGAATTCGGCGACCGGTCAGCGGCAGCAGGCATCTGCAGGAGGAGAGGGGCGGGAGTCGTCGAGTCGGGATCGACTGTATCGTAATGACGGAGGGGCGTTCACCGAGGTGACGGAGGACGCGGGCATTGCCGGAACGGGCGACGGAATGGGGCTCGCCGTTACTGACGTCAACGACGACGGTCGCTCTGATCTCTACGTGGCGAATGATGGGGAGAGTCGTGATCGGCTCTACGTGAACCAGGAAAACGGGACGTTCGTCGATCGGAGCCGGGCCTATCTGCGCCACCAGACGCACGGGGCTGCGGGGGTGGACGTGGTTGACGTCAACAATGACACTTGGCCGGACATTCTGGCGCTCGATGCGCTTCCGACGGAGCGACAGCGGCGACGGCTCATCTCCCTTGAAGGCACGCGGGACGACAGTATGTGGCAGTACCCTCGCAACACGCTTCAGCTCCACAACGGGATGGGACCGAATGGGATGGCTCCTTTCAGTGAGGTTGGACAGCAGGCGGGCATTGCCGCGTCCGGCTGGAGTTGGGCGCCCCTCTTGGCCGATTACGACAACGACGGGGATCGGGACCTCTTCGTGACGAATGGGTTCGGGCCGCTCATCACGCATCTCGACTTCGTTCGGCGCCGGGAGCAGAGGAGTGCCGGGCCGCAGTCATCACTCGACGAGGCCATGTCGGAGTTGCCGACGGTGCACATTCCCAACCGATTCTACGAGAACGTCCGTTCGGCGAAGGAAGGAGGGGAGGAGTACCGGTTTGAGGATCGGACGGGAGAATGGGTCCCACCTGCACCGGGAATCTCCAATGGGACTGCGTTTGCCGATCTCGATCGGGACGGCGATCTGGACCTCGTGACGAACAACGTCAACCGCAAGGCCACGATTCTGGAAAATCAAACTGACGAGCAGGAGGGAGGACACGCCGTGCGGATGGAGCTTCGTGGGCCAGAGGGGAATTTGGCAGGGCTCGGGGCGGAGGTGACACTGTACAATGACAGGGCGACGCAGTCCGTCGACTACTCGCCGTATCGGGGATTCCAGTCCACTGTGGAAGGCATCGTGCACTTTGGCCTGGGCGCCGATTCCACGGCGGACTCGCTCCGCGTCACGTGGCCCGACGGCACGGTTCAGGTTCGGACCGAAGTGGAGACCGACCAGGTCCTGACGCTCGTGTACGACTCGACGGCCGGTTCCCAGGGAGGCTCACGAGCGAATCGTGCCGGAGCAATGTCCGACTCGATCCTCTTCCAGGCCGTGTCGGCGGCCGAACGCGGCCTCGACTATCGGCACCGTGATATGAACGTTCAGGATTTTCAGATGAACCCGATGCTGCCCCATCGCTACTCGCAGAACGGGCCCGGGATTGCCGTGGGGGACGCGGACGGAAATGGACTCGACGACATCTTCGTGGGGGCCGATCCGATGCAGGAGCGTGTGCTGTACCGGCAGGTTGCCCCGGGGCGCTTCGAGGAGCAGCCGCTGCCGATGCGGCAGTCGCACGAGGACATGGGGGCGCTGTTTTTTGATGCCGATGGGGATGGAGATCTCGACCTGTACGTGGTATCGGGAGGAAATACCGGGCCGCCGGGCAATTTTCGAGACAGCTATCAGGATCGGCTTTTTCTCAACAATGGAGACGGCTCGTTTCAGCGTGCAGAGGGCGCACTGCCGGACATTACTGCAAGCGGATCGGTCGTTAGGGCTGCCGATTACGACCGGGATGGGGACCTGGACCTCTTTGTTGGGGGACGGGTCCAGGGCCAGAACTACCCCCTTCCCTCGCGCAGCTACCTTCTACGGAATGACTCCGACGAGAATGAGGTGCAGTTTACCGACGTCACCAAGGAGGTGGCTCCTGAGCTGGCTGAACCGGGGCTCGTAACCGACGCCCTCTGGACTGACTTTAACGGTGATCGTAGAGTGGACCTTCTCGTGGTGGGCGAGTGGATGCCGATTACCTTCTTTCGGAATGAGAATGGGCAGTTCCGCAACGTGACGCAGCAGATGGGCCTCTCCGAAACCACGGGCTGGTGGAATAGTCTGGCCGCCGGGGATTTCGATCGGGATGGGGACACCGATTACGTCGCCGGAAACGTAGGGCGCAACACCCGCTACGACGCGTCCGCGAACGAGCCCATTCAGGTGCACGCGACGGATTTTGACGGCAACGGAACCGTTGAGGCGGTGCTTTCGCAGTCGGTCGGAGGAGCACGATACCCGCTGCATAGCCGCGAGGAGATGCTTGGGAAGATCAACGGCATGATGCGCCGCGTGCCCACCCAGCAGGCCTACGCCCGGGCGACAATCGATGATTTATTTTCAGAGGACGAGCTGACGGACGCATACACGGCAAAAGCAGTGCACTTCGACACGAGTGTTCTTGAGAATCAAGGGGACGGCACCTTCACGATGCGAACTCTTCCGGCCCGGGTGCAGACTGCCCCGGTCTTCGGCATCCAGGTCGGGGATTACACCGGCGACGGCGTGCTGGATCTTCTGATGGTGGGCAACTGGTACGCCCCCGATGCAGAAACGGGACGGGCAGACGCGTTTACTGGAATGCTCCTTCGGGGGGAGGGGACGGGGCACTTTGCGCCGGTTCCGTATCCGGAGAGTGGATTCCTCGTCCCGGGCGATGCGAAAGCAGTAGCCGAGGTGGCGACCACAGACACCACTTCGCTCCTCGTGGCTACGCAGAACGACGATTCCCTGAAGACCTTCAAGCCCACGCAGCGAAGGGGAGGGTTCGTGCCCCTTCGGCCACTTGATCGCCGTGCCGTGCTGACCTATGAGGACGGCTCGACGCGGACCGAAGAACTCTACTTCGGCTCCACCTATCTCTCGCAGTCGTCCCGTCGACTTTGGGTCCCTGAAACCGTAACTGAGGTGGTCGTACACGGAGCTGACGGGGGACGGAAGAGAATGAAAAGGGACAGGAGGAATCACTGAGAAATGGAAATAACACGTATAGACAGCGGTGCAGGGTGAAATGGGTTTCATTACTGGAGGAGTGGGAGCCGTAACAGAAAAAATGGGAGAAATGGAAGAGGGCGCGTCCTATTTATTGAAGATGTAGTGAAGTGAGAGTGAAGGCCAGATTGTAACTTGCATGGCAACACTCTGGCCAATATCAATCGGTGTACCGATGGCCGACACCTAGTATCGGTAATTTATTGACAAAACCGGTTCGATTAACCACCGAGTCGGAAAGCTTAGCGGAAGAGATGCTCTCTTCCCTCTATTCGTGAATATAAATAGAAGAAGTAGTGAAGAGGGTATTGACGTTTGAAATACACGTTGTTAACTCGTAGAAATCTACTGTCTGAGTCAGCAGTTTTGTGTATTTCGAGCAGGTAAAACCGATTTAATTCAGTTCTACCTGTTCTGAGAACGCACGAAACCGGCCTGCTCACCGATGCCCCTGCGGGCAAGGACCGGCTTCGGCGTATACACCACTGTTTTCCCGGACATCGAGGGCGTAGGCAGGGGACCTATCCTTTTTTTTGAAAGCGTTTCCGATGATATGCAAACGGTTACAACCCAGTTGTTCGCTTCACTCCTTTCCCTTCTGCGTTCCGAGTGGAACGTCCCTCGGAAACGTCGCTTACTCGGGCGAGCCGGAATGCTCGTCGCGTCTTTTCTGGTGGTAGCCGCCGTTTGGGCGTCGCCCACACTTGCTCAGCACACCGTGACCGGTGAGGTGGTGGATGCGGAGCAGGGGACGACGCTCCCGGGCGTAAACATTGTCGTCCAGGGCACACAGATTGGAACGACGACGCGGGCGAACGGGAGCTTTACAATTGAGGCGCCCTCGGACCAAGAGACGCTCGTCTTCTCCTTTGTGGGCTATCAGGAGCAGGAAGTGCCGATTGACGGACGTTCGGAGATCAACGTGCAGCTACAGCCGTCCGTTACGGCGATGGAAGAGGTCGTGGTGAACGTGGGGTATCAGGAGCAGACCATTGAGACGACGACGGGCTCGGTGAGTCAGGTTTCAGGGGAGGATTTGGACGTGCAGCCGACGACCAATCTCACGCAGACGCTTCAGGGATCCGTTCCGGGCCTCATTGGAGTGAATCCGAGTGGGCGTCCGGGGCGCGACAACTCTAATCTCCTCATTCGGGGAGCCTCCACGCTCAATAATTCCTCGCCGCTAGTCGTGATTGACGGCGTTCCGGGCCGGCAGGGCGGGCTCGCTCGACTCGATCCGTCCGACATCGAGAGCGTGTCCGTGCTCAAGGATGCTTCAGCTGCGATTTACGGGTCGCGGGCCGCCAACGGCGTGATTCTCGTGAAGACGAAGCAAGGGCGCGCCGGCGAAACGCGGATCAACGCAAACGTGGAACGGAGCTACACACGGCCGACGGTGGTTCCGGAGATGGCCGATGCCTGGACGTATATCCAGATGATGAACGAGCAGACGGAATACAGGAACGTTAGCCCTGCGTTCGATCAGGACTACGTTGAGGGGTTTCAGCGAGTGAGGGAGTCGGGCGGGATTGACGAAAGCTACACGTACCACAACACGGACTGGTACGGCGAAGCGCTGAAAAATTATTCGCAGGAGACGACTGCGAGTGCGTCCATCACCGGCGGGAGTGAGAATCTCCAGTACCGGACGTCGTTCAACGCTGCAACGGAGGACGGCATTCTCGTCAGCAGTGGCACTGGATTCGACAAGCTGGGCTTTCGGAGCAACCTTCAGGGAGACGTAGCCGACGATCTCAACTTGAATCTCAACGTTCACGGTCGATTCGAGCAGCGAAGCATTCCAGCCTGGACTCGCGGAATTAATGCGGCCTGGGAGATGCTCCAGCGCGGTAAGCCGACGGAGCCGGCCTTTTGGCCCAACGGTCAACCGGGACCCGCCCAGGAAGAGGGCGTGAATCCGGTTGTAGCTACCCGCACCGGGTATGACGACGAAAATACGTACTTCTTCCAGAGCAATCTGGACCTGACGTACGACATTCCCGGAGTGGAGGGGTGGACTACTGAGGGAACGGTTGCGTACGACCGTCACTTTCTCAAACGGAAGCGGTGGCAGAAGCCCTGGACGCTGTATTCCTGCTCGAACTGTGCTCCCGGCCCCAACGGGGAAGAGGTTGAAGATCCCCAACTGGAATCGTCACAAGTCGGCGTTCCGGAGCCCCGGCTGACGGAAGAAGGCCGAGACGTGCAAGACGTCATGCTCCGGGCGACGACCTCCTACGAGACGGAGTTCGGAGACCACAACACGAGCGTTCTGCTCGGGACCGAGTGGCAGTCCTCGGATGCCGATACCACCAGTTCCTTCCGTCGCTTCTTCATTACCGATGCAGTGGAGGAGTTGACGGCCGGTGGAACGGAGCAGCAAGACATTTACGGCACCGGCTGGCATTCCGCACGCTTTAACTTCTTCGGTCGGGCCAACTACAACTACCAGGAGAAATATCTCCTCGAGTTTGTCGCCCGGTACGACGGCTCGTACATCTTTCCGGAGGGAGACCGCTTCGGCTTCTTCCCGTCGGTCTCGGCCGGATGGCGCATTGCACAGGAAGACTGGTTTGCCGACTTCACGGGCGAGGCGTTCGATCGCCTCAAGATCCGGTCGTCGTACGGGCAGACCGGAAACGACCAGGTCGATCCCTATCAGTTCCGCCGGACCTTCCAGTTGGGCGGTCAGACGGCCTTTGCCGATGGGCTCGGCACCACGATCGAGCAGACCCGGGTACCGAATCCGGACATTACGTGGGAGGTCGCTACTCAATTCGACGTGGGGCTTGAAGGGGCCGTGTTGGACAATAGCCTCTCGTTTGGGGTCACGTACTTCCACCAGAACCGCTCGGACATCTTGTGGCCTCGGGGAGTGGCCATCCCGCAGACGGCTGGATTCAGCCTGCCCGACGAAAACATTGGGGAGGTGCGCACCTACGGTGTTGAGGCGCAGACGAACTTTACGCACGACGTCACCTCGAATTTCTCGTTCCGCGTAGGGGGGAACATCACCTACTCTGAAAACGAGATCGTAAACTTCGCCGAGCCGGACGGCCTACCGGAGTGGCAGCAGAGCGAAGGACGGCCGATGCCGAACGATCCCGAGAATCCGGAGCTCTACTACGTGGCTGACGGCATCTGGAATACGCAGGAAGAGATTGACAATGCGGACGCCCACTTTGCGGGGGCCCGACCGGGAGACGTTCGATTCAGGGATCTCAATGGGGATGGTACGATCAACGCCGACGATCGACGCCGGGTCTCCGAAAACAACCGGCCGGACCTCATCGGCGGGCTGAACCTGGGAGCGACCTACGGCAACTTCAATCTGAACCTTCAGGTCCAGGGGGCTGCGCAGGTCCGGCAGTACGTATTCACCGGGTCCGCCGGCTCCTTCGGAAACTACTACCAGGAGTTTGCAGAGAATCGGTGGACGCCGGACAACACGGACGCATCGGGGCCGCGCGCCTACGAGCGAGTGCAGCCGTACTGGGCCTCGAATGCCAACACCTACTTTCTGCGCGACGCCAAGTACCTCCGCCTGAAGGCCGCTCAACTCAGCTACACGGTGCCGGAAAGCCTGACAGAAACGGCCGGGATCGGTCGGTTTCAGGTTTACCTGAGTGGACGAAATCTCGTTACGCTCACGCCGCTCAACGTGTACGATCCGGAAATTCGGGTCAACTCCGGACAGGTATACCCGCCGGAAAAGGCGTACACGTTCGGCATCCGGATGGATCTGTGATTGACCCTTTCCCAGAGCGTACTCACGCCTGAAACAAGGTGCCCCGCCCGGATCGAGCGGGCGGGGCACGACAGAGACTCTGAGATATCTCACGTACTATCGAGGGTAGCTCCCAAAACCTATGAGATCATTGACACGCATCATCACGTTCTCCTTTGTCGGCTCACTGCTACTTCTGGCGGGCTGCGACAGTCTGAATTTGAGTCCCAAAGATGAATTTGAGGCCGATCAGGTGTTTGAGGATCCGGCTCTCGCACAGTCGTACCTAAATCAGATCTATACCCGAACGGGAATCGGGTTCGGCGACCCGATGCAGACGCCCGGTGTCACGGACGAGGCCTACAACACGCACGGTCACCCCGGCACGCAGAACATTATGTCCAACGTGTCCCCTGGGGATCGGGGCATCTGGGACGCCCCGGGGTGGCGTGCGGCCGACGATCCATACTATCAGGGATACAACTGGGGCAGCGTCTGGTCGTCGATTCGGGACCTGAATCTCTTCATTCAGAATGTGAAGGGGAACGAGCAAGTCCCCCCCGACCAGAGGGAGCAGCTTTTGGGAGAGGCCTACTTCCTGCGGGGATTCTTCTATCAGAACCTCATGAAGCTCTACGGCGGTGTTCCCCTCGTCAAGCAGGTCTTTGAGCTGGGATCGGGAGAACAGCAATATCAGGTGGAACGAAACACCTTCCCCGAAACCATCGACTTCATCGTGTCGGACCTCGACTCCTCGGCCACGTTGCTGGCGGGCAAGGAGGCCCGGCGTCAGGGAGCTGCGACGGAAGCCGCCGCACGAGCCCTAAAGTCTCGCGTGCTCCTCTACTCGGCGAGCGATTTGTACAACGACAGTCCGTTTAGCGGTAGCGACGTGGCGCAGTACGTGAGCCACACGAGCGGGAACCAAATGGATCGGTGGCAGGCGGCCCTCGATGCTGCTCAGGCCGTGATCGACGTGTGGCCCCACGGCCTCGAACAGAATCTGTCGTCTGAGGAGTATCACCGGCTGTTCACGAAGGGAAATCCGAACGGCACCATCTGGGCGCGATACTTCGATGCGGACGCCGACTTCAACCACAACCAGTCCCAGTTTGTCAGTCCCAATGGGTACTTCTCGTGGTCGGGCGACACGCCGACGCAGCAGCACGTGAACGCCTACGAGATGGCGGACGGCTCCGACTTTCAGTGGGAAGGGGGCGATCCGAGCCTTCCGAACCCCGAAGAACAGGCGCCGGACCGAGATCCCGTACAGGCCGAGAACCCGTACGAGGAGCGCGATCCTCGCCTCAAAGCCAACATTCAGTTTAACGGGAACGATTGGCGAGAGCGTCCGGCGGGCACGCCCCGCTCGACCGATCCGGTGGGAGTGGTCCAGACGGGCGTGTACGAGATGCAGGACGGAAGTATGCAGGGCGGGCTCGACACCGATGCAGGGCCGCAGTCCTGGAACTCTTCGCAGACCGGATACAACCTGCGCAAGTTCGTCGACCGTGACATTGTGCCGAATAACGAGCAGGCATACAATCCCTGGATTTATCTTCGGTACGCCGAGGTGCTGCTGAACAAGGCGGAGGCCGCGGCCAATCTCGGGCAACTGGGAACGGCCCGTCAGGCCTTGAACAAAGTGCGTTCTCGCGTGGGCATGCCGGACGTGACCACTAGCGATCAGACTGAACTCCTGGAGGAAATTCGGCAGGAGCGCGAGGTGGAGCTGGCCTTCGAGGGGCACCGCTACTTCGACGTGCGCCGCTGGATGATTGGGGAAGAAGCCTACCAGGATGCGCACGCCATCGAGATCACGGGGGAACTCACCGGCAGTCCAAGTTCGGACCTGAGTCTCGGAGAGCTCATTGCTCAGGACATGTACGACTACTCCTACAAGGTCATCAATCTACAGGAACGGGAGTGGGACGACTGCAACTACTTCTTGCCGTTCCCCAATGACGAAGTCAACCGGAATCCCAATCTCGGAGAGGCGCAGAATCCGCTCTGTAATTAGTCCCAAGGGAGCTACTTGGGATTAAGCGGACGATTGATCGCTTATCGTGATTGGCCCGACCTAGTGGTCAGTCAAGTCGAAGATGTCAGGTGTCGAATTGAATACGTTGATCTGAATGCTGCTTCAATGGGCTGAATACCAGTCCATCGATCAACGATCGACTCGACGTGGAAAACTTGACGCACCACTTGCCCGGTCCGTATTCCCTGCGGGCCGGGCGTACGGTCGTTTTGTGGGAAGCTCGTTTTTTGACTTGAGTTGTGCAGCAGAGCGGTTATGAATCGGCGTCATTTTTTACGACGGAGTGCGTTGGCGGGCGGAACTCTCCTGGGCACGTCCGGCGCGACGGATGCAGTGGCGTCTTCACTGTTTCGTTCAGAGCCAACGGCGGACTTTCATCTGAACTATGCGCCCCACTTTGGGCTCTTTGAAGCACACGCTGGGTCGGATCCGGTGGATCAGATTTCGTTTATGGCCGAGCACGGCTTTTCGGCGTTGGAGGACAACGGAATGAAGGGCCGGTCGAAACGGACGCAAACACGAATCGCAGGGGCCCTGGAAGAGCATAACATGCAGATGGGCGTCTTTGTGGCGCACTCGATCAGTTGGGGCGAGCCGGCCCTGGTGACGGGCGAAGACGAGCCCCGGCAGAAGTTTCTCGACGAGATTCGGGAGTCTGTGGAAGTGGCGCAGCGGGTCAACGCTACGTGGATGACCGTCGTGCCCGGGGCCCGTGATCTCCGCCTGGACGAAGGCTACCAGCGGGCGAATCTCATCGAGACGCTCCGCGAGGCGGCCGCGATTTTGGAGCCGCACGACTTGGTGATGGTCTTAGAGCCGCTCAATAACCGCCGCGATCACCCGAATCAGTTTCTGACTCATACCGCTCAGGCCTACGAAATTTGCCGGGCGGTCGACAGCCCCTCCTGTAAGATTCTCTACGACGCGTACCATCAGCAGATTACGGAGGGCAACCTGATTCCCAACCTCGACGCGGCGTGGGACGAGATTGCCTACGTCCAAGTGGGGGATCACCCGGGCCGGAATGAGCCCACCACTGGTGAAATTAATTTCCGTAACGTGTTCAAGCACCTCCACGAGAAGGGGTATGAGGGCATCGTGGGGATGGAGCACGGGGCCTCGATGGACGGAAAATCGGGCGAGCAAGCTGTGATCGACGCGTATGTGTCGGTGGATTCGTTTGACGCCTGAGTAAGCGTACAGGGCGTTCTGCGTTCGGCGGTCAGCGTCCTCGTAAGGGATGTGAATGGTTGTGCCGTGCTCACTCTGAAGAACTACTCTGAGGAAAGAGACTGGGGGTGGGGGCGAATGTAGGCCGTGACGTCGGGGTAGTGTTCTTGAAGGAAGGCACGGCCCTCCTCCGGACCGAGGACACTGACGGTGGTGGCGAGGCCGTCGGCCGTCATTCCGTTTTTCGCTATAATCGTGACCAAGAGGTGATGTGTGAGGCCGAGACCGGTGCGGGGATCGACGACGTGGGAGTATCGCGTGCCGTTGATAACGACGGACTGGTAGGTATCTCCGGATGTGGAGACGGCGCTGTGAGTAAGATCGTACGTTTGGGACTCTCTTTCCGGGTTTGCCCCGGGGAGTTGGATCTGCCATCCCTCCTTTGAAGGGGGAGGCCCGCTCATTATGAGGTCGCCGCCGGCTTCGATGAGGGCCCGAGAGATGCCGAGAGCACGGAGGGTATCCAGGGCTTGATCCAGAATGTACCCCTTTGCGATGCCACCCAGATTCAATTGCATACTGTCTGCCTGCAGCCGGACGGTTCGGCGGGTCTCATTCAGCTGGATCTTGGACCATCCGGTCCGTTTTTGGGTCCGCTGTATGGCCGAAGAGTCGGGGAGGGTGCCGGTTTCGCGGGCTCGTGCCCAGAGGTCGAAGAGGGGGCCGGCTGTGACGTCAAAGGCGCCATCCGACTGGCGGGCCAGCCGCTGGGCCTGCTGAAGAACGGTAAAGAGCGGGGCGCTCACGCGAACGGGGGAGCCGACGGCCTCTTTACGAACCTGGTTGAGCTCACTCGACGACCGATAACTGCTTAAGATTTGTTCGAGCTCCGCCATCCGGCGATACGCCGCCGTGCCCGCCCGCCGGGCCACGCTGTCGCTTGGGGCGTACAAGACGACGCGGACGGCCATGCCCATTCGGGTCTGGCGGTACTCGAACCGCTGAAGGGGCGTGTCTTGTGCCTGCCCCGAGGGAACCGGGAGCAGAAGCGAGAAGAGGACGCACGCTGTAAGCCGTTGACACCACCGATAAAACTCAGCACCACGATTTGACGAACGAACAGCCACGTATGCGCAGTCTCGTAATGGGAAGTATAATTTTTCTGTTCGTGGGGCTCGGCCTCGTCCCCCTGGGACTGGACGTCGAGAACGAGGCTCCCGATCGCTCAGCGGCCCCGGCCCCGCTGGACGATTCCGCGGAAACGTACACCGAGTCCATTCCCAAGACGCTGGTCGAATTCGATATGGTGCGGGTGCCCGGCGGTTCCGTCACCGTGAACGGGGAGGAACGGACCGTCGACGCCTTCTGGATGGCACGGACGGAGGTGCGCTGGGACGCCTTCGATACCTATCGGCTCGATGAAGACATGGAGGGCCTTGACGAGGCCGAGGCGGATGCAATCTCGCTTCCGAGCAAACCCTATGGGTTCGGCAACGAGATTCCGGGGTTTGGACAAGAGGAGTACCCGGCGCTGGCGGTCACGCGGAATGCGGCGCAGCAGTACGCTCGCTGGCTTTCGGGGAAGACCGAGCATTCGTACCGCCTCCCCACCCCTGCGGAGTGGAAACACGCCTGTCAGCTTGGCTACGATGGAGCGCAGAATTGGGGTGCCAACCAGCTCGGGGAGCGAGCATGGTACCAGGGCAACGCGGACGAGGAGGCACACCCTGCAGCGTCCCTAGCGCCCAGTGACATCGGCGTTTACGATCAGTTGGGAAACGCGGCGGAGCACGTGAGGCCGACGGACGCAGGGGAGGACTCCACGCCACAGGTTTGGGGGGGATCGTACCAGAGCAGCGCAGATGAGACGCACTGTTCGGCCCACCAGCAAAAATTGCCCGCCTGGCAGGAGTCCGATCCCCAGTTGCCGAAAAGCCAATGGTGGCTCTCGGACGCTCCCTTTGTCGGCTTCCGGGTCGTGCGCACGGTGAGCAACTGACGGGCGCCTTTCACTTGCGATTTTTCTACCTTCCACTTGAATCCAAAATCATGAGTCACGACAACGATCAGAACGGCCCCGATTCCGGGGACGGCATTACCCGACGCGATTTTGTAAAGCGTAGCACCATTGCCACCGCCGGCGCCTCGGCCCTTATGGCGTCGGGCAACTTTGCGTACGCCGGGGGCACCGACACCATCCGCCTCGGCCTCGTGGGCTGTGGGGGGCGAGGGACGGGCGCCGCCAATGATTGCTATCGATCGTCCGACGGGATCGAGCTCGTGGCGATGGGCGACCTCTTTCAGGATCGGATGGAGGAGTCGAAGGAGCAGCTGAAGGAGCGCCTCGGGGACAGCTTCCAGGTGGATCAGGATCATACCTTCCTTGGCTTCGACGCCTATGAGAAGGTGCTGGACAGTGACGTGGACCTCGTGATTCTTGCGACCCCCCCGGCCTTCCGTCCGCAGCATCTCCGGGCGGCAATCGAGTCCGGGACCCACGTCTTCATGGAGAAGCCGGTCGCCGTGGATCCGACGGGCATTCGGTCGGTGATCGAGTCGTCCAAGATGGCGGAAGACAAAGGCCTCGCCGTCGTCGCGGGGACGCAGCGCCGGCACGATCCAGCGTACCGGGCCGCGATGAAGCGCATTCACGACGGTGCGATCGGCGACGTGAAGACCGCCCAGGTGTACTGGAATCAAGGCGGGTTGTGGCACCACGAGCGGAAGCCGGGCATGAGTGACATGGAGTGGCAGGTCCGCAACTGGCTCTACTTTACGTGGCTCTCCGGCGACCACATCGTCGAGCAGCACGTCCACAACATCGACGTGGCGAATTGGGCCCTGCAGGATCATCCGGTGAAGGCATTGGGGGTGGGTGGCCGACAGGTGCGCACCGATCCCTCGTACGGTCACATCTTCGATCACTTTGGCATCGAGTTTCAGTACGAGAATGGGGCGCGGGTCTACAGCATGTGTCGCCAGCAGGAAGGAACCCCATCCCGTGTGGAAGAGCACATCATCGGTACGAAGGGTACCTCGGACGGCCACTCGAAAATTGAGGGCGAGACGAACTGGACCTACGAAGGGGAAGATGTGAATCCCTACGTACAGGAGCACGCCGATCTCGTGGCGAGCATTCGAAACGGAGATCCTCTCAACGAGGGGCAGCGTGTCGCGGAGAGCGTGCTGACGGCCATTATGGGGCGAGAAGCCGCCTACACCGGTCAGGAAATTACCTGGGACGACGTGATGAACGCCGAGCTCGACCTTGGCCCCGATACCTACAAGTTCAGCTCGCTTCCCATTCCCGACGTGCCCGCACCGGGACAGACGAAACTCAACCGAGGAGGCAAGCCACAGACCACCTCTGCGGACGCATAGTGAACGCTGAGAGTTGAGGGGGAGGCGCCGGTGGGGGAATCGCCGGCGGTCGTGAGTCTCTAGACGTACACCTGTTCGATGGGCCAGTCTTCTGAGAAGCGATTCAACCGGGGATCTGCCGAGGAGCGGTCTCCGGATATCGCATCGGTTTTAGAAATCGAGGATCCGGTCGACGTCCGTGCTTCGGCGCCCGGGCGGGTCGAATTTATCGGCAACCACACCGACTACAATGGAGGATGGGTGATGGGGGCGACGATCGACCGCCGGGTGGAGGTGGCCCTCCGACGCCAATCCGACCGGCAGGTCCGCTTGCGGAGCGAAGCCGACGTACCGACCGTGGAGGTGGACCTGAACCGGATTGAGCGGCAGTCTGGAACGGAGGGATGGGCAAATTACGTGCTGGGAATGATCAACGTCCTACGGTCGGAGGGGTTGGAGTTGCCGGTGGGTTTTGAGCTTCGGGTGGGAAGCACACTGCCGGTCGGAGCGGGACTTAGCTCCAGTGCGGCGTTGGAGCTCGCCAGCGGGGTTGCTATGAGCGAGGCGTACGGGGGCAAGTTTGAGCTCGGGGAACTGGCCCGACTTGCGCAGCGGGCAGAAAATGAGTTTGTGGGGGTCCCGTGCGGGTTGCTCGATCAGGCGGTGGTTGCGCTTGGGGGCGCCGACCGGCTCGTACGGCTCGATGCGCGGACGGAGGAGATTGACTCAGTGCCCTTTCCGCCGGAGACAAAGATCTGGATTTTTCGGACGCATCAGGCCCATGCCCTGTCCGAGGGCGGGTACCAGGAACGGCATGATGAGTCGCGGGCCGTGCGGGAGGAGTTGCGATCCCTGCTGGGAATGAAGGAGGTTGAGCATCTGGTGGACGTGCCGCCCGCACGGTTGGAGCAGCTCAGAGAACAATTGCCGGAAACACTCTATCGTCGGGCCCGGCACGTAACCACGGAGCACCGTCGGGTGCAACGGATGGTGCAGCTGTTGGAGGCCGGAGAGCGGGAGGAGGCCGGGACGCTTTTGTTTGAGTCGCACGCCAGCTCGCGGGCAGATTACGAAAACAGCACGGAGGCGCTCGACTTTGTCGTGGATCAGCTCCGCGAACAGGGGGGAGTGCTCGGGGCGCGTCTGACGGGAGCAGGGTTTGGGGGTGCGGTGATGGCGTGGACCCGAACGGGGTATGGAAAGGCTCAAGCGCAAGAGGTGGTGCAGGCATACGCCGAGCGGTTTGGAGCGGAGCTGGAGATGCTAGCCTGCCAGCCGGCTCCCGGCGTCGGAGTCGTTGGGCGGTAATTCACGACGGGTCGGCGAATTCGTTGAAACGGGGGCGATGTATGGAGAGGCTAGCCCCCGGCGGCAACTCTCCCGCAGTTACGGCCGCTTGGTTCAGGAGAGTGGTTGGGAACGTGCTATGTCGGTGCGCGCGCCCTGTTGATCCCGAAGGATCGACACGGCCTTTCGGTACCGATCTCGGTCGACGGAGTGGACCTCGATCCCCTGGCCGATCGCATCTAGGAGCATGATTGTGAGCTCGCCGCCCAGATGTTCGCGGAAGCTGTCGAGCCCCTGGAACAGGCAGTCGGGGTGGTCGGGCTCGTCGAGGTGTTGGTCCAGCTCGGGGACGTAGAGGTCAAATCCGAGCGCTGACGTGAGATCCAGAATCTGGTCAAGCTCCTCGGCCGAAAGGCGTCCGACGAGGTGGGAATAGGCACAGTCGAGCGCAATGCCGATGGCCACCGCCTCGCCGTGTCGCAATGTGTAGTTGGTCAGCTCCTCTAGCTTGTGGGCGGCCCAGTGGCCAAAGTCGAGTGGGCGAGAGCTTCCCTTTTCGAACGGATCGCCGGACGTGGCGATGTGGTTGAGGTGCAGTGCCGCGCAGCGGTGGACGACGTGACTCATCGCGTCCAGGTCGCGTGTGGGCGGGGCGAGTGCAGCGGCGTGCTCGCACAAGTAGTCGAAGAACGCTGCGTCTTTGAGAAGACCCACCTTGATGGCCTCGGAAATTCCCGCGCGCCAGTCGCGGTCGTCCAGCGTGCGAAGAAAGGACAGGTCGTTCAACACCGCGTCGGGGGGATCGAAGGTGCCGAGGAAGTTCTTCGTGTCGAAGGCGTTGATGCCGTTCTTCACTCCCACCCCCGAGTCGTTTTGGGAGAGGACCGTGGTGGGGACGCGAATGAGTCGAATGCCTCGGTGGGCGGTCCCGGCGGCGTATCCGGCCAAGTCCAACACCGCCCCGCCTCCTACGGCAAGAACGTAGGCGTGCCGGTCGAGCCGCGTCTCGTAGATGACTTCATGGATGTCGTCCACGAGATCGGGGTCATTTTTTGCCGCTTCTCCGCCCGGCACCACGATCGGCGAGGCCGCCAAATCGAGCGTCTCGTCGTGCGCATCCGTGTAGGCTTGGATCTGATCCAGGAGGGACTCGTGATGGTCAAGCAAGCCCTCGTCGACGACGGCCACCATCTTCTTCGGCATCGGCTCGTCCGGGTCGGCAACGGCATCGACCAGTAACTCGTTGTCCGGATGAAAGAGGGTCTTCGTGAAGTGAACGTCGTACGAGAATGAGACCGAAAACTCCTGGTGAATCGACTGCATGCGGGAGAAATCTACAACTGATCAGAAGCACTTCTCGTACCCGTCCTCGGCGGCTATGTTACGTCGAAGAGGCGGGATAGACCGAACGACACCGGGAGCAAGGCAAGGACGAGCCCGCCGTAGGCCCAGCCACCGAACCCGGCTGCAAGGGCGGCGTTGAGCGGAATCAAGGCCACTACGCCCGATTGTACGGCATCCTGAATCGGTTCGGGGGCCGGGGTTCGGGCAGCCCGCACGAATGGGGGCACCACCTGGACGGCAAGGAGCAGGGCGAACGGAGCGGCGTGAAGGCCCCGGTAGTCCCCACGGAATCCCAGTGCAAAAAGACTGCCGAGAACGCCTGCGATGAGGCCCAGGGCCAGCAGCCCAGTCCGGCGCTTCCCGCCGTGCACTTCCCCTTGACTAATGCTCGTGATTGCGCCGACGAACGCGAGGGGAAGGAGGACGAGATACGTGTTTTGGAGAAGGAGGGCGGGTACGGCACTCACGCCGAGCAGAAGATTCCCCCCACGGCACAGCCCCATCATTACCGGACCGTAGACGACGTGGTGCTTTGCGGAAATGTCGTACAGGACGGCGCCTCCGGCGACCAGGATGGCCACGAGAGCACTTGCCATGTTGACGAGGAGGGCGGTTCCAATGCCCGCGGCCAGGAGAAGCCCGCCGAAAAGTGCGGCGCCGGTGCGGGAGGCGCGTCCGCTGGGGATGGGGCGCTCCGGGCGTTCGTCGGCGTCGAGCGGCGCGTCAAAGACGTCGTTTAGAACGACGCCGCCTCCATACAATCCGACCGTCGATACGAGGAGCGCCCCTATTGAGAACGGTTCTACAGGGGCCGTTCCGCCACTCAGGGAGAGGGTGGTTCCTGCTACTGCGAGGCCCGCCAGCACGTCAGCGAGAGCCGTGACGACGTTGGCCGGGCGCAGCAGTTGACTGTACGCCCAGAGCTGTTGATTCAGGGAGGGGGACGCGTTCATAGATCAACGACGAGTGACCTGAAGGCTTCGCGGATCGAGGGTCAGTCAATGATCAAGTTGTCGTGTCGCCGCTCGTCCGGGTCTCGCACTTCCGGATCACGGCCGCCGCGCAGCACCGAATTCCCGCCGTAGAGCTGCCGCTGGTCGATGGCGGGCGGATCCAGCCAGTCCTCCTCGTCGATCTGCCCGCTCTGGCTGTAGGCGGTGAGGGCGTTTTCGTAGCAGACCTTTCGCACGTCTTCCTCCGGAATCCCGCGTTGGAGCATCAGCTTCGCCGTCTTTGGCACACCCAGCGGGTCGCTCACGCCCCAGTCCGCCGCACTGTCCACGAAAATGCGCTCTGAGCCGTACTGCTGGACGATGTCCACCATCCGCTCGTTGCTCATTTTCGTCTCCGGATAGATGGTGAAGGCGCACCAGTACCCGCGATCCAGCACCTCCTCGACCGTCTCTTCGTTGTTGTGGTCAATGATGACGCGAGACGGGTCCATGCCGTGCTCTTCGCAAAGGTCCATGCTGCGGCTGGTGCCCTCCTTTTTGTTGCGGTGGGGCGTGTGCACCATAACCAGCATGTCGAGCTCCTTCGCCAGCTCTGCCTGCTCGTGGAAGAACCGGTCCTCGGCGTCGGTCATGTCGTCGTAGCCGATCTCGCCGATGGCGACCACGCCTTCCTTGCAGGCATAGAGGGGGAGCAGGTCCATCACGTCCTCGGCAAGGCCAACGTTGTTGGCCTCTTTCGAGTTGAGGCCGATGGTGCAATAGTGCCGGATGCCGAACTGGCCCGCCCGAAATCGCTCCCAGCCCACCAGCATGCTGAAGTAGTGCTCGAAGGCCCCGAGACTAGTGCGCGGCTGGCCGAGCCAGAACGCGGGCTCGATGACCGCCACCACGCCCGCGTCCCGCATCGCCTCGTAGTCGTCGGTGGTGCGGGAGACCATGTGCACGTGGGGATCCAGAAACATCATGGGATCGTCGGGAGAGTCTGCGTTTGTAGCGTCGCTCATCAATGGAAAGGTCCTTTGGTGAAAGTGACGAAGTAGCGCCGTTGGAATCCAACGGCGCTTCGGAGGCCGTTTTTCGACAGGCAGGCGGCGATCCTACGCCATCGCCTCCAGCCGCTTTTCCTGAAAGTCTTTCCACGTCAGCGATCCGGACTCGACCTCCTGTTTGAGTTCAGGCGCTTCGTCCTGCAGGAGCGTTTCGGCACGGGCGACCGGGCTTGCGGAGAGGGCCAGGGCGGCGGCTTCGCGCTCGGCGGCGGTGCCGTCGTGCAGCACCCGTTCGAGGTCGTCGAGCGCGCTGGCTTGGGCATACGGCCCGACGAGGCGCCAGAGCTCGGGCGGCACGGAGCGGTCGGCCGCCCAGCGTTCGTGGGCGTAGTCGACCAGCATGCGGGCGAGGGTGGGGTTGGCCCGTTCGTCGAGCCGGTGGATGGGGTAGAGGGGACTGCCCTCAAAGATGAGCTTCAACACCATTTGATTCCAGGCGCCCTCATCAAAGTGCTCGGCCGGATAGGGATTCCGGTGAGCCACCGCTTCGAGCACCGACGTCATGTTGGTCCGCACTCCTTCGGCGGCTCGATCGCGATGCGCCTCCGGGTAGGGAAGGAGGGGAAGCGCCTGATAGAGGGCCACCGACTCGCCCACGTCGGCGTGCGTAAAGACGCGGTCGAGCACGTGCAGGTACTCGTCCTTGTTCTCGTGTGGGAGACTCAGCACAATCAGCGTACGCCCGGCCTGATCGGCACTCCAGTTTACGGGTTGCCAGCCCGATCGGGCCTCGTCTGCGGCGTTCAGGTCCTCGGTCGAGAGATTTAAGTCGTGCTTGTCGATGTAGCGGGTCACGGCGCTAAACGACGTGTAGAACGTGCGTCGCGGGGCGCCGGTTGCGATTTCCTCTCGTTGTTCGTGCAGCCAGTCGAGACCGTCATCCGCGGCCACGCGACCAAGCCACTCGGACAGAAGCTCTTTCACGCGCGATCGGTTCATAGAGAAAGCGGTTGGATGGTGGGAAAAGCGGTTCCAAAAGAGAGAATATTTTCAACGGGTGGTCGGGCGGAAGGTGCCCCCGTGTCCCCGATCTACTGCCCCCTTGATGCACTCTTTATCTGCTCCATCGACTCCCCGGTGAGGTGCGACAGAATCACGTCGTGCACGTCGGTCGCCTGAAGGGCATCGGTGGAGAGGCCGGACGACTGGTTGCTGATGAGAAGAGGGCCTTCGTCAGTGGTGTCCGGCAGGCGCCCGTGCGACCCCTTCACCAGTTTCCCGTTCGTCGGAATCACGTCCATCACGTAGCGGAAGCCGAGCTTTTTCTGTAGCAGGCGGGCTGCGGACCGGAGCCTCGGAGCGGTGAGGTCGGGGTCCAAAAAGAGCTCGGCGGGGTCGTAGCCCGGCTTGCGGTGAATCTCTACGGTCGGGGCAAAGTCCGGCGCCATGTCGTCGTCCAGCCAGTAGTAGTAGCTGAACCAGGCATCTCGCTCCGAAATGGCAATCAGCTCACCGGAGTGCGGATGGTCGAGGTCGTAGTCCGCCTTCGTGTTGGCATCGAGCACCTGATCGACGCCGTCCGTCGAGGCCACGAGGGACCGGACGTCGGCGATGTCGTCCTCGTCCCGCACGTAGATGTGGGCCACCTGATGGTCGGCCACGGCGAATGCGTCGGACGCCCCGGGCACCAGAAGCTCGCCGCCCATTTCTTCCCGCACGGTAATATAGCCCTCCCGACGCAGCATGCGGTTTAGGGCCACGGGTCGGTCGGCCTGCCGGATGCCGTACTCCGACAGCAAAATCACTTGTGCGCCCCGATCCTCGTAGAACGTGATCAGGTCCTTGCAGACCTCGTCGATTTCGCGGAGGTCATTGGCGAGATCCGGGTCGTGCGGACCGATGCGCTGGAGGTTGTAATCGAGGTGGGGAAGGTAGAGAAGTGTGAGCGTCGGGTCGAACCGGCGCTCCGTCATCTTGGCCGAGTCGGCCACCCACTCGCTGGATTCAATGGAGGAGGTCGGTCCCCAAAAGTTGAAGAGGGGAAACTGTCCGAGCTCGTCCTGCAATTCGAATCGAAAGCCGGACGGCGTGGTGTAGAGATCCGGAATTTTCCGTCCGTCTGCCGCGTACATCGGCCGCTCGATCACCACGTAGTCCGAGCCGGAGTAGGCGGCGTATCGCCAGTAGAGGTTCGCGACGGTAAAGTCCGGGTCCATCTGCCGGGCCGTTTCCCAGAGGTACGGCCGTTGAATGAGCCGACCCGAGCGCAACCAGAAGCGGATTTCGGCGGTGTTGCGGAAGTACCAGCCGTTTCCCACGATGCCGTGTTCGCTGGGCGGCGTGCCGGTGAGGAAGGTGGACTGCACCGAGCACGTGACCGCGGGGAGCGACGGTTCGACGGTGGCCTGTTGCCCGCCCTCTGCCCATTTTGAGAGGAAGGGCGTATGCTCTCCGAGCAATTCGGGCGTGAGGCCCACGACGTTCAGTACCACAGTCTTTTCCATGAGATCTCCAGGTCAGTCCAGGTTCGAAAGAATCCAATCATACTCCCGCTGGAGGGAGGTGGGGAGGTCCTCTTTCAGGGAGGCTGGCAGCACGTCCCAGGTGTACGTTTCGATTTCGAGGTGGGGACAAAAGGGGTCCTCCTGGAGCGCCGCCAAGGTGCGGCCGATGTCGCCGCGTGTGGAGTGTAAGCCGTCGTACGCGTCGGAGTAGATGGGGACGTGGTAGTGAATGCGCCACTCCTCCGCGTCGGTCTCGGCAAGGTGGGGAAGGGCGTCCGGCAGATCCCGAAAACGATTCAGTGAGCCGTCATTGTGACGTTCCACCACCTGGTGCAGGTACGTGTCCTCCGCAAAAGGCTGCAGTTGATCGGTGAGGGCGGACCGGTCCTCGGGTAGCGAGACGCGCAGCGCCGCGCTCAACTGAATTTTGCCAATCGGGACGCCCGCCGTCGATAGGCGATCGAAGACAGTCTCCGGTTCCTCGTATTCGACGGCGAAATGGCAGGTGTCGTAGCAGAGCTGCACGTGACGCTGGAGCAGCGACTCCGCTTCGTCTTGCGACACGCCGAGTTGATTGGCCAGATGACTTCCGCCCACGGGCCAGAGCCATTCCTGGAAGAACGCAATCGACTCCGCCGTATTCTCGATCAGGCAGTCCGGCTCCGGTTCTAGGTCGACGTGGAGATGCGTGCCGGTCTCCGCTTCGATTTGCGCGAGCGTCTCCGCCATCTCGGCCAGGTGATAGCTGCCCCGGCGAAAGGCCGTCTCCTGCGTCTCCGCGTCCAGCCACGGCTTGTAGGAGAGTGGGGACGTAGAGATGCTGCCCGTGAGGCCGTCGGGCAGGAGGCGAGCGAGAATGCGGGCCAGTAGACGTGTATATGCGGCCCGCTTCTCCGATCGCCAGTCGGGCGCATACACGTCGTCCTTTACCCGTGTCCCGTGAAAGCTGCCGTACGGAAAACCGTTCAGCGTAAAGACGTAGAGTCCTTCAGACTGGAGCCAGTCGTGAAATCGCGAGAGCCGATCGCCCTCCAGCAAGGTCACGGCGGCCCGGTTGGAGAGGCGCAGTCCCACCCCGAACGGGGCGTCCGGCGACACCTGGGCCTTAAGGCCGGGGAGGTGCTGTTTCAGAGTGGACGCGACCTCCGGCCATTCCTCACCCGGATGAATGTTGGTGCAGTACGTAAGGTGGAATTCGTTAGCCGGGCCGACACGCACGGGGGAAGGGGGAGCAGTGGAGGGCGGGGAATTAGGGGGAGGACTCAGGCGCGGCGGGCGGGGAGGTCGACATCGTGCGCGTGCGCCACGTCAGCGCCCCAGTCCAAAGGCCTGTGATCAAAAACCCAAGCATCTCTCGGGTTTCCTCCATAAGCCCCATCATCTCTTGTCCGGTCACGTCGAAGAAGGGGACAGACCCGAAGAGAATACGAATCGTGAAGTAGAGCGCCCCGAGCAGACACCCCCCCGTTAGAAGTCCGGAGACGAGCGCCGGAAGGCGTCCGGCGAAGAAGAGGGCGCAGCAAAGCGCTGCGGCCCCGTACACGCTCATCCAGAGCCAGGGATCGGGATCATTGTATTGGACCGCCGCCGCGGTCACGAAAAGCAAGAGCATCAGACCATTTCCAATTCGGAAAAGCGTGCGTGCCATGCGCTAGCCGACGTTTTGAGTACGAAAGATCGCGATCTCATCGCACGCATCCAAAGGGGGCAGGTTCGCCGAAGGATGGGGACCGAGAACGACGGGTTTGGAGTTGCTTCCGTCGGATCGGTCGGCGCGGGTTTCGACCTAGCAGGCTGTTGCGCATAGACTCACCTTCACACTTGCTTCTAAAAATACCAAATGCATTGGAGATAATTTGGCAGGTGAGGGAAATTTCCCTTTCAGAGTATTCGTAGTGCAAAAAATTCGCTCGGGCGAGCTTCCAAACCCCAATGCGCAACAGGTTGCTAGTGGTCAGTCAAGCCGAAGGTGTCGGGTGTCGAATTGAGTATGCCCACTTGAATGCCGCTTCAACGGCCTGAATGCCGTTCATTGATCGGTGCTCTACTCGACATGGAAAACTTGACGCACCACTAGACTCGTACGAACATCCTCGTCAAACGTCCATCCCACCGTTTCCCCTCCATAGACGATCCTCGAGTCTCATTCGCCGTTTCCGGGCGTCCGCGAGGAGGCGTTTCAGTTTCTCCGCAATCTTGCCGAAAACAATTCGGGGGGACGACGACAGCCGATAGAGACGGAGCCGAGTTTATGACGTCGGGAGGTCCGGCTTTGTAACCCCAGCTCCGCCGGGCTCCTCGTCGGAGGTCGTTTCGTCCGCATCGGTTGGGGCCCCATCGCCGGAGGGAGGGGGCGCTGAGACCGATTCTTCGTCCTCGGCCACGGTTTCGTCCTCTTCGTCCCAGTTGTCGATGGCGTCCAGGAGGCGCTCCACAATCTCGTCTTCGGGCACCGTGTCCACCACCTCGCCGTGCTTGAAGAAGTGCGCGCGACCCCGGCCCAGCGAGATGCCGAGATCGGCGCCGGCGGCCTCCCCCGGGCCATTCACGGCGCAGCCCATGAGGGCCACATTTAGGTTTTTGTCGAAGCTGCGCTCGGCGACTGCGTCCTCCACCTCTTCAACAATGGAGAAAAGATCGCCCACCAGTCGGCCGCAGGTGGGGCAGGCGATGATGTTCACACCGGGACGGCCAATGCCGAGCGACTTCAAAATGCGGTGGCCGACCTTCACCTCTTCCACCGGATCGGCAGCGAGTGACACCCGAATCGTGTCTCCAATCCCGTCGGCCAGCAGCGACCCGATCCCGATCGAGCTCTTCACTGTGCCCGTGTCGAGCGTCCCGCTTTCGGTCACGCCCAGGTGTAAGGGGAAGTTCGTCTCCTCCGCCACCTTACGGTAGGCCTGAATCATGTACATTGGATCGGAGTGCTTCACCGAAATCACGATGTCCTCGAAGTCATTTTTGTGGCACACCTCCACGTGCCGCATCGCGCTTTCGAAAAGGGCCTCCGGCTTCGGATAGCCGTGCTTGTCGAGGATGTCCTCCTCTAGCGAGCCGGAATTGACGCCAATCCGAATCGGAATCCCCGCCTCTTTCGCCGCCTGGAGCACTTCCCGTTCCCATTCCGGCTTGCCGATGTTGCCGGGATTAATGCGCACCTTGTCGATGCCCGCCTCGATGGCCTTCAGGGCATACTGGTAGTTGAAGTGAATGTCGGCCACGACGGGAACGGTGGCGCCCTGCACGATGTCGGCGAGAGCGTCTGCGTCCTCGGGCCGGGGCACCGCGACGCGCATGATGTCGGCCCCCGCCTCCGCGAGCTCGTTGATCTGGTCGAGGGTGTTCTCCACCTCGTGCGTCTTGGTAGTGGTCATCGACTGGACGGAGACAGGGGCGTCGCCTCCAATTTGTACGTCGCCAACCTGAACGGGGCGCGTTTCGCGGCGTGGGCGGTCCATAGGCACGAACAGGAGTTAGTGAGAAGACGAATAATCAGCACTCGTACGGTAGGAGCGGTCAGAGGCTCCACATGGGAGGGGCTCCGCGTGCAACGTTGGCGTCACACTAGTGCATTTCAAGTGAGATTCGCCCGTAGAGTACGCTCAGAAGTATGTAACTCTCCCCCCGGTTCCAGTACACAAGCGTCGGAGTTCCACAGTCGACAATCGCCACCGTCATGATTCACTGGCCTCGTGGAGCGTTCGCTTTTCGTCGTCGCTGAGAGCATCCCAGCCGTGTTCGCTGATCTTATCGAGGATGCGGTCGACTTCCTTCGAGCGGTTGTTGGAGCGCTGGGCCGGGGCCCCGTCCGAAGACGAAGTCGGGCGGGTGCGGGAGTCAGAGCCGGAGTTTGCATCTCCCGTATCACTCGTGAAGAAGCTCTTTATACGCTCCATCAGCGTCGGGACGCGGGCGGACGATCGTCGGGAGCGGGACCGGTTGCCCCCGAAGAGGGGCGCCATCCACGAGGGGACCCCGATTTCGTCTCGCACCACTTTGGCGTAGAGGAAGCCCGTGAGCGCACCGCCCCAGTGGGCCGCCACCGCCGTGCCACTGGTTGACAGCATCAGCAATGCGTCGATGATGAGGAAGCCGACGACCACGTACAGCAGGCGCACGACCCCGAGGAAAAGGAGTCCAATCTGCTTGTACGGGTACAGGATCGCGACCGTCATGATGACACCGACGACCGCAGCCGAAGCCCCCACCACCGGCACGTCTCGCCCGTTGATCATCCCGCCCGCGATCTCAGGGAAGATTTGGGCAAGCAACAGGCAAAGCAGTCCGCCCCCAACCCCGGTGACGAGATACACGGTCCAGAACTGCTGCTGGCCGTGCATTCGTTCAAATTCTTTGCCGATCCAGTAGAGCCACAGCATGTTAAAGCCGATGTGCAAGAGGCCGTTGAGACCGCCGCTCGTGTGCATGAAATTGTACGTCACGAGCTGCCACGGCTCAAAGAGAATGTCCGGAAAGACCGGATGGAGCGCGAAATGCTCCTGGAGAAAAAGCAGGCCGGCGGGCCAGAGGTGGAGGAATTGGGC
>JAHENZ010000275.1 GCA_018609755.1 Salinivenus sp. | reverse complement strand
GCGCGATCTGGTGGCGGGCGACGAGCGTCGCCACGTAGTTGGCGTCGAGGCGCCGGGCGAGGTCGTGCCGGGCGGGGATGGAGAGGAAGGCGCGGGTGTCGTCGTTAAAGCCGGCGGTGTTGTAGAAGCCGGCCGTTTCCGCACCTCTTCGTACAGCATCCGCGCGATGCGACGGACGGCCGGATTCGGATCGAAAAAGCGGTCGTCGTGGAGGGTGAGCTCGGCCATGGATGGCAAGGGGGGGGCTTCGGTAAAAAAAACGAGGGGCCCGGTCGACCCCACGTACGAAATGAGGTTGGCTTCTACACCCCGCTGAAGGCGTTAAAGCCACCGTCGACGGGGATCACCACGCCCGTCACGAACGATGCGGCGTCGCTGCAGAGCCAGTGGACCACGCCGCCCAGCTCGTCGGGATCGCCCAGCCGGTCCATCGGCGTGTTTTGCAGTACGGTCTTCGTTCGTTTCGTATAGCTGCCGTCCGGGTTCAACATCACGTCGCGGTTCTGCTTGGCGATGAAGAAGCCGGGCGCCACGGCGTTCACGCGGACCTCCTCGCCAAATTCCTGAGCGGCCTCCACGGCCATCCACTTCGTGAAGTTCTCGACCCCGGCCTTCGCGGGGGAGTACCCGGGGACCTCCGTAATGGCCCGGTGCGCGGCCATCGACGAGATGTTGACGATGCTCCCCTCGCCCTGCTCGGCCATGATCTCGCCGAAGGCCTGCGTCGGAAGCACCGTCCCGTCCAGGTTCAGCTCCACGACCTCCCGAAAGGCCTCCTTGGGGACGTCGAAAATGGAGCGACCGTCGCCGGTGCGGGCCTCTGCGACGTTGCCCCCGGCGGCGTTGATCAGAATGTCGAGTTGGCCCCACTCCTCGAGAACGGTCGCTTTCGCCTCTTCAAGGGCCTCTTCGTCCAACACGTTGGCCACGAGCGGGAGCGCGTCCGGGCCGTGCTCCTGCAATTCGGCTGCCTTCTCCTCTGCAGGCTCTCGGCGCCGGCCCAGCACGCCCACGCGGACGCCGGCTTTTGTCAGGTGCTCGGCCATGCTGCCGCCGAGGGTGCCGTAGCCGCCGGTAATGACCGCCGTGCGGCCGCTGAGGTCGAATCCAAGATCGTCGTTCATCGTTGCTTTTGTCGTAAGTTGCAGGGAGTCAGTTCGTATGCGCGATTGCTTCGTCGTAGGACCGTATTGCGTAGTGCGTATTGCGTCGTTCAGCATCAGAGAAGGATCCACGAGATACGCAACACGAAATACGCAATACAATCTGGATAGAGGCAATCTCTTTCACTTGGGAGAAGCGGAACCGATAGAAGAGGAAGCCCCTTCACCGATCAGTATCCAAACAATCCCGGGAACCAGAGGCTGAGCTCCGGCACGAAGGTGACCAGCAGGAGGGCCACTACCATCGCCGCAAAGAGCGGGATGAGGGGTTTGATCAGTTTCGTTATGGTCGTGTCTGCCACGGCGGCGCCGATGAAGAGGATGCTGCCCACCGGGGGGGTGCAGAGGCCCACGCAGAGGTTCAGCACCATCATGATGCCGAAGTGGATGGGATCGAGTCCCAGTTCGGTCACCACCGGCAGGAAGATTGGCGTAAAGATGAGGACGGCGGGCGTCATGTCCATGAAGGTGCCCACCACCAGCAGGATGAGGTTAATCAGCAGCAGGATTACGATGGTGCTATCGGTGAGGCCAAGAAGGCCCGCGCTGATTTCCTGAGGAATGCGTTCGTAGGAGAGCACCCACGACATCGCGATGGACGTGCCGATGAGCAGCATCACGATGGCCGTGGTGCGAACCGTTTCCAGCAGAATGTCCGGCAGGTCGCTCACGCCGATTTCGCCGTACACGAACGCCAGGACGAGAGCGTAGAGTACAGCCACGGCGGCGGCCTCCGTAGCGGTAAACACGCCGGCGACGATGCCGCCGATCACCACAAAGAGCAGAAACAAGCTGGGTAGGGCTTTTAAAAAGCGTGTGGCCACGGTCCAGGGGCTGTACGTTTCGCCGGTCGGGTAGTCTTTTCGATAGGCCCAGATGGCCGCTACCGCCATCAGGCTGAGACCGACGAGTAGGCCCGGCACGTATCCTGCGAGGAAGAGTGCGCCGATGGAGAGTCCGCCGCCCGCCAGCGAGTATACGATGAGGATGTTACTGGGGGGAATGAGAAGGCCGGTCGTGGACGACGTGATGTTGACGGCCGCGCTGAAGTTTTTGTCGTACCCCGCCTTTTCCATCTGCGGCCCCATGAACCCGCCCACGGCAGAAGCCGCCGCGGCGGCCGAGCCGGAGACCGCCCCCATGAGCATGGCTGCCACTACGTTGACGTGGGCGAGCCCGCCCGGCACCATGCCGATGATGGACTTGGCAAAGTCGACGAGGCGCCGCGCAATGCCGCCCCGGTTCATGAGTTGGCCCGCCAGGATGAAAAACGGAATGGCGAGCAGGGCAAAGGAATCGAGGCCCGTGGCCATCCGCTGTGCGACCGTCGTGAGCGCCGGGAGCGACGGCACGCTGAGCAGAATCGTGGCCGTCGTGGCGAGGCCGATGCAGAAGCCCACCGGCACTCCCAGGAACAGCAGGGCGGCAAAGACGAGGCCGAGTACGAGGATGGAGGTCAGGTCCATGAGGCTACTCGTCGCTAGCGGAATCCAGTGCAGAGGTGTCGGTGCGAAGGGTGCGGAGGTGGCCGCTCACGTGGGTCAGGCTGTAGAACGTGATGATGACCCCGGTGAGGGGAAGCACGAGGTAGACGTACCCGATGGGAAGATTGAGTGACGCGGAGGTTTGTCCGAGCGAGAGCTGAATGTAGACGAGCCGCAGCCCCCCGACGATCAATACTCCGACGGCAAAGAGGATGATGAAGCCCTGAATTACAATCTGAAGCCACTCGCCGGCGCGACCCCCCATCTTCTCAGGGACCAACTCCAGAGCGAGGTGATCGTGCTGCCCCACCCCATACCCGGCCCCCAGCACGCCTACCCAGATGAGAAGAAAGCGCGCCAACTCCTGCGTAAAGGAGCTCGGATCGCCCATCACGAAGCGGGTAAAGACCTGCCACAGCACATTCACCACCGAGGCGGCCATGAGGACGATCAGAATCGTACCCAGTGCCCGATCGACGTAGGTCTTTGCTTGGTCCATTCTCTCACATCAATTCTACATGAGCCAGTGGAACCTGGGCGTGGTAAGACGCATGGCCGTGCGTCCTACGTGCCAGAGGGACGTGCGTCTGCGAGAGACGAATCAGCACTCGACTCCAACGCTCTTACTTTCTGAAAGAGCTCGTAGACGCGGGGCTCCCGTTCCTCGTAGTACTCGTAGACCGGCTGCACCGCCTCCACGAAAGGCTCTGTGTCGGGGCGGATAATTTCGACGCCCGCGTCCTTCACCGTCTGCAGGGCCTCCCGGGTCGACTCCTGCCAGAGCTTCTTTTGGTACTGTGCCGACTCATCGGCGGCCTCCTGCAACCAGGTTTGCTGCTGGGGCGTGAGCCGCTCCCAAAGGTGCGTACTCACCAGAAGCACGTCCTGTGGGGCGGTGTGCTTGTCAAGGCTATAGTAGTCGCAAAGCTCGTAGTGGTTGGTGAGGTGGAAGCTGGGCGGGTTGTTTTCGGCTCCGTCCACCACTCCCTGCTGCAGTGCCGTGTAGAGCTCGCCGAAGGAGATCGGTGTGGCCGCGCCACCCATCTCGTTCACCATGCGGATGGACACCGGACTGTTCATCGTCCGAATCTTCAAACCCTTCAGGTCCGACGGCGTCCGGATTGGCTGGTTGGTGGTGTAGAAGCTCCGGTTGCCGGCGTCGTAGAAGGTGAGACCCCGAAGCCATACGTCCTGACTTGACAGCAGAATCTCTCGTCCAATCTCTCCCTCCATCACCGCGTAGCGATGCGCGTCGTTGCGGAAGACGTACGGCAGGCCGAACACCTTGTACGGCGCCGAAAACCCTTCCATCACCGCCGACGAGACCTTCGTCATGCCGAGGCTGCCCACCTGCAACAGCTCCAGCAGCTGCCGCTCTGATCCCAGCTGCTCGTTCGGATAGATCTCAATCCGCATTGTGCTGTCGGATTTTTCCGCCACCCGCTCGGCCATGTACGTCATGGATTGGTGGACCGGGTGCGAGACACTCAGCCCGTGGCCGAGTCGGATCACCGTCACGTTTCCCTCAGGTCGACATCCCGTCCCGAGCAGAAGCAGGACGAAAAGCAGAACGCCGGATCGCAAACGAGAATGCATGGGAGACACAACACTTCGAAATAGGCGACCGCGGTAGCCACTTTCCCTCATCGGACCCATCAGTATCCGACTCAGGCAACGGGAACGCAACTCAGGCGACCGTGGCCGGCGCATCCGTTGCGATTCCAGCGGCCTGCAGGGCTGCCTTCATGTAGCCGAGGGCGTAGGCCATGCCGGCGTGCCAGGGGGCATCGCAGCTCATTTCGGGCGTGTGGTCCGGAATGAGTACGCCGTCGTAGTCAACCTCCTGAAGCTTCTCCACGGCGCGAAGCATGTCGATGTCGCCCTCGTCCACAAACGTCTCTTCATAACAAGGCACTTTTCCTTCCACGTTTCGGAAGTGAACGTACGCGATCTTGTCCTGCGAGCCGTACCGTTCAATGCACTCGTACACGTCGTCGCCTTCCGGCATTTCCTGGAGAGTACCGAGACAAAACTCCAGCGCGTTGGCCTCGCTGGGCACGTGATCAATCACGCGCTGGTATTTGTCCGGATGATTTACGAGGCGGGCGGCGCGGCGGAGCCGGTCGGTGGGCGGGTCGTCTGGGTGCAAGGCCATCGTGACGCCGTGCTCCTCCGCCACCGGAATGATTTCTTCCAGGAACGCCTCGAACCGCTCCCACAGCTCCTCTTCCGAGATGGGCGGAACGTGCCCCTCCGGCGCATCCGGGTCGTACACCATATTCCACACCATCCCGTTGGGAATGGGCTTGTCCTTGTCGATCGCCGACTCGTCGTAGCGCTGGCTCTGTGCCTCGCCCCGTCCGAAGGGGCCCTTCGTCCAGCCCCACACGCCGGCAATGCTAAAGTTGTAGCCGATGATGGGAATGCCGGCTCGCCCCACGTCCCGGATCATGTACTTCAAATTGTCGAGTTGCTCCTCCTTCTTCGGGCCGTCGAGGAGCACGTCGTGCCAGTGCGCCGGATTGAAGTTTTCGATGGCTTCCCATTTCAGGCCGTGGGATTCAATCTCCTGCTTAATGTCCACCAGCTCCTCGTACGTCCACAACTGGCCATTCGAGGCGGTCCCCCAGCCCTCTTGGTCTGAACCGCTGGAAAGAGAGGGGTTGGCTCCCCCGAAATAATCGACGAGGTGGACGACGAGGTGGGTGGCTCCAGCCTGGCGGGCGAAGCGGAAATTTTCGTCGGTGAGAAGGTCCCTGTAGAGTCCGAGTCCGAGCTTCATGGAAGACAATCCTGAGTGAAGAGCGCGAGCAGACGCCCCGCGGAGGGGCGGAGGGAAGCACTATCGGAATATTCCTCTTATTACTTTATCTTTGAAGAAGCTACCATTGGCGTGCCGTGATTTCAAGGG
>JAHENZ010000274.1 GCA_018609755.1 Salinivenus sp. | reverse complement strand
TCGTCGCACTGTAGTCGATCGCATCGGCAATCTTCCGCATCGACAGGTTTTGGTACCCCTCCGACACGAGGAGGTGTCGGGTCGTATCCAGAATGACTCGACGGAGATCTTTGTCACCAGATTCAGCCGAGCCGGAAGACGTGGTCATACAAGTAGGAATGGGCCAAAACCCCCAACGAGTCAAACAAGAATCCCGTCTTAACCATGATAAGATAAGGGTCAATGGACAGGATTATCCATTGGCGAGAGCACCTCATGGCCCAGCGAGGGCAGGAATCGAAACCAGGCTCCTTAGTAGTACTACCTTCTTCACTACACCGGGGGTTCCCCAACTTAGAGAAAACGATTACGGCAGATCATCTCCCTCCTTATCTCCTTTCCCAAGCTTTCGAACGGCGTATCCGACACCGGCCGCAGCTAGAAGAGCGAGTCCCCCATCAACCGGAACCTGGTCTCGTGGTGGAGGAGGCGGTGCTGCCTTCGACTGCATCCCTCCCGGTCCCTGAGACGGGGGCTTCGTCTGTCCCCCGCCCTCTGAAGGTGCGGAAGGCGTAGAAGGCTTTGCCCAATCAGGCAAATTCGCAGTGGAATTCGAGGAACGGTCTTGCCCCCAAGAACGCTCAGGTTCATTTCCCCTCCTCTCGTATGACTGCTCCGGCTCGTCCAGCGGTTGCGCCGCGACCGGACCGATCGTCAGAAACATTATTCCCACTGCGGTGAGAGGAGCAAAGAAATGCACGATACTAAGGAAGGATTGGGAAACGTTAGTTCTCACCATGTTGGTGGTCACGGCCAATGAAAAAAAGATATACAAATCCAAAAAGAATCGGTGTGCGTATGGTAAGGGAAAATTCCCGTTTCCGGCAACCAATTATTTAACCGCCCTCCCAGTCACCACTCAGTCACTCTGTCTTCTGGGAGCAGGACGAGGAGAAAAACCGAACGAGGTAGATCTTACACGCTCGACTCGTTCGTCAATAAGAACTCAACCCTCCGGGAAACTGATCACAAGAGAACAATTCTACTTCTGAAACTCAAATATGAGTGAGAACCGGAGGGTATTTGCGAGGGGGCTGTTTTCCTCAAGCGTGTAGATGTACGAAATATCTACCCCAACGATGTTATATCGGAGACCGGCCCCAAAATTCAAGAACTGTCGATTTCCGTTATCAGGATCTTCGTAAAAGTACCCGGTCCGGAGAGCAAACAAATCACTATACCAGTACTCAAATCCCGCTCCAACCGTGAACTGTTCGACCAACCCCAACTGCGCAGCCTCGTCGTCCACCCCTCGCTGTCCTTGGGCCGTCCCCCACGAACTGAACAGTGCCTCATAGAAGGGGTCGGCTACATACGTCGTATCCTCGCCAGCAACCTGCTCTTCCACGTTCACCAACTCCTTGTTGAAATCGTTCGCAAACGTCAGCGAGTTATATTCATCAAAGTCAATCGTCAGAGCATATCCAAAGCGGAGGTTCATGGGCAGCGCCTGCTTCACTTCCCGATACTGCATTCGTCCCCCCATGTTGGCCAAATTGGCCCCCGCCGAGAAAGTCGCTTGTGACCCTCCAAGCGAAAAGGGCGCCGTTCGGTACAGGGCTGAGAGGTCTCCGGCGACCGTCGCCGCTGTTCCACTGTCCCCCTGGTTGTTCGACGGCGCCAGTTTGGAATAAATAGTACGGAGCGAGGTCCCCAGTCCGAGGCGATCGGAGACGCGATACCCGTACGAAACGCCGACCGCAAGTTCGTACGAGTTGTAGGTCCCCTCAGTGATGCCCTGAATATTTCGAATCTCAATTTCCCCCAAATTCAGATAGGTTACACTTGCCCCAAAAGTCCCCACGTCCTCAACGTGGTACGTGCCTACGAGATACTCGTAGAAAAGGCCCGCGTCAAACTCTGGAAGCCAGTTGGCGTGTGTGATTCCGACCTGCGTTTTGTTCTGGAAGGCCAATCCGGAGGGATTCCAGAACATAGCGTTGGCGTTGTCAGCGACGGCAACGCCCGCGTTCCCCATACCGGCCGACCGGCTATCGGGCTCAATTCGCAGGAAGAGAGCCGTAGACTCGCCAAGCTGTGCCTGTGCGGGACGACATAAACCAAGGGCGAGAAAGAAAACCGCTACGAAAGCGAAAGCCCAATGGGAAATACGGAGTTGAGATGTATGCATGTTCACTACAACGGAGGCGTCGTACAAAAGAATTCTGCGAGTGAGAACGCCGTGTTCTCTTCCCCAGCATGATCCGGTAGAACAATGACTTCTCTCCCCACAACCGTACCGGTATAAACTCAAAACCTCAATTAAACCACTCTAGAAGTCCTGGGAGGGTTCTATGCTGAGAGAGAACGACGTAAACTCGAACGATGAGGAAAAGAAGCGCTCTCAGTAGCAATTCGCTTCGTGCATAGGCACAATTAGACCTGGAGAGGGTAGCTGGTCGAAGAATCGCTTGGACACAAGACTCTTATTGCTCGGGGTTGTAATGGCCAACCCAACCCAACGTTTCCAACAACTGCACATTTTCGCCGCCCCGTACCGGGTTCTTCTCCCACTATAGAATTATTGTTCGTCTTCGAGCTGTTCTTTCAGACGCGTGAGCTGGTGCAGAGAGTCTGCCATCCGCTGAGCCGCTTCCTTGATGTCCTGAGCAGAAGACACAAACTGTTCGTCCAGGTCCTCTTCTCGACTAATTTCAAGCAAAAACTGCGCGTTTCCGGAAATAATGGAAAGGGGGTTATTGAGGTCGTGATAAACGGACGACACCGTTTCATGGACCTCGTCCAGGGACTCAGTACCGTTGGATTCACTCATGACTAAATAGAACGTAACGGCAAGAATAGGTCAAGTGAACGCCCTACAACTCTCGGAACGGCAAAGCATCAATCTCGATGCCGCGGTCCGTTTCCTGAGGACGACCGACAACGATGTCGGGATCATGTTCAAAGAACAAGTTCCATTCCTCATTCACCGCTCGCCGCAGAAATCCTTCCTTCTCTTCAATCGTCTGAAGAGGGCGGATGTCGTACGCCATCGTCCAGGTCGGGGCCAAATGATGACTCGTCGGGAGCAGATCGGCAACGTAGACGAGCGTCGATTCGTCATCGGCAACCGTTACGAGCTGCTGGGCGTGCGTGTGTCCATGTACGCACTCGACGGAAAGGTTAGGAAGCAGCGACCGTTCTCCGTCGACGAGGTGGAGCTGACCCGAAGCACCGATCGGCGCCAGCGCCCGTTCAAGAAAAGAGCCCTTCTCTTTCGGGTTCGGGTCCTGCGCCCACTGCCAGTGCTCACGCTGAACGTGATACGTGGCGTTCGGAAATCGAAGCGATCGCGCCTCCCCATCCTGGCGAGTGACGCCCCCGCAGTGATCGAAGTGCAGATGGGTAAGGATGACATCCGTCACGTCGTCGACCACGAATCCGCGGGCCGAAAGCTCCTCGTCCAGCGCGGCGTACTCGTGATCTACCGCATAGATCTCTTCGTATTTCGTCCCGGCGAATACGTCTCCAATGCCGGCATCCACGAGGATCAGTCGGTCGGGCCCCTCCAACAGTAGACACCGCATGTGAAGCTGGATGCGATTCTCCTCGTCGGGCGCTATGCGCTTCGACCACAACGGCTTCGGGACGATGCCAAACATCGCGCCCCCGTCCAGCCCAAATCGGCCCGTCTCAAGTGCGTAGATCGTGTACGGCCCGATGTCTGGCATTCGTCTGCTAGGGTGGTGAATGAGGTGGCTGCGAAGCCCGGTTACACTTCCTCCGGCGGAAAGTCCTTAAAGTGTCCATTCGAGCGAATGCGCCGGTGAACGTCCTCCTTTTTCTCGACGCGCGGAATGAGCGTTTCGAAATGACGAATGAGATAACGAATCCGCTCATTCTCGGTGCTCAGCTCCAGCAACTCCTGCTTCTGGTCTTCCTCAAGGGCGGCGTTCTGCGCAAGAACGTACGACAGATATTCTACGTCCTTGTAGAGATCGGGACGCACGGTTCGCCCTGCAAGCTCGAGGAGCTTCATGTGTTGCGTAATCACTCGCTCCTTCAAATCCAGGTCGACCGACGACTCTCCTTCTTCCAGAAGGGCTACATCTGCGGTATAATAGCTCTTCTCGTCGTGAATTTCCAGAAGACGGAACCGCTCCTCTCCTTCCACGACAATGTCCATCCGCTCATCCTCATAGCGCGTAACGACCTCCTGAATTCGAGCCGTCGTACCGACCTCGACGACCCCCTCGTCCTTCGCACGTACGATGCCGAAGGGGACGTCGTGATCGAGACAATACTGGGTCAGGTCTTTATACCGCTCCTCGAAGATGTGAAGCGGAAGTTGCTCCCCCGGATACAACACGAGGTTGAGCGGAAAGAGGGGGAGAGAATCAATCGAGGCCATAAGCCATGCCCAGTAAGATCGTGAAGGAGAGCCGTCAAGACACCTCCCGCCCCGGAAATGTGCCGGGAGGACGCCGGGAAGGATCACGCGAAAACCGTACTCCACCGGCACGTCGAACCGTCGTTCTCGCGTCGAGCAGAGATTGCGACCCTCCCTGCCCGTACTGTCGCCATCCCGAAGGGCTACGTCTCGGTCGCCGCGGGGAGCGATTCCGCGGACGACTCGGGTCGTCGTCCGCGCGGATCAGCAGGAACGGTGTTCTGGACGGCGTCGAGCAGGTCGTCGCTCATCGCAAAACGACGGCTGGCGTGAGTGGAAGCACAGAACGTCGGTGCCGGAGGCAGACCCGGTCCCCCAGAACCACTGAATTCTACTGAGGGGGCCAAAGCAGAGTTCGCAATGGAACGGAAGCGTTCGCCCCTCTTCACAAGTCCATGCTCAGGACTCCGGGGCGTCTGCGTCGTTTCCGACCGGCTCCTCCGTAAGCGCAACTTCGTCGGCCGGTCCCGCTTCGTGGAGACAGCCGTGCTCGAGCCGCAAGACCCGCCCCGCAATAGACGCGAGTGCCGGGTTGTGGGTCGCCAGCACGAAGGTCTGCTGCATCTCACGACTGAGTCGCTCGATTTCTTGATGCAGCGGCTCGGCCGTCCGGGCGTCGAGATTGCCGGTCGGCTCGTCCATTAGCACGAGTGCTGGCTCGTTCATGAGGGCCCGGGCCACAGCCACACGCTGTTTTTCACCTCCCGACAGGGCGCTGGGCTGGTGTTCGGCCCGCTCGGCCATCCCTAGCAAGTCAAGGAGTTCCAGCGCCCGCCCCCGGACCTCGGCCAACGACCGGTGCTGAATGAGCGCCGGCATGGCGACGTTTTCCAGGGCCGTGAACTCGGGCAGTAGGTGGTGAAACTGGAATACGAACCCGACGGCCCGATTGCGAAATGCAGCCAGATCGTCGTCGGACTTCGCGAACAGATCCTCCCCCTGAAAGTGCACCGTACCGGAGGTCGGCCGGTCCAGCGCCCCCAGCAAATGAAGGAGCGTCGACTTTCCGGTGCCGCTCTCTCCGACCACCGCCACAATTTCACCCGGCTCCACCGACATCGACAGGCCGTCGAGCACCGTGAGGGGGGCGGCCCCGCCGGTGTCATACTCCTTCACCAAATCCTGAACGTCGAGAAAGGGGGCATCCACGAGACCGGACACAATTGGGAATGAAGCAAAGGATCACGAAACGGACGTCAGTCCTCGCGCTCTATGCCGTACTTGTTGAGCTTGTTGTAGAGGTGCGAGCGCTGAATGCCAATGGTCTCGGCGGTCTGACTCACGTTCCAGTCGTGCTCGTCGAGCTTTCGCTGTATGAAGCGCTTTTCGAACTGATCGCGAGCCTCCGTGAAGTCGTCGTACGCACTGATGAGCTCCTGGGCGGCGCCCCCGGAGCGCGTGCCGGGCCGAACGAACTGGTCGACGTCCGACGCCTCGATCTCGTCCCCCTCCACGAGAATCAGCAGGCGCTCGATGACATTGTAGAGCTCTCGTACGTTTCCGCGCCACTCGTAGCCCTGCAGCCGCTCCAGGGCGTCGTCCGTGAACGTTTTCGGCGAAAGGCCATTCCGGCGGGCCAAACGCTCGGCCCCGTGCTCGGTGATCAGGGAAATATCTTCACGACGACGGCGGAGCGGAGGCACTTCAATGAGGATGACGCCGACCCGGTGATACAGATCCTCCCGAAAATTTCCCTCCTCCACTTCCTGCAGCAGGTCCTTGTTCGTGGCGGCGATTACCCGCACGTCCACTTCAATTGTGCGCTCTCCCCCCACGCGCTCGATTTCGTTCTCCTGAAGCACCCGTAGCACCTTGGCCTGTGCCGAGAGGCTCATGTCGCCAATCTCGTCCAGAAAGAGGGTGCCCTCGTGCGCCTGCTCGAATTTCCCGATGCGTTGCTGCGTAGCCCCGGTAAATGCCCCTTCCTCGTGCCCAAAGAGCTCGCTCTCGATCAGCTCGCTCGGGATCGCCGCACAGTTGACCTCGACCATCGGCTCCTCGGCCCGGGCCGACTTGTGGTGAATCCACTTCGCCACCAGTTCCTTGCCGGTGCCATTCTCCCCGGACACGAGCACCCGCGCTTCTGTAGGCGCCACGCGCTCGATGGTGTCTTTGATTTCAGAAATGGCGTCGCTCTCTCCAATGATCGGAGGCAGATCCCCTGTGCTCTGCTCACTGAGGGTCTGCCGCATGCGACGGTTCTTCACCTCCAGCTCGCCGTGGTCCATCGCGTTGCGGACCGTGACGAGCAGTCGGTTCAGGTCGGGCGGCTTTTCGATGAAGTCGTACGCCCCGAGCTTCGTCGCCTCTACGGCCGTCTCGATGGTCCCGTGTCCACTAATCATGACGACCGGGAGCTCGGTCGCCTGCTCGGCAATTTCCTCCAGAACCTCCATGCCGTCGATCTTCGGCATCTTTACGTCCAGAAGAACCAGATCATAGGCGTTCTCCTGAATGGCAGTCAGCGCCTCCTCCCCGTCCACCGCCTCATCGACCTCAAAGTC
The DNA here is from genome assembly GCA_018609755.1 of Salinivenus sp. Classification (GTDB taxonomy): domain Bacteria; phylum Bacteroidota; class Rhodothermia; order Rhodothermales; family Salinibacteraceae; genus Salinibacter. The sequence continues at coordinate 12,676 of JAHENZ010000274.1, read as the reverse complement.
TTCGTACTCCAGAATTTCACGAAGCGTGCGGCGGATGCTCGCCTCGTCGTCTACCACGAGAATGGTGGGCATGACAACAGAAGGGCCAACGCGACAAAGACAACTGAGTCCTCCCCACAGAGGGGATCAAGAAGGCATGAGGCTAGTGACCTTGCACAACGACTCTGGCGGTTTCGAGCGTCGGTCCCCTGACGCCCCAATCGTCAGCGTTTGCTAGCAGCGGTCGATCCCGAACATATTGAGCGCAGGAGATACAGACGGAAACAGCGTAACGACATCTGCGATTCCTCGCGTTTCAGTTGTGCAAGCCCACTAGGATGCAGACTGCTGACGGGCACGTACCCGGGCGAGGTATCGCTCCACCTCGCTGGCCTGCTCCGAATCCGGGTATTCATCCTTGATCTTCTGATACACCCGTTCGGCAGATTCATAATTGCCAGCATCCTCGTACGCCTGCCCGGCCTCCAAAAGGTATTTGGGGGCCGTCATCTTGTTTTCATACTGCGTGGCCGCCCGTTCGTAGTGGCTGGCGGCCTTCTCCAGCTCGCCCCGGCTTTCGTAAATCGAGGCTTCCGCCGCATACGCGCTTGCACCGATAAAGTCGTTTCCTTTATCAAACTGCTGATAGTACTTCAGTGCACGGTCGTACTTTTCCTGCTCGTACAGTGCACTGGCCGCGTAGAAGGCCGCGAGGTTGCCGGCATCGGTGCCGCTGTAATCATCGGCGATGGTGAGCAGTCCGGCTGCCTGCGCCGTTCCGTTCAGGGCCTGTTCGTAGTTGCCCTGCTCGTAGGTGGGCAGAATCTGTCCCAGCATCTGGTTGGCCTGCTGCTCCTGCTGTTGCTGGTAGTACACATATCCCGGCGCAGCCAGAATGAGCACGAGAAGGGCCACGCCGAGACCATAGAAAAGCTGTCGGTTGTCTTCGTAAAGAAGCAGAAGCCGTCCGTACAGCTCAACAAGCTTGTTCTGCCGGAGCTCCTGGCGACGCGACGTTTTTTCGGGGGTTTTCAGGGCAGTCATATTCAGAGAGCAGCGGAAAATGGTCCGAAAGGGCTTCTACGATGTCCCCTCACTTTTCACCTGAGGGCGGCCGAAACAGGCGGTTGCGCTTTAACGCACCGCTACTCGTTCGTTTCCTGCGGGAGGACGACGCCATCCGGGGGGGATCGTTTTGCATTCGATCTTTATCAAGTCGACTTGCTGATATTTTATAACTTAGGACTTGCGACACCCACCCGTTGCCCCTTTCTTAACGGATGGTGTGCGGTGCAGATGTGTCCTGCACGACTCTGTACCGCCGCCTCGAAACGACGTTTTCCGAAATCAGACCGGAACCTGCTTATGTCTATCAAACTCGGCATCAATGGATTCGGCCGTATTGGCCGTCTCTGCTTCCGCTCTATCCTTGAGCGCGACGACCACAACTTCGACATTGTCGGGGTGAACGACTTGACCGACGCCGAGACCCTCGCGACCCTATTCAAGTACGACACGGTGCACGGCCAGTATCCTGGCGACGTGAAGCTGGACGGCGACGCACTCGTGATTGACGGAGATCGGTTTCCGGTCTTTAGTGAAAAAGATCCCACGAAGCTGCCCTGGGGCGACCTGGGTGCAGAGGTCGTCATCGAATCGACCGGCGTTTTCCGCACGCGAGAGAAGGCGTCGATGCACTTGGACGCCGGCGCGGAGAAGGTCGTCATCAGTGCCCCGGCGAAGAGCGAAGTCGACGCGATGGTCGTCCTCGGTGTGAACGACGACATTCTTACGGGCGACGAGGAAGTGGTCTCCAACGCCAGTTGCACCACAAACTGCCTCGCTCCCCTCGTGAAGGTGCTCGACGACGCATTCGGGGTCGAAACCGGCCTCATGACGACGGTCCACGCCTACACTGCCTCCCAGAACATCGTGGACGGCCCGCACGGCGACCTCCGTCGCGCCCGCACGGCTGCGGAATCCATCATCCCGACGACGACCGGAGGCGCCCAGGCCGTCGGAAAAGTACTTCCCCATCTCGACGGCAACCTCGACGGCATGGCCATGCGCGTGCCCACGCCGGACGGCTCAATTACGGACCTTACGGCCGTAGTCGAGCAGGACGTGACGGTCGAGGACGTCGACGAGGCCTTCCGCGAAGCCGCCAACGGAAAGCTCGACGGCATTCTCCAGTACAGCGAGGAGCCGATCGTGTCGCGCGACGTCATCCACAACCCTCACTCCTGCATCTACGACGCCCCGTGGTCGAACGTCATCGGCTCGCAGGTGAAGGTCGTAGGATGGTACGACAACGAGTGGGGCTACGCCAACCGCACTGTGGACCTAGTCGAAACCCTGGTCGAGGCCGGGTAACGCCAACGGTTCGGTTCTCAAACTCCTGCGCCGCACCGTCCTGACGAGGGACGGTGCGGCCTCTTTTCGTTTCTGTCGATTTACGTCTCCGCTCCATGCCGAAACTGACTCTCGACGACATCGACGTTCGTGGAAAACGGGTGCTCATCCGAGTGGACTTCAACGTCCCGCTCGACACGTCGGAGGACGGTAGTCCGACCGTGGCCGACGACACCCGCATCCGCGCTGCGCTCCCCACCATCCGCCACGTCCTGGACAACAAGGGCAAGGTGATCCTCATCAGCCACCTCGGTCGTCCCGGCGGGCAGCCGAACCCCGACCTGAGCCTCGCCGCTGTGGCCGACCATCTCGGCACCCTGCTCGACGAGCGCGTCCGCTTTTCGAGCAACACGGTGGGCAACACGGTCGAGGAAGTCATCGCCGGCATGAACGACGGCAGTGTGATTCTGCTGGAGAACACTCGCTTCGACCCCGGCGAGAAGGCCAACGACGAGGAGTTTTCAAAGTCTCTTGCCGCCCTCGCCGACATCTACGTGAACGACGCGTTTGGGGCCGCCCACCGCGCGCACGCCTCCACGGCCGGCGTCGCACAGTTCGTAAATGTCGCTGCCATGGGACGCCTCATGGAGTCGGAAATCGAGGCACTGACCCGCGTCCGCGACAATCCCGATCATCCGATGGTTGCGATTCTCGGGGGCGCGAAGGTGTCCGACAAGCTCGGTACGATCCGTGCTCTCAGCAAAACGGCAGACCACCTGCTCATCGGGGGCGCCATGAGCTACACGTTCCTGAAGGCCCTCGGGCGTGACGTAGGAGAATCGCGAGTAGAAGAAGACCGCCTCGACACCGCCGAGTCGCTGTTCAATGACGCGGACGGACGCATCGTCCTCCCCAGCGATCACGTCGTGGCCCAGGACCTGGACGAAGATGCAGAAGCCTCGGTCGTCAACGAAGACATTCCGGACGACCTCATGGGACTCGACATCGGCCCGGCGACCGTCGACACGTACCGGGAAGCCATTTCGGACGCGGAGACCATCGTGTGGAACGGCCCGATGGGGGTTTTTGAGATTGAGAAATTTGCGAAGGGCACGATGGAAATTGCCGAAGCCGTAGCCGACGCCACCGACGACGGCGCGTTCTCGGTCGTGGGCGGCGGCGACTCCGTCTCCGCTCTTGGCCGCTCCGGCTTCACCGATCGCATCAGTCACGTGTCTACGGGCGGCGGCGCCATGCTAACGCTGCTCGAAGGAGAAGAGCTGCCCGGCGTCGCGGCACTCTCGGACGCGTAACCTAATCTAATACGTGAGGACGTGATGCGTGAACAGAAACGAGCCGATGGTTACGCTTTACTCATCACGTCTCGCGAGCCGAAACTCTTTCGTGAGGTGAGAACTGACATCGCAACCAGTCACTCGTTCTTTTGCTCCTCGCTTTCACTGGATGCTGTTTTCTGCCCTTCCGCTTCTCTCCACGATCGGAGCAGATCTTCCTGGCGCGCTCCTTCTCCAGTCGTACGTGACGCTGGAGTTTTGGCAGCCAATCGTCTTCGGAGGCGCTCGGATCTTGGTGATTTTCATTGCGGGACTGGTGGTGCTCCGCCTCGTCACGCAGGCCACGAATCGGTGGATCGACCGCTTTAAAGACCAGGAAGCCAGCGACCCGCGCCGACAGCGTGCCACCACGCTGGGAAACCTCATTCAGTCTGCAGCACAGTACGTCGTATGGCCCATCGTGGCCATTATGATGCTGAGTGAAGTCGGCCTGGACGTGGGTGCTCTCATCGCTACGGCCGGCGTGGCCGGATTGGCCATCGGCTTCGGGGCGCAGACGCTCGTGAAGGACGTGATCGGCGGCGTCTTCCTGCTGTTCGACGACATCATTCGCGTCGGCAACCTCGTCAACATCGGCGGCACGATCGGCACCGTCGAGGAAATTGGGGTGCGGCTGATCAAGGTCCGGAAATTTGACGGCGAACTCGTGATGATTCCGGCGGGCGAGATTCGCACGTTCGGCAACAAAAGCATCGACTGGGCTCGCGTCGTCGTGCCGGTCGGCCTCAGCTACGAACAGGACGTGGACGCCATTCTTCCCATCATCGAGCACGTAGCCACCGAGTGGGCGGAGGACCACCGGGACATTCTGCTGGAGGACGCCCCACAGGTACAGGGCCTCATGGACTTTGGCGACTCCTCGGTCACGGTACGGGTCGCGGTGAAGGTCAAGCCCGGCGAGCAGTACGCCGCCGAACGGGAGCTCCGCCAGCGCCTCAAGCGCACATTCGACGAGAAGGGGGTTGAGATTCCCTTCCCGCAGCGCACCGTCCATGCGATCTCCGACGCGTCCGGCCCGCCCCGCACGCCCGATCCCATGCCTGCCGACTCCACTTCTGACGATTCTACCGCGTCCGAGGGCGCGGACTAATCACTTCTTTTCCCGCTATGGCCACGGCCGCGATTTCCGTTTCCGATCTGTCGAAGACCTACCGCACCGGGCTACTGGGCCGATCGACCGTAGACGCCCTGAACGGCGTCTCGCTGGAGGTTGAGAAGGGCGAAATCTTCGGCCTGCTCGGCCCAAACGGCGCGGGAAAGACCACACTCGTCAAGATTCTCCTCGGCCTCGTCCATCCCACCGCGGGCACCGCCGAGCTCTTTGGCACGTCTGCCCGGCAGCCCAAGGCCCGCGAGCGCATCGGCTTCCTCCCCGAGAACCATCGCTTCCCCGGCTTCCTGACCGCCGAGCAGACGCTGCACCTGTACGGCCAGCTGGCGGACGTGTCCGGCGACGTGCGGCAGCGCCGGGTGCCCGACCTGCTCGACCACGTGGGGCTCGCCGATCGATCGGACACGAAGGTCAAAACCTTCTCGAAGGGCATGCTGCAGCGCCTCGGGCTGGCCCAGGCGCTCCTCAACGATCCGGACCTCCTCTTCCTCGATGAGCCCACCTCCGGTGTGGACCCGGTGGGCCGCCGCGCCATTCGCGACCTCGTGCTGGAGATGCGCGACAGCGGCGCCACCGTTTTCCTCAACTCGCACCTGCTGTCGGAGGTTGAAAAAGTCTGCTCCCAGATCGCCATTCTGCGCAACGGAGAGGTGGTGCGGCACGGCACGATCGAAGAGCTGACGGCAGTTGAGCGCGTCTACGATCTCGTGACGACCCCCATTTCGGAGTCGCTGCTCGACACGACCGGGCTTGAGGCCTCTCCGAAAGACGCCCCGTCCGCCCCGGAGCTTCAGGTCTACCGTGCGCACGCGGACAACCGTCCCGCCCTGAATGACATTCTCGATCAGCTCCGCTCGGCGGACGTTGAGATCGAATCGATTACGCCTCTTCGCCGCTCCCTGGAGGACTACTTCATCGACGTGGTGGACGAAGGGCAACCCGCGTCTTAATTTCCCTCCTTCCGCAATGCAATGTCCCTTGCCTGAGTGCTACTGACCGAATGTGCGTGTGTGAGTATGGGTGTACGTGGGTATGGGAGATAACTACTGCCTATCTGCCCAACAACGGCTCCGGACACGTTCCCTTCCTCAGTCAGAATCCCGGTGGGATAAAATTCAACGGCGCCTCTGATCTCACGAATTGAATGGTCTGGGCTGATACACCCGAACGCACATACTCACACACGCCCACACTCCCAAACTCTCATACAAAATCGCGATGCGTCCACTCTTCGGTCTTCTGCAGATGACTTTTCGCGAGCTGTGGGCTAAGAAAATTGTGCTTGGCCTCTTCATCATCAGTTCGCTGGTCCTACTCGCCATTACCTTCGCGCTCAACCTGAACGTGGTCGAGGGCTCGCTTGAAGGTCTGCGCCTGTTCGGACAGGAGGCCGAAACGCCGAAGGACGTTCCGGAAGGCTCCCCGCAAATGTCGCTTACGAGCGTCGTCGTGGCGGTAGAGGCGGTGGTTGCGGGAGCAGCGTACTGGGTGGGCATCCTCCTTTCCCTCTTCGCCTCTTCCTCGCTTTTCTCAGACCTGCAGGCCCCGGGCCGCATTGAGCTCCTCCTTTCGAAGCCGATTAGCCGTGTGCAGGTCGTGGCCGGACACGTCTTAGGCGTGTGGCTCGCCATTGGGATCCTTACCCTGTACTTGATGGGCGGTACGTGGCTCATCATGTCGATTAAATCCGGCGTGTGGCACTTCCGATTTCTGCTCTCCATCCTCATCGTGATCGGCATGTTCGGGGTGATGTACGCCGCCGTGATGCTCATGGGCGTGTGGACGCAGAGCACGGCCCTGGCCCTCATCGTGTCGTACGGCCTCATCTTCGTGTCGATGGTGCTGGCAGGAGCCGGGGAGATCGCCCCACTTCTCGGCACGGTCGGCGAACCCGTGTTCTGGGGACTCTACCACGTCCTGCCGAACTTTACGGAGGTCACCGGCATCGTGACTACCCTCGCCAAAGACGGGACGGTGAATTCGTGGTATCCGCTCACCTCCTCGCTCCTCTTCGGAGGCGCCGTGTACACTGGAACGACCTACTGGTTCGTAAAGCGAGACTTCTGATGCACCGTGGGACGGCGATAGATCCCTTCGAACGAGCGCCAGCGGACCGCACCGGCCCGCTCCCGGCGTAGACATTCTGTCCGGCTCTTCAGTACGTTTTCCGTGAGCCACTGCTGCCATCGACCTCCCGTTCCTCAATGGTCTACACCTCTCTCGACGATCTCGATTTCCGGTTCACGGATCTGCCGGTTCTCTCCCGTCCCACCCGCGTGGTGCTCACGACGCCCACTCATTTCGACGTGGAGTACGTCATCAACCCCCACATGTCCGACAACGTCGGGACGGTCAACAAAGAGGTCGCGTTTCAGCAGTGGAAAGCCCTCCGTGCCGCGTACACGGCGCTCGACGTGACGCCCGTCGTCCTGAACGGACAGCCCGGCCTGCCCGACATGGTGTTCTGCGCAAACCAGACGCTCCCGTTCTACCAGCCGGAGCGGGACCGGCGCGGGGTGGTCCTGAGCCGCATGCACGCCAATGAGCGGCGGGACGAGGTGCCGTACTTTGCCGAGCTGTTTGCGGAACAGGACTACGCAGTCGAAGAGTTGCCGGGTCACCTGGACGTCGACTTTGAAGGGATGGGAGACGCGATCTGGCACCCCGGACGCTTTCTGCTCTGGGGAGGATACGGCTTCCGGACGGAGCCGGCCGCCTACGAGGCGCTCAGCGAGCTTCTGGACGTGTCAGTCCTTCTTCTCGAACTGCAGGACCCGGACTACTACCACCTCGACACCTGCTTCTGTCCGCTCGATTCGGAGCACGTGCTCGTGGCGCCCGCTGCCTTCAACGACGAGGGGCGCGCGATGATCGAAAAGGCATTCGACACCGTCATCGAAGCTCCGGACGAAGAGGCGCGCCACCAGTTTGCCTGCAACGCGCATTCGCCGGATGGAAAGCACGTGCTCATTCAAGAAGGATGCGAGGGGACTCTCGACCGGCTTCGTGCCGAGGGCTTTCAGCCCATCGAACTGGACACGAGTGAGTTTCTCAAGGCCGGCGGATCGGTGTTCTGCATGAAACAAATGATCTGGTAGTCACACGAAACGGCACCACCGAGCGAGAGTGTGGTATCTCTCGCCTGCCTTCTTTCCGGAGCCCTTCGCGCGACGTGACCGAGCGCCCCTTCGTCTCCATCATCATCCCGACCCTCAACGAAGCCTCCGTCATTGGAACGACTGTGCAGCATCTGCGGGACCAACCGTCCCCCTTTGAGTGCATCGTCGTGGATGGCGGCTCAGCCGATGGGACCCGGGAAGCAGCCCGAACCGCGGGTGCGTCGGTGCTCCGTGCAGAGCGGGGACGAGGTTCGCAGCTAAATCGGGGAGCAAAAGCGGCAACGGGCGACATCTTTCTCTTCCTCCACGCCGACACGCACCTCCCCCCAAACGGCCTCACCTCGATTCGCCGAGCACTCAGCGACCCGTCCACCTCCGCCGGCATCTTCCGGCTCCAGTTCGACAATCCGACGCCCCTCCTGCGCTTCTATGCCTGGTGTACCCGCTGGCCGTGGATTCGCCTTTGCTTCGGGGACCGAGGGCTATTCGTAACACGCGAAGCCTTTGAGGCCGTCGGCGGCTACCCAGACTGGCCACTATTTGAAGACCTTGAGGTGGCGTCACGCCTGCATGAACGTGGAGGCTTCCGTTTTCTCGACAGTGCCGTTACCACGTCCGCCCGGCGTTTTCGGCGCAACGGCCCCCTCCGGCAGCAGTGCCGCAACCTCTACCTCTGGCTCCACTACGTCGCCGGCACCGACCCGCAGCGCCTCGCCCACCTCTACCGGTATCCCGACGACACGTCGTCCACCGAAGTGTCAGAGTTTGCTGAGTAACCCTGAACCAAACGTAACGGATGTGTGAACGGACTTGACTTGATACGACCTAAGTAATACTAGTTCAATAGTAATAACGACAAAGTCTACCTTGCCATGCAACGAAAATCCCTTACACACCTCGGCGAAACCGAAATGGAGGTCCTCCACCACGTGTGGGACCTCGGCGAGGCGACAGTGGCCGACGTCCGGGAGCGCATCCTTGAGGATCGGGACGTCGCCTACACGACCATCATGACGGTGATGAAGAAGCTCGCCGAAAAGGGCTACCTGACCTACCACAAGGAGGGCCGGTCCTACGTGTACGCTCCTGCCCAGCAACCGGACGAGGTGCAGCACAGTCTGCTGCAGCGGCTCATGAAGAAAGTTTTCCACGGCTCGCCCTCCGCCCTCGTCCAGACACTCGTGCAGCGAGAGAACCTTTCGGACGACGAACGCCGCAAAATCAAGAACATCATCGACGCCCTGGAGGCGTCGGAGGAAAGCGATGATGACGACGCTGCTTGACCTCCTTTCCATGCTCGGAGAGGCGACGTGGGAGCCGGTGTGGGTGCCGGTCCTGGCCTGGACCGTGTTCGTCCTCCCGCTCTGGTTATTGCTGGAGCGGACCGACCGCCTGCACCCGCACGCTGAATACCGCCTCTACCAGGTGCTTCTGGCGGCCCTACCAGTGGGCATGCTCGCGACGGTTCTTCTCGATGGATGGTGGGCAAGCGCCACGGGAATGTCGGGCACTGGACTTTCCGTCGTCGTGATGCCCCCAATGGACACAACCGCTCGTTCGGTTTCCGGATCCTCTTCCCTGACGTGGTTCCACGGCGTCGGTCTCGCCACCACTGCGGCCCTCGGCGTGGGTGTCGTGGGTCTGTCCCGACTTGCCCTCGATGCAGCCGCCCTCGCCCGCGTTCGAATGTGCATCGATGGCAGTTCACATGCCGCGGAGCTGCAGGCCACCGTTGATCGAACCGCCCGCACGCTCGGCGTCGCTCGCCCGGTGCACGTGTGCACCACGCCCCAGGTCGCTGTACCCATCACGTTGGGCGGGCTGCGGCCCACGATTCTGCTTCCCCCACGCCTGGCCGACCAACCGGACGCGCTCCGCATGACCCTCATCCACGAGCTCGTGCACATCCACCGGTACGACGACATTAGCCACCTTGTGGAACGGGTCGTCGGTGCCCTTTTCGCCGCCCATCCACTAGTCGGTCGCCTCACACGCCGGAGTGCCGAGGTGCGAGAACGTGCCTGCGACACCGCCGTCCTTGCCGACGACACCACGTCGGCCTCCGCCTACGCCCGCCTGCTTGCTGCCTTTGCCGATGAGCACGCCCCACAGCCGGGCACCCTCACGCTCTCTGAATCGCCCTCCTCACTCACCAACCGACTTCGTGCCATGCAATCGTCTGTGTCCGAGTGGTTGTCCTCTCCCGTCTCCCTCGCTGCCAGTCTCCTCCTCACGGGAATCGTCGTCACCTTCGGTGTCGTCGCCTGTTCGGATAGCATAGCACCGTCCGCCGTCCCTTCCGACGAGTCCTCGTCTCCATCAGAAACGGTCAGTGCCGAGAACGTCCAGACGCCCCCCTCCCCAAAAGGGGGAATAACGGCCTTGCAAGAAGAAGTCACGTATCCAGAAATGACTCAGAAGGCTGGGATCCAAGGTCAGGTGCTGGTGCAATTCGTCGTGGATGCCTCCGGCCAGGCCCAGCAGATTCAGGTAAAGAAGAGCGTCCACGAGGCACTGGACTCCGCCGCGGTTGATGCCGTCCGATCGGTTGAGTTTGAGCCGGGTGTAAAGGACGGAAAAGCCGTTCCCGTTGAGATGACGCTGCCGATCACATTCAAACTTCCAAAGGAGGAATCCTCCTCTTCGGACGACACAGCGCAGTCCACTCCATCGGTCGTTGACAATATCAATTTCGTCTTCCACGCCCTCAACTCCTCCGAGCAGGATCGTCTCCGTTCCACTGGTCCCGTGTTCACACAAGCCACGAGAGCCGCGTTGCCGTTCTCGTACCCGGACCTCGTCCGAAAAGCCGGGATCGACGGAACGGTCGAAGTGACGTTTACTCTGAACGAAGCCGGAAATGCACAGAATCCGAGGATTACCCAGAGTGTGCACGAGGCCCTCGACGCAGCGGCCCTTCAGTCGGTCAAGAACACAACGTTTGTCGTAAAGGACACACAGAAGTGGGCTACGGGAAAGAAAATCAGCGTCCAGTTCGAGCCCCCCTCTCCGACAGGCACCTCATGAGCACGGGCAGAGGCGTCCAGGTCCCGAACGTCAAAACAGCAGGCTGAGCCCCAGCACGACGAGGAAGCCCACGACGCCGATGATCGTCTCCATGACGGTCCAGGACCGGAGCGTCTGCTCCTCGTCCATCCCCAGGAAGCGACTCACGAGCCAGAAGCCGGAGTCATTTACATGTGAGAGGACGGTCGCCCCCGCGGCAATCGCTATCGTCGTGAGGCCCACGACCGGCGCGGCGTAGTCCCCGGACTCAAAGACCGGCGCCACGAGCCCCGCCGCCGTCACCATCGACACCGTGGCGGAGCCCTGCGAGACGCGCACGACGACGGCGATGAGGAAGGCCAGCACCACGACCGGCAGGTTGGATGCCGCCATTGCTTTCGCGAGCGCGTCTCCCACGCCCGTCTCCACGAGCACCTTGCCCAACACCCCTCCGGCCCCGGTCACCAGAATGATGAGGCCGACCGGTTCGAGGCCCTTCGTGGCAATTTGCTGCACGTCGTCCATCGAGTAGCCGCCGCGAACGCCCAGCACGTAGAAGGAGAGAAGGACGGCCAAAACGAGCGCGACGAACGGGTGACCGACGAACGAAAATGCCGCCCGTAGTGTGGTGCCTTCCGCCAGAGCCACGTCGGAGACCGTGCCGCCAAGGATGAGAAGCAGAGGCACCCCGATCACGCTGAGCGCCTGTCCGAAGGAGGGCATCGACGTGTCCGCGTCGGTCCCTACTTCCACCTCCTCTTGCATCACCTCCGGCACATCGAGGTGAATCCGTTTGCCGATGAAGCGACCGTACATGATGCCGCCCACGAGGATCGACGGCACGCCCGCGAGGAAGCCGAAGAGAATGACCCAGCCGAGATCGGCCCCCAGCAGGCCCGCGACCGCCACGGGACCCGGCGTGGGCGGGATAAAGCTGTGCGCCACCGCCATCCCGGCGAGAAGCGGGATCGCGTAAAACAAGAGCGACTTGCCCGTCCGCTCCGTGAGCGTGTAGACGAGCGGGATGAAGAGAATCAACGCCACGTCCAGAAAAACGGGGATCGAAACGAGTAGACCCGTCAGCCCCAGCGCCCACGGCGCCCGATCGTCCCCGAAGGTGTCGAGCAGCGTCTTCGCAATCTGCTCGGCCCCACCCGACTGCCGCAGCATTTCTCCCACCATGGCCCCCAGCCCAATCACCGTGGCGATGTACCCGAGAGTGCTCCCCATCCCCTCCTCGATAATTCCCGCAATGTCGCTGAGCGGAATGCCGCCAACCACGGCCACCAGCAGACTCGTCACCATGAGGGCGACGAAGGCGTGCAGGCGCACGTACAGAACGAGCACCAGCAGGATGGAAACGGCAAGCAGGACGAGACCGACGAGCGACAGGGTGGACATTGGCGAAAGCGGATCGGGCGACAAAAAAACGATCGCTCCAACATAGGGGTCGCCCAAGGACTTGTCCAGCAGGAGGGCCACGCGTTGGGTCGGTGCATTTGCGCAGAAGACTCGGCCAAAGACGTTTGCATACGGAAAAGTAAGCGGTTACTTTGATGGTCGGATAAACACCCCCACCGAAACGCTCACGTTGTCCGTGCTCTCTTCGAGAGGGCCGCCGAGTCGCTCCTCCCCGACCCACGTGATCGTCCACCGCTCCCGCATCGCCTAGCGCACACTCTCGCTCCTTCCTCCCATCTGTCCCTGTCTATGATCCGGAAAGCCTTCAAAATGTCCGTGTACGAGGACTGCGT
>JAHENZ010000273.1 GCA_018609755.1 Salinivenus sp. | reverse complement strand
CCTCTTCCTCGAACCGCAACTTCATCGGTCGACAGGGCAGCAAGGACGGCCGCACGGTACTCATGAGCCCCGCTATGGTCGTGGCCGCAGCGGTGGAGGGGGAAGTGACGGACGTGAGAAAATTGCTGTAATGTAGCGTCGTGCTATGAGTTCATATTGCGTATTTCGTGTTGCGTATCAGGAGTGCTCTCAACGTGCGCTCAGGGCAAGACCGAAGGTACGAAATACGCAATACGAAATACTTGAAGCAGATTACGACCCAAACGGCACATTTTCGAGAAGCCCTCCATTCCTCCATTTGAGGCCTCATATGCTGGATCCGGCTCCCGAATTTCGCCGCCCCGTTGCTTGGGTCGCGCACGATCCTTCCCGGTCCCGTGTGAATAACCTTCCGAAATGTTTGCTCCGACCGAGCCAACGGCCCGGTACAACTGATCGGCAACCGATTGTGTGCGGTCTTCCTTCCGGAGGGAGCCGGCATCCCGCCAGCAGACATCTGACGCAAACAAACTGAGTCGGTACACGCGCATTCTCCAGAGCGGATCGTTTTGAATTGAGTCCGGCACCTGCTCCTTCCATGAGTCAAATGTCATGAGATTTGTGGTGGAAGTGTAGAAGAAGGCACGACACGAGATACGTAACACGCAATACGCAAAACAAAATATGAGCACCGCAACGGACAAGACCGTAACTTCTGTCAGCGGCCCCGGCGTCCCCGTCCGCGGCAACGACATCGACACCGACCAGATTATCCCCGCCCGGTTCATGAAGGAAGTCACCTTCGACAACATGGGCGACTACGCCTTCTACGACGCCCGGCGGGACGACGATGGCAACCTGAACGACCACCCCATCAACCACTACCCGAACGGGGAGATCATGGTCGTGAACCAGAACTTCGGGTGTGGGTCGTCTCGCGAGCACGCGCCGCAGGCGCTCATGCGCTGGGGCATCGACGGGTTGATTGGAGAATCCTTTGCCGAAATCTTTGCGGGCAACTGCCAGGCCCTCGGCATTCCCACCGCCACTGCCGATCACGAGACCATCGAGTGGATCATGGAGCAGGTGGAGGCAGATCCGGCCCTCGAATTGACGCTTGACGTGGAGGCGGAAACGGTCACTGTTGGAGACGAGACCGTGGACGTGACGATCAGCGACGCCCAGCGGGAGGCCCTGCTTCAAGGCGTGTGGGACACGACCGCCCTCATGAAGAGCTACATGGACGAGGTGCAGGAGACGGCCGATTCAGTACCGTACCTGAATGGGTTTGCCGAGTGCTGAGGGGGACGAGGCATGACGCGTGATTGGGGATACGTGATGTGCTCTGTTGTCGTCCGTATTGGGGAATGACTCCGTTTCCGATCCGAATCGTGAGGTGCTCATGGCACAACCCTCCTACACGGCGCCCGATGCTACGCGGTCGGTGTTGCTGACCATTGACGTGCAGCGAGATTTTTCGGTGCCGGGGGCGCCTGCGTACGTTGAGGGCACGGAGGCAGCTGTCTTTCCATTGCAGCGCGTGCTTGACGCCGTTCGGGCGCACGACCGTCCCATCGTGCACGTGGTACGGCTCTATCGGCCGGACGGGCGTAACGTGGATGCCTGTCGCCGGCGTGGAATTGAGCAGGGCGAACGGGTTGTAGCACCGGGCACCGAGGGGGCGGAACTCGTGGATGCGCTGAAGCCGACGTCCAATGCAACGCTCGATGCAGAGACGTTGCTTTCCGGAGAACTTCAACGCCTCGCCGACCGAGAGTGGGCGATGTACAAGCCGCGGTGGGGGGCGTTCTTCCAGACCCCGCTTGGGGACTTCCTTCAGGAGAGAGATCTAAACACGGTGGTCGTCACTGGTTGCAACTTTCCCAACTGCCCTCGGACGACGGTCTACGAAGCCAGTGAGCGGGATTATCGGATTGTGCTGATTCCGGAGGCGGTGTCGGGGACCTATGATCGCGGATTGGAGGAATTGGAAAACATTGGCGTGCGCCTCATGGGCGTCCGTCAGTGTCGAGATTGGCTTGTATCGGGAGACGCTACAGGACGAAATTCCGAATAGTGTTTTGGGACAGGGCTGAACGGCGTGAACATGGAAAAATCCTCGGTTGACGACATTCGAGCACGGTTCGATAATGACGTGGAGCGGTTCTCGTCGCTCGAAACGGGGCAGCAGAGCTTCGTGGACGCGCGCAAAATTCTCGACCGGACCACTCGAGCAGCCGCTGCCACCAGCCCGTCGGCCACTCATCTTCTCGACGTGGGCTGCGGTGCCGGCAACTACACGCTCAAGTTTCTGGAGCACGGACCGGATGTTCACGTCGACTTGGTGGATCTGAGCCAGCCGATGCTTGAGCGGGCAGTCGAGCGAGTGGAAGAGGCAGAGGCCAAGACCGTGCACGCCGTACAGGGCGACGTTCGGGAGTGTGATTTTGAGGCCGAGCGCTACGACGTAATTCTGGCGGCGGCGGTCTTGCACCACCTCCGCACGGATGCAGAGTGGGAGGCGGTGGCGACCAAGTTGTATGACGCCCTTCGTCCCGGCGGCGCCCTCTGGGTCGCAGACCTCGTGGATCACGATTCGTCCCCCGTCCGCGACGTGATGTGGGACGAGTACGGGGCCTATCTCGAATCGCTCGATGGGCCGTCGTACCGAGACGACGTCTTTGGCTACATTGAACAGGAGGACACGCCGCGCCCACTCCTGGAGCAGATCGATATTTTCCGCGACGCCGGCTTCCGTACCGCCGAGATTCTACATAAAAACACGACCTTCGCCGCATTTGGCGTGATGAAGTAGTCCCCGTGCGGCGGTCACCTTAGATTGACGACGTTATGGCTGACGAATCGACGAACGGACATTCCAAAAAAATCCAGAGCCAGGAGGTCACCGACGGCATGTGGTGTGCGCCCTCCCGCGCCATGTTTCGGGCGATGGGGTACACCGACCAGGACCTCGACCAGCCGCTGATTGGCATTGCCAACCCGGCGGCCGACGTGACGCCCTGCAACGTCCACCTCGACGACGTGGCCGACGCCGCGAGCACCGGTCTCAAAGAGGCCGGCGGCACGCCGATTGGGTTTGGGACCATCACGGTGAGCGACGGCATCTCGATGGGGACGGAGGGGATGAAGGGCTCCCTCATCTCCCGTGAAGTGATTGCCGACTCGGTCGAGCTCGTGGCATTTGCCGAGCGGCTCGACGGGCTCGTGATTCTGGGTGGCTGCGACAAAAACATGCCGGGCATGATGATGGCGGCCATTCGGGCCGATCTGCCGAGCGTCTTTCTCTACGGCGGTTCCATTATGCCGGGGAAGCACCGGGGGCAGGACATCACGATCCAGAACGTGTTTGAGGCGCGCGGGGCGGTGGCCTCTGGGGCGATGACCGAGGAAGAACTCGACGAAATGGAGCGCAGTGCGTGCCCGGGGGCCGGCTCGTGTGGCGGAATGTTTACCGCCAACACGATGGCGTCGATCAGCGAGGCGATTGGCTTTGCGCCGCTGGGCAGTGCGAGTCCACCGGCGGAAGACGAGTCGCGCTACGAGGTGGCCCGCGAGTCGGGCGAGCTGGTCGTGAAGGCGCTGGAGGAGCGGCGACGGCCGTCGGATTTCCTCAGCAAGAAGTCGTTCGAGAACGCAATTGCGCTGCAGGTGGCGGTGGGCGGCTCCACGAACGGCGTGCTCCACCTCCTCGCGATGGCGGCGGAGGCGGGCGTCGACCTCTCCATCGAAGAGTTTGACGAGATCAGCCGCCGTACGCCCAAGATCGGCGACTTTCAGCCCGGGGGACGGCGCGTGATGAACGACCTCCACGAAGTAGGCGGCGTGCCGGTCGTGTTGAAGGAACTGCTGGACGCCGGTCTGCTGCATGGCGACGCCCTCACCGTGACGGGCGAGACGCTTGCCAAGGCGATTGAGCGAATCGATCCCCCGGCGATTGCGGACCTCGATGTCGACTACCTCTATACGGTCGACGAGCCGAAGAACGAGGAGGGGGCCATCCGCATCCTTACGGGCAACCTGGCGCCCGACGGGGCGGTGCTCAAGATCACCGGGGCCGACGACCTGCAGTTTGAGGGCACGGCGCGGGTGTTCGAGAATGAAGAAGAGGCGACGGCCCACGTGCAGGAGGGCAACATCGAGTCCGGCGACGCCATCATTATTCGCAATGAAGGGCCGAAGGGAGGACCGGGCATGCGCGAGATGCTGGGTGTGACCGCGGCGCGGGACGGACAGGGGCACGCTGAGGACGTGGCGCTCATCACCGACGGGCGGTTCTCCGGCGCCACGCGAGGCCTCTCCATCGGGCACGTGGCGCCCGAGGCGGCGACGGGGGGACCCATCGCTGCCGTCCAGGACGGCGACACGATCATCATCGACATTCCGGAGCGGCGACTGGAGGTGGACCTCACAGAGGACGAGCTGGAGGAGCGGCTGGCCGAGTGGTCGCCCCCCGAGCCGCAGTACAAGACCGGGGTGCTGGCGAAGTACGCTAGTCTCTTTGGCTCCGCCGCACAGGGGGCCATCAGCAACGTAACACTTGAATCGTGAACCGTGAGACGTGACGGAGGACAGGGGGAGCTGGTCGGGCTCTCTGTCTTCACGCCCACACGCCCATATTCCCAGACGCATATACGCAGATAATGACGGACACGGTTGAGCTTTTCGACACCACGCTTCGCGATGGCACCCAGGGCGAGCACGTCACCCTCTCCGCCCACGACAAGGTGCGCATTGCCCAGAAACTGGATGCCTTCGGGATTGACGTGATTGAGGGCGGCTGGCCGGGCTCCAACCCGAAGGACCAGGCGTTTTTTGAAGAGGCGAAGACCATCGAGTGGGAGCACACGGCGATTTGTGCCTTCGGCTCTACCCGACACGCCTCCAACGCGCCCGCCGACGATCCCAATCTGCAAGCCCTCATTGAGGCGCAGACCGACGTGGTGTCCATCTTCGGCAAGTCGTGGACGCTGCACGTAGAGCAGGCACTGGGGATTTCGCAGGAGGAGAATTTGGACCTCATTCGCTCGTCCGTCGCGTTCCTCCGTGAGCACGATAAGCGGGTCATTTACGACGCCGAGCACTTCTTCGACGGCTACGCGGACAATCCCGAGTACGCTCTTCAGACGCTTCGGGCGGCGGCGGAGGCCGGGGCCGACACGCTCGTGCTTTGCGACACCAATGGGGGCTCGCTCCCACACGACATTCATGAGGTGACGGCGACGATCCGCGACGAGGTAGAGGCGACGCTTGGCATTCACGCCCACAACGACGGCGGGTGCGGGGTGGCAAACAGTCTGGCCGCCGTACGGGCCGGGGCGCGGCACGTGCAGGGCACCATCAACGGCCTCGGTGAGCGGTGCGGCAACGCCGACCTGTGCTCCGTCATCCCAGACCTCCAGCTCAAGATGGGGTACGATTGCGTCGACGAAGAACAGATGTCGACGCTGGCCGATCTGTCGCGCTTTACGAATGAGATCGCGAATCTCGATCCCAACGACGGGGCGCCGTACGTGGGGCGCAGCGCCTTCACGCACAAGGGCGGCATCCACGTCTCCGCCGTCATGAAGGAGCCGAGTACCTACGAGCACGTCGAGCCCAAGTCGGTGGGCAACCGTCGCCGTGCGCTGGTGTCTGACCTGTCGGGCAAGAGCAACATCCGCTACAAGGCCGAGGAGATGGGCCTAGACCTCGACTCGGACGATGCGGCACAGGCCGTCGAGCGGATCAAAGAGCTGGAACACCTGGGGTACGAGTACCAGGGAGCCGAGGCGTCCTTCGAGCTGCTACTGCGCACCATTCAGGGCGACGTTCCCGACTTCTTTGAGTTGGAACGGATGCGCGTGTGGAGTGGGCAGGACGACGAGGGGGATCAGACGGTGGAGGCCTCTCTTGCCCTTACGGTGCAGGAACAGCGGACGCTGGCCGTGGCGGAAGGCAACGGGCCGGTCGACGCCCTCTCCAACGCGATGCGTGAGGGGTTGGAGTCGTTTTATCCTCACCTCGACGACGTGCACCTTACCGACTACAAGGTGCGCGTGCTCACGCCGCAAGATGGAACAGGGGCCACCGTGCGCGTCCTCATCGAACACAGCAACGGCTCACAGACCTGGAATACCGTTGGGGTCTCCGCCAACATTCTCGATGCCAGCTGGCAGGCGCTGGCCGATGGGGTTCGATATTTTCTCCTCCACGCGGACCCGGAGGCTGTGCCGTCCCCCGAAACCGACGTGGCCGCGGCCTGACGCATTACGCCGCCGCTTCGGTTGACGACGACGGTTTCATTTCGACGTGCTCGGGCACGGAGTCGCCCGACGCAGCGGCGGGAATGTCGCTCGGGGAGGAATCGGCCTCCTGGCGCGTTCGCACTGCCTCTCTCCAGGCCTCGTTGAGCAGCTCGTAGTCGCGGGTCTGCCAGTCGTCGGACACGCCCTCCACACACTTGAAGCCGTACGCGACGGGAGAGAGGCTGGCCCGTGGGGCGCTCGACATGGTGATGAGGTGGGAACGCCCCAGGCCGAGTCGAAATTCCCCGTGCAGCTGGCCCAAAATGCAGTGCCGCCCGTCCTCCAGCTCCAGCGTATCTGCATTCACCCGCCGGTGCCACCCCGGATCGAGATCATCGAGGTACGTGGCACCGCGCTCCACCCGCTCGCGAACGGCATCGGGCGTGATCTGCCGGGTGCGGCGAGCCTGCCACCAGTCGCGAACGCGCTCAAAGAGAGTCAGCATAGAATGGGGCGGATCGGACGAAAGTCAGTGGGCCTTTATTTACCACGAGGGGACTTCGGAGATCCAATGCTTTGGTTCTAAAGGGCTGCTCCTCTTAACGATTGCGTCTCATTCGCCGTCTACGGCCGATCTGGCATTTCGAGTGTGGAGGCAGAGAGGCATGGATGTATGGAGGCGTAAGAAGGAATAGCCATCGGAGGCTGCTTCCTCGGCAATCGCATTTGACTTCGGAGGTTGGGGGCTCTCAAAACGCCCATGCGCCCACGCTCCCTCTCGCTCGTGCATTTCTAGCAATCTCGTTTATCGGAGGCACACGAGCCGCCCTGCTCCCAAGAAGTCCAAAGTACGATTGCTCTGCGGCTATCCCCGCGCATTTAGGGCCATATCCACGAGGGCACGGTGCGCATCCTCCGGCGTGTGGAGCGGTTTGTCAAAATCGATTCGGCACTCTTTCTGTCCGTCGGCGATCGCGACTTCGAGCGTGATGCCGTCCGCGTCGATGTCCGTCATGCGTGCCGCCGTCGCGCCCGCCTCTCCAGCGTAGACCTGTGCGAAGAGCAGCAGGTCGTCCTCGTGCTCCTCGTTCATGTGATCAATGATCCGGGTGGCGTCCTCTTCGGACAGAACGTGGTCGCGGTGCTCCATCGGGTTCGGTTTATGAAACCGTTCGAAAGTATCCAGGAGAGGAAATCCATACGCGATCCAGCCGAAACGTGTTGAGGAATGTCCAACGTGGACGGATTTCAAAACTCCTCTTGAAGCCGGAAGCAATTTGCGTGGTGCTGCGTGAGACACTACCACACGGATCGTCTCTCACGAAATCATTCCGCGACCATGGCCTACGAGGTAGACGATTTTCAGCAGGACGTGATCGAGACCAGCGACGAGACGCCGGTGCTCGTGGACTTTTGGGCGCCGTGGTGCGGGCCGTGTCGACAACTGAGCCCGGTGCTGGAGTCGCTGGCCGACGAGGCGGACGACTGGCGGCTCGTGAAGGTGAACGTGGACGAGAATCAGGAGCCCGCGCAGGCGTACGGCGTTCGCGGCATTCCGGCCGTAAAGCTGTTCGTGGACGGGGAGGTGGCGGCCGAGTTTACCGGGGCCAAGCCCGAGCACGCGATTCGGAAGTGGCTGGACGAGAATATGCCGAGCGAAGAGAAGGCCCGGATCGAGAAGGCCAAAGAGGCGCTCGATGACGGCGATCGCGAAGAGGCCGAGCAGCAGTTGTGGCCTGTCCTTGAGGACGATCCCGACCACGACGAGGCGCAGGTGCTCATGGCCCGAGCATTGGCCTTCAAGGATCCCAAGCGGGCGAAAGCGCTGGCAGAGGAATCCGACATTGCCGATCCCACGCTCCGGCAGGTTCGCGACTCGGTGCAGACACTCGCTCGTCTTCTGGAGCTGGCGGAGAAATCCAACGGGCTTCCGGACGGCGAGGGACACGACGACTACGCCGCCGCCATCGAGGCCCTGGCCGATCAGGACTTCGATGCGGCGCTCGATCACTTTATCGACGTGGTGCGCGTGAATCGCGACTACGATGACGATGGGGCGCGAAAGGCCTGCATCGCGCTCTTTACGCTTCTCGGGGAGCAGCATCCCGTCACACAGGAGCACCGCCGCACGTTCGACATGGCGCTGTACTAAATGCGGAGTTCGGAATGTGGAATTTGGAATACAAGACGTGAAGGGTTGGGCCGCACACATACCCACGCACTTGCAGAGGCACCCATGTCAGCAAAACCGGAAGCTATTCCCGACGCCGCCCAGCACGTTCACACCGCCACAGTGTCCGTGCGGTGGGGCGATCTCGACGCGGCGGGGCACGTCAACAACAGTCGCTTCTTTACCTACTTTGAGGAGGCGCGCGTGGACTGGCTCGGGGCCACCCTTGACGGACCGCTCTTTACGGAGTCGGGCCCGGTGCTCGCGAATGCGACCTGCGATTTCAAGCAGCCCCTCACCCATCCGGCGACGCTGGTGATTGACGTGTACGCGACGCCGCCGGGCAACTCGAGCCTGAAGACCGTCTACGACGCCAAACTGGAGCGGTCGGGCGACCGGGTGGCGACGGGCACGGCCGTGCTCGTGTGGGTGAGCGTGGAAACCGGTAAATCGGTCGCCGTCCCGGAGCTGGGCCTGCGCTAGTGGTCAGTCAAGCCGAAGGTATCGGGTGCCGAATTGAACGCGCCCACTTGAATGCCGATTCAACAGCTTGAATACCGTTCATTGATCGGCGCTCTACTCGACATGGAAAACTTGACGCATCACTAGTGGACCGTTACAGATGAATTTGCGGGTTGAAGCCGCGATCTCAAAATTCCCGAATTACGGCACGTCATTTCGAGCATGGCAATCTGAGATTGCCTACGTCGAGAAATATTCTTGGCGAAGCTGCTCGCTTCTGG
>JAHENZ010000272.1 GCA_018609755.1 Salinivenus sp. | reverse complement strand
CGATCCGGCGGTTCTTTGAGCGCCCTTCTTCGGTTTCGTTCGTCGCGACGGGCTGGGACTCTCCGCGGCCCACGGCCTGGATCCGATCGGAAGGCACGTTCATGTTTGCCAGTAGGTACTGGCGGACGGCCTGGGCTCGCTCCTCGCTCAGTTTCTGATTGCGGGCGTCGTTTCCGCGGGCGTCCGTGTGACCGGAGATGGTGACCGTCCCGTTCGAAAACTCGCGAATCACACGCTGAAGCTTCGTGAGGAGCCCGAAGTTCTGGGGTTGAATCTCAGAGGAACCACTGGGGAAGTTCAGGCCCTGCATTCGGACGATCAGTTGATCGCTACTGGTAAGGACGGACGCCTCGTTCGAATCGAAGACGTTTCGCACGCGATCGAGCATCCGCTGGCGTTCCTGTTTTTCTTGCAGCTGGGCGGATACCTTTTCCTCCCGCTGTTCGAGATCGGCGAGGCGGGCATCGAGGGAGTCGGTGACTTGCTCGAGGCGTTCGATGCGTTGGCGCCGCTGGTCGAGACTATTCTGAAGGTTTCGGCGATCGTCCTTGAGGCTCTGTACGGACGCCACGAGTCGTTCCGTTACCGTCTCGAGCCCGTCCCCGAAGGTAATCTCGGTGCCCAGTGCGTCCGCGATTTGCTGAATGTGGTCCTCGTATCGGAGAAGGGCCTCTTCCGAGTTGGTCTCTACGTCTTCGTCGATCCGCTGGGCCGTCTCTGCAAGGCGGCGGGCGTGAGCAAACTGATCGGTCGCCTCCTCGGCCAGGGTCCGGCTTTCCTCTCGGTTATATCGATCCGTCTCCAGAATCTGATCGGCTTTTCTCAATTTCGAGGAGGCCTCTTTCCAGGTCTGTGCAGCCCATTCGTCGGCTTCCACCTCCTCGGCTGCTCGACGCTGCTCGCGGGCCGTGCCTAGCAGGTTGGCGCGAATCGACTTCAGCTCTGCACTCCGATAGAGGCCAACTGCTTCTTTGGCATCCTCACGAGCGTCTTCCTGATCCCCCTTTTCAATTTCGCGACCCGCACTCCGGATCATTTCTTCTGCCTCATTCCAGTCCTCTTTCGCATACTGTGGAGCAAGAGCTTCAACGGCGTCCCCACGGGCCACAAATGCATCTTGGAGAATCACCTGCCCAATGCCTTCAAACTCTTTGGCTTCCGAAAGCTGTTGCTGGCCCTCTTGGACGGCCTCCCGGATGTCCGAGATCTTATCTCCCTCGTTCACCATTTGCTGAGCTTCTTGATGGGCTTCGTCGGCGTTCTGGAAGGCTCTGGGGGCGATGAGATGCAGGTTATCGGAGCGAGCCTGCGCCAGGCTGTCTCCAAGGGTCGAAACATCTGATTCAATGTTCTGGGCCTGTACGGGAGCAGCGAGGACGATGCAGAGGAGGGACAGGATTCCGGGGCGGAGATACGACATAATCGGCGGAAACAATAGAGACAGCAGGAAGCGACAGTGAGCACTTTTTCTTGTAGAGGAAGAAGTGCTATCACAAAAAAATCCTAAAGCGAAGAACCGACAGTTAAAAGCGCAAGACGTAACGCATTTGAGAGGTATAGGTCCTCCTTGTCGACAGCGGGCAAAGGGGGCGCAGGAGAGCGGGTTCAAGGCCGAAATCTCAAATCAGAGGCTGGATGAGTTGGATTCCGTAACAAACGGTCCCTTTGCCCCGCGAATGCAAAAAGGCCCGTCCCCCGGAAGGGAACGGGCCTCGTAAAGGCACGGGAAGCGTCGGGGGGATTAGAACCCGATGGTCACGTCGATCCGCCGGTTCTGCAACCGACCCTCTTCGGTTTCATTCGATGCGATCGGTTCCGACTCGCCCCGACCAATGGCGCGAATGCGGTCGGGCGCCAGGTCCATGTTGGCCGTCAAGTACTGGTGCACGGCTTCCGAGCGTTGCTCGCTCAGCTTCATGTTCAGGGCATCGTTGCCCTCGGCATCCGTGTGTCCGGAGATGGTAATCGTTCCCGGAAACTCTCGAATGACCTGCTGCAGCTTCGTGAGAAGCCCGAAGTTCTTGGGCTGGATCTCGGAGGACCCACTGGCGAAGTTGAGGCCCTTCATGCGAACGATAATAGCGTCTCCGCTGGTAAGCACCTCTGCTTCCGTGGGCTGAAAAATGCCCCGCACCCGGTTCAGCATTTGCTCTCGTTCGCGCTGCGTCTGCAATTGGGCCGACACGTTGTCCTCCCGCTTTTCCAGGGTTGCAAGACGGGCGTCCATCGAGTCCACCACCTGCTGGAGCTGGTCAATGCGATCTCCGCGCTCCTGAAGGCTTGCACGCATATTCTTCCGATCGTCGTGTTGGCTCTGAACGGCAGCCACGAGCCGATCGGTCACGGCATCCGTGCCGTCGCCAAAGGCTACGGTGGTCCCAAGGGCGTCTGCAATACGGCCGATGTGATTTTCGTACGTCAGCAAGGCCTGCTCGGCATTCTTTTCGACGTCGTCATCAATGCGCTTGCTCGTTTCGGCAAGGTGGCGGGCCCGTTTGAAGTGTTCAGTTGCTTCTTCGGCCAGCACTCGACTTTCCTCACGGTTGTACCGATCGGTTTTGAGAAGCTGATCGGCCTTTTGAAGCTTTTGGTCGGCCGCCTTCCAGGTCTGACGCGCCCATTTTTCCGCCCCTGCATTTTGGGCATGCTTGCGATGCGTCCGGGCCGTTCCCAGTAGATTGGACTGAATGGCGTTCAGTTCTGCTTTTCGATAGTAGTCGGTGGCCTCCTTTGCGTCCTCACGCGCATCATTCTGGTCTCCCTTTTCGATTTCGCTGCCCGCACTGCGAAGGGCCTTTTCCCCATCGTTCCACTGGTCTTTTGAAAATTCGGGAGCGCGCACTTCGAGTGCCGCGTTACGGGACGTAAATGCATCCCTGAGGATGACGCCTCCAATGTCCGTGAAATTCTGCGCTTCGGCGAGCTGCGTGTGCCCGCGCTGAACGGCACGCTGGATGTCAGAGAGTTTGTCGCCCTTCTGCATTTTCTTCTGTGCGTCAGTGAGATACTCGGACGCATCGCTGAAGGCACGGGGCGAACTAAGGTGAAGATTATTGGTGCGAGCCTCTGCAACCTGCTCATTCAGGTGTTGAACCTCTGCCTCAATGTTTTGGGCGTATGCCGCTGGCCCGAGGAGGACGGCACAGAGGATGAAGAGAAGGGTGAAACGTACGGATGATATCATTAAGTGGCGACGTAGAGTACTAGAGTCAGTGTATAGGCGTCGGTATTTCCCTGGGACTGCCCGTGGCAGTGCCGATTGGGAGTGTGCCGGGAGCCTGACTCTAAACCTACGTCCCCCTCCGTTCTGGGACGTGCTCTAACGTCATGCTTTGGGCATGTTCTAATGGACCGTTGTCTCTGCACCACTTTCGGGAATGGATCGCCGTTCGCTCGTCCGGGGGCAGGGAAGAGAATGGAGAATGGGCGAGAAGGAGAAGAGAGCAATGTCACGCCTTGTTCTCCTCGGTGCGATCTGAAGTCGCGTCCTCGCCCGGAAGTGGCGATTCCGTCGCTCGGGGCGCACTCTAAAAGCACTTTCTCACTCCCTTAGAGGGCGTCTATGAAGAGGGAAATGTGGGGAGCCGTCCCTAAATCAGGCAGGAACAAGCAGCTTTCGCACTCCAAAGTGGGAGAAGCATTCATTGGACCTCTCTCCATGCGGCTTGCTGAAATTATAGAGAGGGGTTCCACCCTGTGAATGCAACTTCATAGACGGCCCCTTGGGTCGCTCGGGGCATCGGGTGGGTGCCAAATATTCTGAAATGAACCTTCTGGCTTCAGGCCGAGACTTTCCACTTTGCATGGGGCCCCTTTACAGGCACAGGTCTGAGTTAAGCTCAGTGTACACATCTTGGGAGTTGAATATTCGCGGTTGGTTGTGCCTTACGATTTGATAAAACGGTCTGGCAGTTTTCTTCGGATTTGTAGTATAGCTTCGCTCAACTGTCCCGCAGCGGTTTTGGCTAGGGAGTGAGACGATTGCGACCATGTGGAAAATTCGCAAACTAGTTGACTCCCAAGGACTTTGGTCAGCCTATCGGAGAAGATCTATTATTTGGTCGGGACCGATGTCCTCCCGATCGTAGTCCGTTCCGGCGAACCCGGCCCTACCAGAATCGATGACTTTTGGAGGGACAACCCGTTCCAAAAGGGGGGGAGGAAGTGGGAGTGATCTCCCACTAGAGAGTAAGAATGCCCGAGCGGGGAAGCTGATTACGTACAAAAGAGTAAGGGGGCGTCGTCGATTTATGTTACCGTGAAGGTATTTTAGTAATATTAAAATTTTAACCTTGAGACGAGTAAGGCTAATTTATAGGCTCCGTAGAGCAAAGTCGAGCAGACATCACAAATGAATCTTTTGGGCTATGATTGAACGGATTCAGCAGAGCGGATACGTAGTACTTGGGATTGCTGTGGCACTTAGCGTACTGGTTTCGTGTGACGACACCCCAACTGGCGTAACTTCCCAGGAAGGTGACGAAGAGACTGCGCAAACCAGTACCGATTCGACGCAAAGTGGTCTGGAGTGGAAACCTTCCGAGGAGGCTACCCTCGTCAAGAAGAATGATCAGCAGGGCGTTCGAAAGTATAAGCTTCCTAGCGGTCAAAAAGTGCTCGTTCTTCGGGCAGAGCCGGTGGGCCGCAACGGCATCAGCTCAAAAGCATCGGAAAGAGAAAAAGGACAGATATTTGGGGTTAAAAAATACGGCGGTGGATATGAAACAAACACGCTTAGTAAGGTAGGGTTTACCAAAAATGGGGGGAAGGCAGATATTGGAAGGGTCTCTGTGCATTATTCCTTTATAGGGAACATTCCATCTTCAATATCAGTAAATGGTACTGATTTTGAATGTAATACTACTTCTACTAACAGCGGTAATTTCAGGAAGGGAAGTGTGGAGATAACAGAAGTGGATGGAAGTATTTTGGATAGTAATGGAGGACTAAGTGGTTATTGGGGGGGTTACGAACACTACAGCGGCATAGACGGTTCTAGGTATGAAAGTGTGAAAATTGAATATGCCCTTGAGGGAATAGATGTTGAAAATATGAAGGGAGGGGTTAGGGGTCGTATTGAGAATGCAGCTGAAGATAATGAGGGAATTGCAATCGGAATAAGGGCATCTCAGGAACAACCAGGAGGGTATTTAGGCTCAGTATACGGTTGTTATCTTAAAGTGAAATACGAAAACGAAAATCTGAGTGCGCCTTCTCTCGATAGTCCTAATGACAAAGAAGTTATAAAGGACAATGGGGATAGTGTTACGTTGAAGTGGTCGCAACCAGACGGAACACCGAGCTTCACAGTATACCTTGACGACAATTCCAACTTTTCATCTCCAAGAGAGAAAAGCGGTATAAATGGCACGAGCTATACGTTTAATAACGTAGATAAAGGAGAGAAGCTATACTGGAAGGTGTCTAACGGGAATGCAACATCAGAAACGAGATCATTTTGGTTGATCGATCCCCCATCGCTGACTGTGTTTGGTCCGAAAAGTGCCGTGATGCCTACAACAACGACTCATAATGCATCTGCTAATAACGTAAAAAACGTATACGGTTATAATTGGAGTGTGGTGCATGTAGACGACGGAGAAAACTTATGGGATACCCCTGATTGTGATCCTCTCAACAGTAACTTTAATAGCGGAGGTTCATTAACTCAGGGATTCCATACACCATATTATAATAAGGCAAAAATTTGCGCAAGGGCAAAGGTGAAGAATAATGCAGGAAAGATAAATAAAGTGAAGAGTCAAACATTTGTAATTGATCTCGAAGAAGGAGATCAGTACAACTATTAACTCATCGTATGAGGGTCAAAGGGGGCGGGGCTCCCGCCCCCTCCCCCCTCCTCTTCTAACAAGGCCTGCCGCTCATGCCGATGGAGGGCTGTCTAAATGAAGTCGAGGTGCACTTTAAAAGGCTATACCCCATCTTCCACCTCCCCTCATGTCGGGTGAGATACAGAAAGCCGCTCGTAGTTTGGTTCCAGTACGGATACTACCGTTTGGTGGCGCTTCTTCATGTTCAACACCACCCGCTTTTGTCCAGCATACAGCACGTGAATCCCGTCGAAGCTCTGAAAGACCCAGCGGGCCGTCGGCGTTTGAGTTGGATCCTCTTTCTGATCTGAGCCCCTGCCTGATTCGCCACTGCAGCGCCGAGTAAACCAGGAGGCACAGCGTCATCACCATCAGAAGCGCCATAACCCGCTTTTCGTCCTGCAGGTACAGCGGGTCAGCAGGAAGCTCCGGGTTCTTTAGAAAGTGGAATCCTCGTTCAACGGAATGCTGACCCTTGTATCCCTCCAGAAGCTCTTCGTCGGAGAGTTTCTCCTCGTCCAACTCGTTGGTCGCGACGATGAAGAGGCTCTTTGATCAAGTCCGATTTCTTGTGCAAAAGTGCACTGCGTGAGGTTCGGTTAGGTAGCCATCGCTGGTTGTCGTTCAGTTGAATCGTCAGGTTCAGATTCAGGCCTGT
>JAHENZ010000271.1 GCA_018609755.1 Salinivenus sp. | reverse complement strand
CGACCTGTCCCTGTGGATCCGCGCTAACCGTGCCGACGCCACCGAACAGCAGGGCCAGCAGCCCGCCTGCTTTCAGGGCCTTCCGGCGAGTGAGCGGCGTTGCGTAGCGCGTAGCTGTCGGCGGTCCTGACGCTCGTTCGCCGTCAGCTTCGAGGGCGGCGAGACGGTCCTGTTGGGTCTGGACCGTCTCCTGTTGGTCGGTTAGTCTCTCCTGTTGGGCCTCGATGGTGGCCTGTTGCTGTTCGACCAGTGTTTCGAGTCGGTCGAGGCGGTCCCATGTCGCCTCGCTCATCTGGTACCCTCTGCTGTGGGCGCTGCCCTCATTGTCAGCTACCGCCCGAGATGTCCTCATAAAGGTGCTACCAACATATGCTAGAGACGGCGCCTGCTGACACACGCCCTGTGGTTGCGACGGCCGAACAAACGTCAGCATCCGACGGCCTGCAGGCAACATCGGAAACCAGCGGATGGGGGTCTGGGAATTGGGGAACGCGTCCGTGACACGAGCCCACCGATATTGAGGGGAGAACAGGTCGAAAGCCGGTCGCTCGGCCGGGTGACGGCATTGCTCATCGACAACGAGCCCACGGTGCGACCAGCCACCTTCTAACGAACGACGAGGACAGACTCGACGCGAGGACGGTCCGGGAACCGACGACCGGGTCTGCGATGGCCCGCCATCTCTGTCTCCACCCAGCTAGGCGCCCGTCTCCGAGTACAGATAGAGCGTACACGCGGCGACCACGACCTCGGCCACCTTCGCCACAACCGCCATGGGATTCAGGTCACCACGCATGTAGAACGCGTCCAGGCCGAATCCCTGGAAGTAGAAGAACGCGACGACGGTGATGATCGCGTAGCCGGCAGCCACCAAGAGGAGTTCGCGCCGCCAAAACCGAGTGACGTACAGGATGGTCCCGCCAAGAAAGCCCAGCCCATTGAGCAGAAACAGGATTCCCAGCGTCTGGTTGAATTGCATGATCCGGGAGGTGAGCAGCAGGTGGACGACTGCGGTCACCAGCGCGGCAAGGATCGCCAGGTAGCCAACCGGATTCGAGGGCTGATTGAACAGCGATGCGTCAGACTGGCTCCGTGTCGAGCGGGCGGCCATACGGGCCACGAGGTGCGGGTCCGGTGTAAAAGTACGCCGGCCTTCCAGGGTGTTGACGGACCGGGACGGCAACTAAGTCACTGGGTACCATCCCAGTCGCCTGCGGCTGCCCAGTCACCCCGAGGACTCGGATCTGAGCTGGGAGCGAACTCCGCCCTCGGCCATCCTGGACACGTCAAAGGGATCTCCGCCACGCTCATCCGGTCGACTACTTCCGGCCTCCAGAACGCATCGACGGACGCCTTCGGAACGGCACTGACGTGATTGCTCGCGCCGGCGCTCGCCGGCTTTTTCCTTGCGATCGCGCTCGCGGACCCTCGGGTCATCGCCGACTTCTATTACCTGCTCGGGTTCCGCTTCGGCGGGGCAATCGGGTCCATCTACGTCCTCGGAAACCGGAGTCCGGCGTCGAGAGGCGCTCGATTCCGAAAGACGTCGGGCGCTGACCCTCCGGAGCGTTCGTGATCCTCGGTTTGGATATCAAGGCGGATTCGAGTTGGATGGGTACAAAGCCCACTTTGGAGCCACCAGTCAGGGAATCAGTCAGCGAATGACCGATCGATACCGGCGCCACCCTGGTTAATGACTACCGGAAAGATCGGATTGGGGCCTTTTGACGGGGAAGATAGACTGGAGAGCTCAGGTCACCACTCCCACTCTTGCCGGTCCACGATCTCGGCTGTCAGGTCTGCCATCCTCGCGGATTTGAATCGTGCGCGTTCGACCGGGGAGCGGAACTCGATTTCCGTCTGAACATCCTCCGCAAGTGTGACATCCGCTGACTGCAGCAACTCACGGAGTAGTTCCGTATTTTCGTGAAAGGGCGGTTCGGATAGCTGACCAATGCATTCGTCGACCGTCACCTCGTCCTCGTACTGCTCGTAGTGTTCAGCCGCTCGTTCATACGCCTCAACACCACCGGTCTGACCAGCAAAGGATTTGAAGTCCCCAGAATACTCCGCGAAGAGACCACGGATGACGTGGGAATCAGGCTCGAATTCGGCGATTTCCTCTATAATCACCATGCCGGAACGTGCTCTGTAGACGGCTCGCGACTCATCGCCCGCAATACGGAAACAAAGGGATGCCTTGAGCAGGCCAATCAGTCCCGGCGTCACGGCAGTTACGCTGTCGAACTGACTCAGGCCGAGGCTCATGTGGGCCAGAGCACTGAACTGCCAGCCGGCATGGTCAAAATCCCCGTCGGCCAGAGCACGATATGCTTCGCCTCTCGTCTCTAGTACTTCTTCATGTGCCATGGGTTCCAATCGTACTTGCTAGCTCTGTAACCACTGTCTCTACTTCTTTGTGAGTCATCTTGGGCCCCAATTCCACCGATCCATCAGGCGCGTGCACATACTACGAGGCTGCTCCGCCGTCTGTCGCCACATTGATTCTGGAAACCGTCTGCCCAACTCACTCGTTAGGAGTGAAGGGTAACTCGTCTCGACGACTGATCGTGCTAGCACTGTACCCCTGGTACGCTTCATCGAAATAGGTGAAATACTGAACCTCGTCCTGACCATTCCAGACGTCTGGAGACGATAGTACGACGTAGTGAGGAATGGTCTGCGAGGATACCGAGACAGCCATCAAATATGGCTAACGTGAGTTATTATTCCTACTGTTGCATTGAGGGCCATCCTGAGCAAACGTGCGGTATAGGCCTTCATCAGTCCGATTAAGACTAAGCACGGAATACTCAGCTCCCAGAGTGTGTATCCTATCGTATCCGAGAACAACCTTTTCCGGAGGTTGATCGAGATTCATAGTCACGTTGATTGATCGTCTGTCTTCGGACACATCTCCGACAGGAACAGTCCGAACGACGGTCCCACTCTCGTCAAGCGCACAGATTGTGACGTTCTCGACAAGGACGTCTTCTGGAGGTGACCCACCAAGTGCCACTTGGAACCGCGTATCAATACTGTCCTCTGTTTGCGCGTCATCTACTAAATATATTGACATTGACCAGGGCGGATTACTATCTGGAAGGGGAAGGCATCCCGACGACATCAGGAGGATGCATATAAAAAACAGGATTAATTTGCCTTTCATAGAATCTACCTCTCAATCGTATCCACGTCATTGAGGTCAATTGTGGAGAGCTCTTCGATACTGAAGGCGATATAATCCCGCTTCATCGGCGGAAATCCAACTTCCTGATTCCAGCCCGAACTCATAACGCTCCATGCTGCTCTCTCATTGCCTCCGAATGCTACATATTCTGGAGTTTTATCAGATGGAATATTTCCGCTATACACTTCATCTGGATAGGAGCCGAAATACACAGAGCTATCTTCAGCTAAGCCAGCACCGAGAAGGTGTCCGATCTCGTGCACGGTCGCTTTTTGATAGCCGATTGGAAGCGGGTCGTGGCAGTTGGACGAAACGGCAACGAAAGCCGAATGTCCCCTCCTATGGAGCCGTCTCGCCACACTCCCCAGGTTCAGTTGGTGGTCGATACTCGAACTCCTGGATGTACTCATCAGGGTTGCCGCCGGTCTGTCTCAATGAATTATTCCGGATGTGGAATATTCCAGCGACGAGCCCATCGAACTCACGAAATCCGGGGTGATCGACTATGACATACCGTGGTTTCCTTTCTGTCGTAATTGATATGTTCTTCTGAGTCCGCGGCATGTGATATGTCCCCAAGTTCGTTGAGGTGAGCAAGCGTCCCCGTTCATCATATGCGCAGGCGGTTAGGTTTTCAAAACGGACAGTATCCTCAACAGAAAGCTCGATTCCAACGGTCCCATTGGTCACGAATTCGTCATTTGAATACGTATAGAGATTCATTTCGACGTGTCCCGAACCGGGACGTGGTTCGACATCTGTCTCGACACATCCTGACAAGACTATCACCAAGCCGAGAACCCCTATTCCAAATACGATGTATCTTCGGATGTTGGTCATGGATTTGCCTGCTCCACATTCATTGATAGCAATTCTTCGATGCTGAATGGAGTGTACGTCTGATTAGAGGGAGGAATGAAATTCGGTCGATTTACCCCACTCGACATAACACGCCAGCGCGTTGTCTCTATCACCCGCATTCACCACCGAGATCAGATCGCGGATACGGGAACTCACGTTGTACCTCTTCGAGGTACTTGGACGTATGTCGATAAGATGGAGAGGTCCCATCGCTAATCCGGACGTACGTTTCAGGGCTGAACCCGTCGTAGTCCCTGAATCGTGGATGATCGACAGTGATGTATGCAGGCACTTGATCGGAGTGGACTGAAATCGGCGCTGTATCAAAAGGAGTAGTCAATGAACCCAACTCTTGGCTAAAAAGTTGCTCTCCCGTTTCAGTATAGCCGCAGATCATTGCGCCTTCGAACGTACGTGGCTCATCTGTGGAAAGACGAAAGTTTACGTGTCCGTCAAAATGGAATCCGCTCTCGTTCACAGTTCGGTCGACGACTATGTCTATGGCACCTGTGCCAGGCCGAGGATCGTTTGTGCCTCCGACACAGCCAGCAAAGACCAGAAGGAAGAGACCTGCGAGGGCAGCAGACCGACCCCGAGAGACCCCCTGAATGATAGTTCTGTATTGCCAACACGTATCTGCTCGGTATGGCTTTTACGCTGGATAGGATGCGATGGCCCGAGTATCTCAACATTCGGCCTTCACATTCCTCGTCGAAATCCGCCAGTTTACCCGAATCAGTGCGACGCTATCCACAGACCTTGACGCGACCAGTTGTCCTGGTTTGGCCAGAGTAGATAACGAGTTCTGCAGGCAGGGTCAGAGCCTGCCGTCGATTGTCGCGACGAGGCACATAGGGAGTCTTGCTCCGAAATTGCGATATCGTGTGGCCTGGACATGAATGGGCAGAAGTTGTCATAGCCAGTATTTTTGTGAAGTATGAATATTCACGCGAGGTGAACAGTCCTATTAATTCGCTGTCGGTTCCAGAGTCCTGAGCGCGTCTCTACGTATCCTGGTAAAAGTATGTGAAGTCTCCTTCATCGTTCCTTCGCAAACCCTGAATCTGGACGTCTGCGTCCGTCTCTATCCGCTCGGTTTCGATCCGTACGACAGCCGGTCGCTCTGATAGGTTCGTGGACACCTGTGTTGTGTAACTCGTGTCTCGTATATTGCCGACCGGAATCGTCCGAAGTATGTCACTCGAATTGTCTAAGAACACGACACGAACATCGTGCAAGACGAATTTGTCTCCATAGTGATCCAGTACAGTAAGTTGGCCAGTAAATCTAACTCCCCCATCTATGGGCCGCTCCGAGATGTTCTCAATGGCAACGCCGACAGGTATTCGGGAATCTGTCGGAAGGATACATCCAGAACTAGTAACAACAAGGAGTATCGTGATTAATACAACTCTCCGCATATTTAATCCCTCGTTTCAATATCATTGAATTCGACAGTACTCAGTTCTTCTATGCTAAACGCGATGTAGTCGCCGTTCATCGGCTGGAACTGTACGGGATCTTTCCAACCACTACTCATCACACTCCACTGTTCTCCCTCTGGATCAGAAAACCCAATTTCCTCTGGAGAGTCATCAAGAGCTTCACCACTATAGATCTCCTCCGGCATCCCACCAATGGTCTGCCCATCATCTGCGCGTCCAGCCCCGAGCAGGTGTCCAGTCTCGTGGATGATCGCCTTTGCAGCTAGCGTATCGTATATTTGTGCAGTCGAATCGACTTCAATGTCAGCGTGAAAGACGATTGTCCCAAAGTCCATCTTCCCGCCCACTGGCAGTTGACACAGAGTATCCGATCCCTGGCAACTTGCCAGACCTTGGGGGTCATCAGTCCAGTCGAACTCGTCAATCCAATTCCCACTGCCCCCACCATCCCATGTGAGGAACATATACGCCGATCCGGAAGAATCGTGGTTGAAATCTTCGTTATCGCTCGCTAGCTCAGGGCCAACACGCCGAAGGGATTTAGAACTAAGAAAACGGACTCCGCCAGGGATGAATAGGCGTTCCAATTCGTCATCAGTCTCATATTGAACATCCATCCCATAGAGCTGGTACGTTTCTTCGGCAACGTCCAACGAATTTAGTATCCCAGTATTTGCCACTGACTCGTGATAATCAACCTCCATGGTTAATTCTGGGACTATTTCGTCTCGAGTGTTTTCTTTGGATGGGTCTGTGGATGATGGACCCATTAGCTCACCGATGTGAATGTTGGAATGCTCATCAGTACCGTCGCTATTAACATCCGCTCCCATAGCGAATGGGGCATCATTTTTCGTGTGTGTCTCAACTTGTTCGTCAACACGTTCGTCGCCCTCAATGCCGATGCCACTCTGTAGATGTTCGGCATAGAGAAGGACATTATCGGTACTGTTGACACCATAGACACCGATCCAGCCGTCCCACGATCCATCGTCGTCAGTGTCAGCCAGGACGGGAGAGGTATCGAGATCGGCACCTTCGACCAGGTCGCCAGATATCGCTCGCCCGTAGTGTGATCCCGGCATCGCCACTCCATGCGTCAGCCCAGGGACTTCCTGCCCGTCGGTACGCCCGTCGTCTGGGTCTGAATGGAGACTATGTTGTTTACTTCAACACGGTGGCGCATCCCGTTCAGAAACGCTGACCGGCAGTTCGCTTTCACTGCTAGCCCTCTCATAGACGTATTGTTGACGATCGGAATCGAGGACGAAGTACTGGACCGTCATCGGTTCGTTCCAGAAATCGCCAGAATATATAACGACGTACTGGGGGGGGTGTGCTTAGTGGTGAACGAGACATCGGTCCTCCCGCTGGTCACGTTCCAATCCCCGACCCGATACGAACAGAGCAACTGTTCGTCCGCCGAATACAGGAGGATGGATATGCCTCGGTACATCGATCGGTCCGGCGCACCACCGCCTGTATCGAGTTCGCCCTCAACTGCAAATTCAGATTCCGAGACTGTTATCGGATTGAGGGGAATTTCACCAGGTTCCTGATTCGGGGATCCGTAGAGGGATACGCGTACCTCCCCTCCTCTCGGGACGTACATGCAGCCACTTATTAGCAAACATATGATTACTGCGAGCGAAAGAACGTGGTACCGTTCGGTCATGTAGACTCCATATTACATGCTTCTTCCATGCTACGTCCTTTCGACGGCGAGAGGTCGATGATATCTCAGTCCCAGCGACCACTGCGGTTCCCCATCCATCGTGGGCAGACGGCCCGTGATGGAGGCGCACAGACACGGAAGCAGAGTGAAGAACGTGCGCCGGTCCATGATCTGTTGAGGTGGAGGAGGGGACAAAATATGATTCTATCGTCAATAGCTCTCGGACAACATTGACGGGCCGGTAATTCGAGTCCTCGCGAGCTACGAGGTGGGCCTCTCCGGCCAGGCTCCATCCGGTGGCGGTGGTGGGAGTCCCTGATTACATTGTCTGTCCCGTGAAGCAGCCCAGTGGTGAGCATTGTCCTGAAGTCCCTGATAGTCCAGGATAGCTAATAACGTTCGCCCCGAAGAGGGAGATTCCGAGGCGTCGAACGTAAACATCACTGGAAAGTCAGAGCACCTGATGAAGATTCGATCGTACACGTCAGTCCCATCTCGTTCCATGGTTCCGATGCCCGTCTCCCCCACGAGCCGCCTGTCGCGAGCGTACGCGAGAACGTGGACGTCGTGAAACGTCTCCCACTCGTCTGATCCCCCGAGGCGCTCCTTACCGGCCTGGCTGTGGCGACGTACGAATCGTCTCGCGTCTCGAACTCGAGATGGCGAAGCTCCAGTTGTCGATGTTTGGGATACTCTCACCCTGCAGAGATGCCTGCTAGCACCGTTGCTCCGAGGTGGAGCAATCGTCGGCGGCTACTCTCCCAACGCCTGAACTCATGATCGTGGCGGATGCGGCCATCCACCCTCTGGCGGCGGTGGCGGGAGTTCCTGATCACAGCGGCGCTGACGACTCGCCACCCAGTACGGTTCACCATCTCTCAGGCCAGTGTAATCGGCAATTTTGAGTTCCGTATCCGCATCACACGGTGATTCCCGAGCGCTGAACGTGAACACGACCGGAAATTGTTCACAATCTATCGACACGGACTCGTAGACGTCTGGCCCATTTCGTTCCATCGTACCCAGTTGGTAGCTGCAGACTTGCGTTCCTGATCGAGAATATCCGAGGATGACGACTTCGTGGAACGTATTCCAATCTCTACTGTCGCCAGTGGCGCTCTTCAAGGGCCGAATTGAAACGGTAACAGCGACACCAGACCGGGAATCAAGGGCAATCCTACTGAATCCTAACTCTCTATTTCGGGGATACTCGTATCCGAAGCATCCGGCAAACGCCCCGCCTAAGAAGGTGGCACCTGCAGTAAGCACATTCCGGCGGCAGGGCTGGGTGTCAGTCATCTCGCGATGGTACCTCCTGTGTGTCAATTGTGCTAAACCCTTCTATACTCAACCGAAGGCGATCAGAGACAAAGCTCTCTGCTGAAAACCCATCGGTCATCATACTCCATTCTTCGTTGGGGATACCGATTCCCTCGGGAGTATTATCTTCACCAGTCAAGGGACCCTGACAAAACGAGCCGCTATAACCTCGCCAATTCGAAGTAGCTGATCGTCGCCCCACCCTACTCCCCATGCTTGACCTACTTCGTAAAGGTGTATCCGGGTCAACTCACGAACCATCGACCTCTTCCTGGCTAGTTCCGGGTGGGAGTCCCTCGTTACACCGTCTGTTCTCTTCGGCCAACCAGTAGTGGCCGACCTCCTCACGTTTGCCCTTGTAGAACGCAACCTTCAATTCCGTATCGTCGTCGCACGGTGATTCCCGAGCGTCAAAGGTGATCACGGCCGGAAACCGGTCGCATTGGAGCCTAACGGTGCCCACATCACCATTGTTGCGGATGTCACCAAGGCTTCGTTCACAGACGAGTGTCCCCTCGTCAGTATATCCTAGGAGCCGAACGTCATGGAAGGTCTCCCACTCATCGTCTCCACCGGTCGCACTTTTGCTGATTTCGACCTCCAAGGTGAGTCCCGCACCTGACTCCGAAACGACTGAGATGTTCCCCGTCGATAATCGGCGGTCTCGGTCGTGGTAATTGCTGATTTCCACACATCCAGCTAATCCAAGGGCCACTGCGCTCATTCCCCGACAAAGAACCGCTCGCCGAGAGCCGCCATTAGTCATGTCTCGATGGTACATCAGTTGTATCGATTGTGCTTATTTCTTCGATGCTAAATGATAATCTTCCATGAGAGAATATCCTCGCCCAGTCACCTCGTGTCATAATACTCCAGTCTAATGAGCCCAGATTAACGTCTTCCGGCGTTTCGTCCTGTCCCCCACCGACGAACGTGACTCCGATGATCGAGCCTTCGACGCAGTCGACACCACTGTAACATTCTGCAATATTACCCGCACCCTTGTCGTCAAGCCAGCCGGCACCCCACCCGTGACCCAGTTCGTGGAGTAATACCTTTTGATCCTCCCCGAACGTCGATGTCTCCTCGTCGAAGACCACGGCCCCGTAGGGAACGTCCGGCGGGCCAGGCATCTCTAGCGCGCGAACCTGACCCGGCGAACCGGTGTGTCCCTCCAGACCGAGGACATCCTCTGGAATGAATTTGTCGTGTGGGAAGTATTCTGGCCGGTCGGCACCATACTCGTTGGCGTACAACAGGTGTAACCGGTCAGAGTCGTCGTGGTACCGATTCTCGATCACGGATAGTTCCTTCGCGTTCAAGCTCTCCGGCGAGATCGTGACCGGGACCGGAGCTGTGGGCGCCCAGGGATGGGGCACGGTTCCCTTGTAGATGTCATCGAGGTCACTTTCCGCTATCGGATCGCTTGCCTCGAAGTCCATCTGTAGCCCGTAGAGTGCGAAGTTTTGCTCTGCCGCTTCAATCAGATCCCGACCATTACGGACCTGGGTATACGGATTATGACCCTCTAGCCAGTCGACCTCCACGTCGATCCGCGGCCGGGGTGTGAGGCTTGGATTGTCCGGGTGGCCATCGACTGTCGCATCTCTATGCCGCCAGTGGAGTTCGCCAAGGTGGATGGTCGAATGGTACTTGGTGCCATTTATCCTCGCGCCGATCTCGAAGGGAGCCTCCCTTTCCGTATGGATTCCGGTTTGTTCGGACACGATTTCGTCGCCCTGAATACCTCCGTCAGCATCGTGGAGATGCTCTTCGTAAAGGATGACATTTTGACTTTCTTCGACGCCGTAGACACCGATCCAGCCGTCCCAGTAGCCGTCTCCATCCGAGTCCGGATTGACCGGTGACGTCTCGAACGAGACTGAATCGTCGACTCTCACATACCAGGTGGACGTGGTCTGGCCAGTTTGAGATTGCTCTCGCTTGGTCTGGCCGAAGAGCTCCTGTCCGTCAGTTAGGCCATCGTCGTCGGTATCAGGATCCCAGGGATTGAGACTGTAGTTTGACGAGGGAGTGTACTCGTATTCCGGTGGATCGTTCCGAGCCTCGACTTCCGCGTGATTGCTGAACCACCGGTCGGTCCGGCGCCACTGGCCGTCCAGATCGAACGCTCTGAAGTCGACTCTGTCGACCGGACCATTCGACTGTTCGTCCCACACGAAATCGAAATCGTCCGTACCGTCGGAGAGCCTGATCGGGTCAGCATCCTGCTGGACCATTCCAATCTCGCGGGCCGTAGATAATCCTCCTCCACCGTTCCTGTCGATCAACTCGTTGACGTACGCTTCGTGGCGGTCCGTGATTTCGTACGTCTGGTCCGCCTTAGGATCGGTTCGCGTGTAGGCAAGCTCCTCGTAATCAGTGAGGCCATCACCATCGCTATGCCGGCGGAATGGATTCGACGTGACGAGTAACCCATCACTGAAATACCCCTCGTTCAGGCTGAGTGGTAGTTCACCGATGTCCTTCGCATTCTTATTACCGTAATCGTAGCGAACGGGTCGGTTAGCATTCTGACTGTTCACGACAGGAATGATCCAGCCACGACGTTCCTCGCCATCGAGTAAGCGATCGCCATCAGTATCAGCTTCGAGTGGATGGGTCGACCAACCGAATCCGATCCCATTGGTTTCTCCCGAGACCGGCTGCGTGACGATCTCTCGAAGATGGACCTCCTCGGAGTCATCGAGCCCGTCTCCGTCCGTATCCGGATCGTTCGGATTGAGTCTGACCGTCTCGCCTGTCGCTCCAAGTGGGATCCCTTGTCGTTCGAATCGATCCGGAATCTTGTCGCTATCGCTGTCAGTAAGGGGAACGCTTGGGCCGGATCCACTGCCGCTACCGGGATCCACGACGATTTCTTCGAAGAACCGTGGGGTCTGTTGCGGTGAATTTGTGCTGAATAAGATGTCTGATTGTGCGCCGCTATCTGGGTCCAGTAAGGCGATACCCCCGTTCTGATCCAGGTGACTACCTCTGAGGTCACGCTGGACGTACACGTGGCGATCCCCAACGCCGAGGAGCGGTCCGATCTCTTCAGCTGCCAAACGTCCGCCTTGATTCGGCGCCGTGGATGAATTGAATGCAGAATTCGTCACTTCCCATCGTTGCGTCCCGTCGGCAGTCAAACTCGAAATCCGTTCGTCCAGTCCGACGTAGATTGCGTCATCCCCAACTGCCAAATCAACTACGAGGCCAGACGAGTTCCGGACAGTTGCGTTCGGGAGTGTACCTATCGTGCGGTTCCAGACGACAGACCCATCGGTTGCTCGTCGTCGTTCGAGATAGAACGTTCGCTGATCGGCGGTTGTGGTTTGTCCGTGGACGACCAGCACATCCCCCTCGGGGCCGGTCGCGAGGGGGCCGTACCCAGACGCATTTTGTGTGTCTCGGGTGATAATCCATCGATCCGGTAAAACGCCCGAAGATTGGTTCACGGACGTCTCGTATGCCCTGATTGATGAATTGATGTCTATACTCTCCCCGAAGCCGAGATATCGGGAGGTTTTGGTGCCCACATAAACGACCCCCTGATTAGATGTCTCAATGTCGGTGACCCGGCGGTTATAGGCAGATTGGAGGTATAGCGTATTTCTGTATTCACCGTTCTCAGTTATCTTATGGAGTGATGCGCCAACCGTACTTAAGAAGAGGTTCTGATCGGGTCCGAACTCGAACTGAGAGGTGTGTTTGTTGGCCATTGAGAGTACTGCACCCTCATCAGAAAGTTGTGCCAGTCCAACCAATTCGCCAGTCGCTCCGACCCATAAGGTTCCATCCTCGTCCATTTCAACATCGCTAAACGGGGCATAGCTGCGTCCAAATACCTCACTTTGGTTTCGGTTCCAGAAAATCGTCCCGGCATCGTTGAATCGAAGAAGGTTGTGACTACCGATGGTGCCAGATTTGGGCGTGTAGGTCCGGGCAACGGCAATCTCCCCCGTTTCATCTCCGGGGCCAGTGTCGCTAAACTGGCTTTGGATAGACTCCACACGGAGTTGGCGACTGTGCAAATACGTCTCCCAAGCCGCCTCGTCGAACACTGCGAATACCGAAAAGTGAGTCGTGTTGGCCGTCACCGTATCGTTATTCGGATTGGTCCTCGTCGGGAGGCGCTCGTAGTATCCTCCCGTCTCGTTGTACGTGACAAGTACCAGAGACGATTCGTTACTCCGTATCTGACCCTCGTCGTAGCCGACTGTGACGGTTGCTCGCTCGAACGACTGATCGGATTCGAGACGAACAAAGTCCGAGACCGAGACGTTCTCCGGTGCGTACTCGGTGAATCGAACGTGATCCGGACGATCGATCGACACGCCACTGGCAATGTCCCCCTGGCCCCGAAGGCTCAGATTCACGTCCAGAGTTTTGTTGGCTGTTTGTGTCGTATACGTTTCGTTGCCGTCTCTAATTCCATCCCCGTCAGTATCCATGTCAAGCGGATCCGTCTCGAAGGGCGCCTCGAGTTCACGACCGTCTCGCAGTTTGTCGTCGTCCGTGTCGTAGTTGAATGGATCAGTCCCTTCTGCAAGCTCAGCGGGATCCGAGAGGTCGTCGCCGTCGATGTCCGCGGCAGTCGGATCGGTGCCGGCCTCGACTTCCTCAGCGTGTGGTAGGCCATCACCGTCTGGATCCTCGGCCCCGTCTGGGGTGCCGTCCTCATCGCTGTCGGCAGCGGTCGGATCGGTGCCGGTAAACCGGCGTTCCGCGCCATCGCTCAGCCCGTCGCCGTCGGTGTCCGCGGCGAGCGGGTCAGTGCCGAGGTCGAACTCGGCCGTCGTCGTCAGGTTGTCGCCGTCGAAATCCTCTCTGGCGTCGATGATGGCGTTCCCCGATTCATCGCGGGCCGTGACGCCGGCGTCACTGTCGGGATTCAGCGGATCAGTCTCGAAGACCGTCCGCTCCTGGCGGTCGGTGAGGCCGTCACCGTCGAGTTGGAGCGTCGCCGTCGCGGTCGGATCGCTCGACTCTCCCGTGCCAAGCACCCGAACGTCGATCTCGTTGACGCGCGCGGTCAGGTTCACCGCCGCCTGATAGGAGGCGTTCCTCCCGGGTGCAGTCCGGTTGATCGTCGAAACTGCCGACACTGTTCGATTGCCGTTGACGGTCACCTCGATCGCGTCGACCGTCTCCAGATTCGGCGCGCTGAGGTTCCCGGAGACGACGTACTTCCTACGCGTGGAGCCGTTCCGAATCGGATCATCACGCCCATCGATGGTCACCGTCGGCGATGCCGACCGCCCGACGAAGTCCATCACCATGTGAGCATGGCGGTGGGCGGTGCGGAGTTGCGTGATCGCCTGCGCACGACTGCCGAAGTACCGGCGGCCGTCGCCACTGCGCGATCGTGCACGCTCAGCGCGAGCGAGGGCGCGCTCGGCCACGCGGAGGTGGCTCTCCGCAGAGCGGCGCAGGCCCTGGTTGTCCATCTCGTCGCCAAAGGTGCTGAGGACGCGGCGCGCGTCTTCGACGGCGACCCGTGCCGACGTGTTATCGGCCTCGTAGACCAGGTCGGCCGCGCGGCGCGCAGCCGCGGGGTCGTCAGTTCGTGTCAGGTGTGCGAGCGCCCGCACGCCGACGGCGTCGTCGGTAAACGCCGCACTGTCGTCGAGGCGCTGTAGATCCGAATAGTGGGGAAGCGTCCGATTGAACCGCGATTCGGCGCGGGAGATGTGGCTCGCGATGCCCCTTCGCCCGTCGTCGCTGAGATTTCGCGTGATCCTGATCGCGTTGTATTTCTGGACTGCCGGCGGTGCATCGGATGGCAGCGATGGCACCGTCTCGTTCGGTGTCGGGGTCGCTGTTGGTGTGGGCGTCGGTGTGGCTGTTGGTGTTGACGTCGGTGTCGATGTGGAGGTGGTCGTCGGTGTCGGAGTCGGCGTCGTCGACGGTTGATTCCCGGCCGCCGTTGTCGCTACCGGCTGATTGCCACTCGTCTGTGCGGCGCCGATCCCACCCAGTGGCACCGTCGCCGTCACGACCAGTACTGTCACCACAAGGACTGCGAGCGCCCCACGCCCTGAACTCATGACAACCGTCGCGGATCTTGGGCACTAAAGTGTTACTAATACGTCCATATATTTTTACGTTATTCGGCGTGTCAATCCAGAAGCTAGCCGACGTGACGACGAGGACGCACAGCGCATCGCAGACTCCCGCGAACGCCGACGTCGTCCACGCCACCTGACCGTCGTTGTGCCGTCCGGTGGGGCCACCTCGGGACCGAAAACCTATCGGGCTACCGAACGTTCCCAACCTATTTACGCTGTTTAGGCTACCCTAAAAGCGATGGCGTGCGAGACGCGACGACCGGATCTCGAGCCGGGTTCGACGGCGCACGGCCCGGGAGGCCGCGAGACGTGACAGTAGGACCGCGAAGCCGTCGTGCTCGGCTCTGGGCGGCCGTCTACGCAGCGGTCGCCGACCCGGACGCACCGGCTGCGGCCTGGAATGACGACGAGTCGAGCGAGACGGAATCGACACCCGATGGCCAGCCGGCATCGTCCGAGGATGGGTAGCGGCGCGCAGTACCTCCTCGCCGTGTACATTCTGGGCCACCGTGCCGAGCCGCCGGTCGGGACCAACCTGGTCGCCGAGACGCTCGACCGCTCGCCCGCAGCCGTGACCGAAGCCTTCCAGCGACTGGAGACCGAGGGCCTCGTCACCTACGAGCCCTACGCGGGCGTGAGGCTGACCGACGCCGGCCGCGAGCGGGCGGCCGACCTCCACGAGACCTACGTGACCGTCTCGTGGTTCTTCCGGAGCGTGCTGGACCTCGACGACTACGAGGCCGAGGCGATGGAGGTGGCGGGCCTGGTGAGTCCGGACGTCGCCGCGCGACTGGCGGCGACCCTTCCTGTCGAGACTGAATCGAGCGATACCGGTGAAGCGCCTACAACGCTGGCTGAGCCGACGGCGACCGGCGACGC
The DNA here is from genome assembly GCA_018609755.1 of Salinivenus sp. Lineage (GTDB taxonomy): Bacteria > Bacteroidota > Rhodothermia > Rhodothermales > Salinibacteraceae > Salinibacter. The sequence continues at coordinate 5,698 of JAHENZ010000271.1, read as the reverse complement.
TCCCCAGGACGCCGAGGATGCCGATCGCTGACGCACCGTCGCCGAGCCTCGCTCGCAGTCTCGGTCGGGGGAGTCTCGAGGACGGGGCGGAACCGATACGCTTTTCCTTTTAGGTTTGCCTAAATCCAGCAATGGCCGCAGGCAGGCAGTCCGCTCGGGAACGCCAGGGTGGCACAGCAGCCGACGACCGCCCCGCGGTGTCCGTCCACGAGAGTGCACCCGGGACCGCAGTCTTCATCGAAGCGGAGAACACCGACGGCTGGATCGCCAGCGACACCACTCGCGATGTCACCCGGTGAGATGGGGGCGGGACCCGACACCGGCGAGGACGAATCGGCGCGGACCACGATCCGCGAGGGCCGAGACTTCGAGCAGGAGTACCGCCTCGACGCCAGCGACGCGGGCCAGTTCCTGATCGACCTCGGACGACAGCTCCGCGACGAGGACGAACTCACGATCACGGACGACGAGTGGGAGTTGCCCTTCGGCGTCGGCGAGCCGGTCGAACTCGAAATCGACTTCGAGGGCGTCGGCGAGCCGGAACTCGAGATCGAAGTCGAGATCCCCGGGCGAACCGACGACGAGGCACCCGGGATCGAGTAAGCGAGCCGCTGCCTGACGGCATCTCGACCAGTGCGGGCGAAAATGGGGGTGACGCGCTTACGTGTGGATCGCGCTCTCGGTGACGAGCGTGTCGTCTTCGAGGTAGTGGTCGAAGACGTGGGCGTGTTCTTCGAGCTCCTCTAACTGTTCGCGCAGCATGTGCGCCGTCGCGTGGTCGCCGAGCCCCTGTGCCAGTTCGATGTGCTCGCGATAACTTTCGATGATGTCGCCGTACATCTCGAGGTCGTTCTCGAATGACGTCCGGACGTCGTAGACGTCCTCGTCTTCGGGCTCTACGGTGGCGGCCTCAGAGAGAGCCATCATGCTCGCGTGGGGGACGCCACCCAGGGCCTGGAGGCGTTCTGCGAGTTCGTCTGCGGCCGCCTCGACGTCCTCGTAGGTGTCCTGGAGGAACACGTGGAGGTCGAGGAACTCCGCGCCCTCGACGTTCCAGTGGTGCTTGTGCAACTGGTGGTAGAGGACGTACGCGTCGGCGAGGTCGGCGTTCAACGCGTCGATGATCTGTTCGGCCTTTTCCTGCTCGAGTCGGACGGGGTTGTCCTCGACGGTGCCGGCTTCCTGGAGGACGGTTCGCTGCGTGCTCATTGCAGTTACACGTTCGCCCCCCAACCGCTTATAACTTTTCAAGATACAAAGTATATTTTGCCTTGCCTAAAACACACTCCGTCTGCAGAGAACGTATCCTTCAGTCGGTGTGGGTGGTTGGCACCTGTTGTCGCGGGGTAGGTTCGTGCTCTACCTGGGTGACGCTGATCCCCCGTCGTCCGCGTAGCGCGGTCAGATCGCGACCGGATACCACGCGTCCCGTGCCACGAATCGACGCGAGCGCCTCGAGAAGGTCGAGAGTTCTGCGAGTTAGATGTGGTCGCCAGGAGTCGTCAGTAGGGTCGTGCGCCGAGCGGCCGCAAATCGCTGGGGTGCCGGCACCTGCCCGCAGAAACGTTTATGAACAATCGTGATGTATAGCCCAACACGGAGTGGTGCATGTGTACACACCGCAAGGAAGTGGTGGGGCGGGAACACCCGAGCCCGAGACGGGCCAGTCCACCGACCGTGAGACCGTTAGCACGGTCGAACACTGCTCGTGCGGGCTCGCTGGCCTCCTCGCGACAGCCGTCCTCGTGATCTTCGTCTATCCCGTCCTCGTTGCCGTCACCCAGCCGCTCTACGTCCTCTCCTCGACGCTTATCGTCTTCGCGCTGTTTGCGGTCTGGCTGGTCACCTGGTTGGCCCTGGAGTTGGCCTGGGAGTGGCGGGCGGGCCGACTGACTGTCGACCAGTGAACAGCACCAGTGTGGGGGTCTCGCGGTTGCTGCACTCCTGTCGTGGATCACCCGTAGGTTAGCTTACAAGGGCCTACAGGGCGAAGGTCGGCACAATGGCCCTCCATGCCCTCGAAGACCTCGACGACGCGCTCGAGGCGACGCGGAACTTCCTGACCCCCGTGGATCGCACGCGCTGGCTCAAACTCGCCCTGATCATCGTCTTCGTCGGCGTCGGCGCGGCCAATCCGAGTTCCTTCTCCTTCGGCGGCGGTGACGGCGGTGCTGGCATGCCCGGCCAGCCCGGCGGCATCGACGTCGGCCCCGAAGTCGTCGTCATCATCCTCGCCGTCGTCGCCGTCGCGCTGCTGCTCGGCCTCGTCGTCGGCTTGATCGGCTCGATCATGGAGTTCGTGCTCATCGAGTCACTCCGGAACGAAGCCGTGACGATTCGGGAGTACTGGAGTCGGCGGTGGAAACAGGGCCTGCGGCTCTTTGGCTTCCGAATCGTCATCGGGTTGTTCTTCCTAGCGGGATTGGCAGTGCTGCTCGCCCCGATCGTCCTCCCGCTGATCGGCGTGGCGCCGGTCGGTGGCCTCTCGATCGGGCTCTTCCTCCTGCTGTTGCCCCTCTTTCTCGTACTGGCACTCGTCTTCGGGATCGTCGGTGGATTCACGACGGTCTTCGTCGTCCCCATCATGATCCAGAACGACGTCGGGGTGCTCGCGGGCTGGCGGCGGCTCTGGCCGACGATCACGGCTCACTGGACGCAGTACCTCGCCTACGCCGTCGCGAACTTCTTTCTCGGGATGGTGGGCGGCGTCCTGGTGGGGATCACGACTGCGCTGGGGGCGCTAGTCCTGCTGCTTCCCTTCGGCGTGCTTTTCGCCGTCGGTATCGGCCTCCTGATCCTGTTCCCACCCGTGGGTATCGGCGTCCTCGTCATCGTCGGGATCCTCTACGTCCTGTCGATCATCAGCGTCGCGGCCCTGATCCAGGTTCCCGTGACGACGTACTTGCGGTACTACGCGCTGTTGGTGCTCGGTGACGTCGAACCCGAGTTCGACCTGATCCCCGACCAGCGGGCGGCGGTGCGGTCGGAGCCCGAAACCGGTGGCGGCCCAGAGAGTGAAGACGTCGTCTGAAGACGGTGACAGCGTGGTTGTCGAAATTGTGGGTGAATCCTCCCTGCTCGGCGCCACAGGGCTCGCCACCGATGGGCAAGAGGCGGGATAGCCGTCTCGATCGGGTGAAATAAAGAGGTGGCCATTCGAGTCACGACGCCTTTTCGCGGTCCCCACCAACGTCGGCGCACATGGGGGGAACCATGAATCCACACCAGACGGGCAGCGACAGCGATTCGGCAGCCAGTGAACGCATCAGCAGGCGACAGACTCTCGCCGCACTCGGTGGGACCGTCGCGGTCGGCGCGGGCGTCACGGGAAGTGCAGCCGCCAGCAGCCACGACGCCGAGGTCGCAAACGACGGCGCTGGTGGCTTCGTCGCGACCAACGGCGGCAGGGAGGTCTACCGCGGCGGCGACTTCATCGCGGCCATTCAGGCCGCGGTCGACAGCCTGACCCCGGGCCGGACGGCCAAAGAAACCGTCCGCGTCACGGCCTCCGGGGACACGGGGACCGCGAGCGGCGGCATCAAAGCCGTCGACCTGCCGAGCTACACCGTCCTCGACGTGCGCGGGACGATCAACGTCACCGATAGCGGTGACAACCTGATCGTCCCGGTCAGGGCGACCGACGCCCAGGCCATCGAAATTCCCGAACTCCACGTCACGGGCAACCCGCGCTACGGCGTCTGGCTGCGCAGCTGCACGGACGTCCAGCTGGGCACCATCGACATGTCCCTGTCAGACGCCCAGAGCGTCGGCCTGGGCGTCCGGATCGACGACAGCGGCTCCAACGGCCGGAGCCAGACCGTCACGCTCGAGCAGGCCTTCGTCGAGGGCTCGACCACACACGCCGTCGAGACCTACGGGGTCGACGACCTCACCGTCGGCCGGGTCTGGACGCGCAATACCGGCGGCTGTGGGCTGTTGCTCAACGACACCGCGAACGCCACCGTCGAGAACGTGGTCGCGCTCAACCCCGATTCCGGCGGCGGCTACGCGGCCTTCCGCATCGCCAACGGGGCGGGGCCGAACATCACCGTCGAGCACGTCACCTGTCGCGGCGGGGCGCGGGGCTTTTTCAGCGTCTCCGGCAGCCACGGCTGCACGGTCCAGAACGTCCACATCGTCGAGACCGAGGTCCAGGGGATCCTGGTCCAGGACTCCCAGAACGTCCAGGTCAACGGCGGCGTGGTGCGGAACTGCACCGGCGACGCGGTACGGCTGGACTCCCGCGACAGCGGCGACCACCCGGCGACGGAGAACGTGACGATCCAGAACCTCCGGGTCGCAGACGTCCGGTCGTCCAAACAGCAGACCTACGGGATCCGCGAAACCGGCCCCGGCACCGCCAACAACACGATCCAGAACAACGACCTCCGCGACGGCGGGACGTCGGCCGATCTCAGTGTCTACGCGGGGAGTACGACCGTCAGCGGCAACGTTACCGGCGGCTCGACGAACCTGCTCTCGGGTGGAACCTACCGGATCCGATCAGTCAACAGCGGGCTGTACGCGGGCGTCGCGAACGCCTCGACTGCCGACGGCGGAAACGTCGTCCAGCAGGCCGACGACAATAGCACCGACCAGCAGTGGGAGGTCACCGACCTCGGGGCCGGCGAGTACGAACTCCGGGCCGTCCACAGCGACAAGTCCTTCGAGGTAGACCAGGGCTCGGTCGACCGTGGGACGACGATACAGCAGTGGGCCGACAACGACGCTCTCGCCCAGGAGTTCCGGATCATCGACCGCGGCAACGGCGAGTACTCCATCGAGAACACGAAGAGCGGCCTGGCAGCGGACGTCCTGAACCAGTCAACCGCGGCAGGCGCCAACATCCTCCAGTGGTCGTACTACGGTGGCGCCCACCAGCGCTGGACCTTCGAACCCGTAGACGGCGGCGGGTCCGGCGGGACCGACACTGGCGGGTCGGGCGGGTCCGACGGTGGCTCGACCGACGGCGGTGGAACTGGCGGAGGGGGTGGCTGGTGGTAACCAGGTCAATACACTCGTAGGAAAGAATAAGGCCTCGCCGCACCTTCGTCTATGTATGCCGCCGCAGGGCCGCGAGACGGAGTTCACCCTCTCGAACGTCACGGAGGTGTTCGAATCGCGCGAGGACTACGCCGAGCCGCTGACCGCCAGCGAGATCGCGGACGAACTCGGCTGCTCGCGTCGCACCGCACTCAACAAGCTCCACCAGCTCCAAGAGGACACCGACGTCACGAGCAAGAAGGTCGGCGGGCGGAGTCGCGTCTGGTGGATTCCGATCCACATCTGAGTCTCACCCGTCAGTCTCGACCACGTCGTCGAATCCCCACTCGCGAGCCCGCCGCTCGGCCTCGTCGCGGGCGCGGTCCCTGATCGCCTCGATTTTCGCCTCGTCCTCGAGGAACGTCTCCACGGCCCCCGGTTCGTCCGCACGCTGTCCATCGCTCCTATCCTGCAGCCTCCGCTCCGGGGCGACCGCCCGCGTCCGGTCGGCGAGGTCGGGGTCGCCAGCGAGGCGCTCGGCGGGCATGCCGGGCGGGACGCGCAGGTCCCCGGCGTCGTGGACCGCCGTGAGATCCGCCGCGTCGAGTTCGTACAGTTCGATCCGGTAGGGACCGGCCACCGCGACGGCGGCGAGTGCCGCCGGCCCACCGACGTCGGTTCCGGTCTCGTAGGCCACGACCGGCACGCCGTCGGT
>JAHENZ010000270.1 GCA_018609755.1 Salinivenus sp. | reverse complement strand
GTCGGCCCCGACGAAAGTCGATGGTGCCGTGGAGGCGGGGGGAAAAGTTGAAGCCGACCTGGGTCAGGTGGTCGAGGAGCTCCTTCTCAGGATTCGGGCCCTGTTCGAGGCGGCGGTAGATTTTGACAAAATAGTCGCCGTTCACGAGAGCAGACGTATTGCTTTGCTCTCCGGTCAGGAGCTCGATAGATTCCGGCTGGTCCCCTTCGGCCTCTTCCGACGGCTCGGCCTTATAGACCCCCTTAAGAGAACGCCCCTTGCTTCCGTCCTGCCACCACTCGAACAGGGTGGCCCAAAACTCAGGGTTCACCGTGGCGTCGTATACGAGCCGACGTTCGCCGCTCCCGTTGATTTGGAGCCAGGCCAATGCGGCGGCAGGAGACTCGTCGAGAATCTGGTCGGCGTGATCGGGAGCGGCCGCCATGAGGGGGAGGTTGTAAAAGGCCTCGTCGTCCTGCAGTGTCACGTGAAGCACGGACAAGTATACGACGGGATCGGCGTTCAACCGCACCGCATCCTCAATCGCTACACGTTCAATCGCGTCTGCCTTCGCGCCAAACCATCGTTGCTTCGCAATGTACTCCGGCAGCAAAGATTCCAGTTGCTCCGGGCCGCGGTCGTGCGCCATGGTCGGCACCAACAAGTTTTGTAGGCCCTCTGCGACCGGAAGCACGGGCAACGTCTGGCCGTCGGGGCCGGTCTCGGCAACCCGCAGGTCTCGGTATTCGTCGCGATCGCGTTGAATATCGTCCTCAGGCACCAGTTTGAACCAGTAGAAGTGGTGAGGGGCAATGGTTAAGTGGTAGTCCTCATCTTCGATTGGGGGAAGCGCGGTTTGGCCGAAGAGTTCAACAGGGGCGAAGTTCTGCAGGTCGTCCTTGGGCGGAATCTGGAGGGATTGGACGAACCGTGACAGATTGGCCACGACCAGGATCTTTTCGCCCTCGTGCTCCCGCGTGAACGCCAGGATGGACTGGTTTTCCACCCGGAGGAGCTCCATGGAGCCCCGTCCGAAGATCTTCTTGTGTTGCTGTCGGAGGGCAATGAGGCGACGCATGAAGTGGAGTAGGGAGTGGGGGTCCTCCTCTGCGTTCTCTACGTTAACGAACTCGTAGCTGTACTGGCCTCGGTTGATGGGGGGCATGAAGAGCTTGTGGTGGGGCGCACGGGAGAAGCCGCCGTTTTTGTCCGGGCTCCACTGCATTGGGGTGCGCACGCCGTTCCGGTCGCCGAGGAAGGGATCGTCGCCCATCCCAATCTCGTCGCCGTAGTAGAGAATGGGGCTGCCCTTCAGACTAAAGAGGAGGGCATTCATGAGCTCAATGCGCCGTCGCTCTCCGCCGAGGAGGGGGGCCAGCCGCCGCCGGATGCCCACGTTGATCCGAAAGCGGTCGTCCGCCGCGTATTCGTGGTACATGTAGTCCCGCTCTTCGTCGGTCACCATTTCGAGCGTAAGCTCGTCGTGGTTGCGGAGGAAGAGGGCCCACTGGCCGTCGTCGGGAATGCCACTCGTGAGGTCCAACATCTCCACGAGGGGGCGGCGATTTTCGAGGCGGAGCGCCATGTACATCCGCGGCATGATGGGGAAGTTGAAGGCCATCTGTACCCCGGTGCTCTTCCCATTCGCGTCTTCGCCAAAGTAAGGGAGGGTGTCTTCCGGCCACTGATTGGCCTCCCCCAAGAGCACCTTGCCGGGCCCGTACCGTTCTTCCACGGCCGCCCGGAGCTCCTTGACGTAGGCGATGGTTTCCGGCAGATTCTCACTGGTCGTCCCTTCTCGCTCGTAGAGGTACGGCACGGCGTCGAGGCGAAGGCCGTCCACGCCCATGTCGAGCCAGAAGAACATGACTTCCTTCATCTTCGCCCGCACCTCCGGGTTGTCGTAGTTGAGGTCCGGCTGGTGCGAAAAGAACCGATGCCAGTAGTACTTCTGCGCCTTCTGATCCCACTCCCAGTTCGAGTCCTCGGTATCGGTGAAGATGATGCGGACGTCCTCGTACTTCTCGTCGGTTTCGCTCCAAACGTACCAGTCGTGTTTGTCGGAGTCCGGGTCGCGGGCCTCCTGAAACCAGGGATGCTGGTCGGAGGTGTGGTTCAGCACGAGTTCCGTGATGACGCGCATTCCCCGGGCGTGGGCCTCGTCAAGGAAGGCCTGGAAGTCGTCGAGGTCTCCGTGGATCGGGAGGATTTTAAAGTAATCGGCGGTGTCGTACCCGTCGTCCTTGAGGGGACTTTCGAGGAAGGGAAGGAGCCAGAGCGTATTCACGCCCAGCGAATCGAGGTATGGCAGCTTCTCGCGGAGCCCCTGGAAGTCGCCGTACCCGTCGTCGTTCGAGTCGTAGAAAGACCGCACGTGCAACTCGTAGATGACGGCGTCCTTGTACCAGAGGGGATCCGAGAGGAAATCGTCCGGCATGCAGCGTTGTAGGTGTGGAGGTTTGGAAGTTAGGAGGTCAAGGAGAAGAAGGGAAGCGGAGGATAGAAAGGCACGTTACGGTATGCATCGATAGTCCCACGTTCACCCTTCCATACATCTCTCAGGCATGGACGAGGCGGTCGTATACGGGATGAGACGTTTCGTTTGAAACGTCGCGCTCGAGTCGGAAGATGTGGGCGGGGGCGTCTGGGGTCAGCCGGAGGTAGTGGTGGGTTCCGCGCCAGGTGTAGCGCGCGTCTTGGAGCAGGTCGTGGACCGGGAACGCATCGTGGGCCGGGAGGCCCAGCTCCTCGTTGGGAAGGACGAGTTGTCCTTCCTGTAGTTGATGCGGGTCGAGGGTGGCCACGACCAGAATCAAGTTGCTTCCGGCGGCTTTGCTGTACGCAATCAGTTCCGGATTCTGCGTGTCGTGAAATTGGATGTTGCGCATTTGCTGCAACGCCGGGTTCTCGTTCCGGATGCGATTCACGCGGGCCATGAACGGCTGCAGTGATGTGGGATCGTCCCAGTCCCAAGTTCGGATCTCGTACTTTTCGTTTTGAGCGTACTCCTCCCGATCCGGGTGCTGGTCGTTGAACACATGTTCGAATGGCGGACCGTACACGCCGTAGGTGCTTGACATCGTAGCGGCGAGGACGAGGCGGATCTTGTGTGCCGGTCGCCCGCCGTGGACGAGATCGTCGTGCAAGATGTCGGGCGTGTTGGGCCAGAAGTTGGGACGAAAGTACTCGGCTACTTCTGTGTGAAAGAGCTCCCGGCCGTAATCCACGAGCTCTTCGGTGGAATTGCGCCAGGTAAAGTAGGTGTAGGAATTATTGAAGCCGATCTTCCCGAGGCTGTACATCGTCTTGGGGCGTGTAAAGGCTTCGGAGAGAACGATGAGCTGCGGAGTCTCCTTGCGCAGTTCCCGAAGACACCACTGCCAAAATGCAAACGGTTTGGTGTGGGGATTGTCGACCCGGAAGATCGTAACCCCGTGCTCGATCCAGTGCTCAAACACACTCTTGAGTTCCTGCCAGAGGGCCGGCCAGTCCTCGTTCTCAAAGTTAATCGGATGGACGTCTTGATACTTCTTCGGCGGGTTCTCGGCGTAGCGAATGGTGCCGTCGGGCCGATGGTAGAACCACTCCGGATGTTCTTCGATGTACGGATGGTCGGGGGAGGTCTGAAAAGCAATGTCGAGGGCCACTTCGAGGCCCAATTCGTTGGCGCGCTCTACGAATCGATCAAACGCCTCAATACCCCCCAGCTCCGGATGCACGCTCTTGTGCCCGCCCTTTGATCCGTCCTCCAGGAAGCCCCCAATGGCCCAGGGACTGCCCGGATCGCCCGGGTCGGCCTCCGGGGCGTTGTCCTTGCCCTTGCGGTTCGTTTCCCCGATGGGGTGGATGGGGGGGAGGTAGACGATGTCGAAGCCCATTTCCTTGATTCGCGGCAGTCGCTCTGCCGCATCGTCGAAGGTTGCGTGTTCGTTGTCGTCACGAGCTGAGCGCGGAAAAAACTCATACCACGCGCCGAATCGGGCAAGCTCCGGATCGACCAGGACCTCGTAGGTGGCGCTCGTGGTCTGCTGGTTGTGCGGGGCGTGGCGACGGACTAACTCGGCAATTTCGTCTCCGAGGGCTGCCTGCTCGTTACCGTTTTCAAAGGCCTCAATGTGGGCCTCCAGCAGTTCTCGGTCGTCCTGCGGGGCATTCTCGGCGGCCTGCGCCAAGAGGTCGGCCCCCGCCTTCAGTTCACTTTCGATTTCGGATTGTGGCTCACCGCCCTCCACCCGGCGCCGGAATTGGTCCTGCCAGGTCGCAAAGCGGTTGATCCAGGCCCGGATGCGATACAGGTAGCGGCCGACCTCCGACACCTTGAAGCGCCCAACGTACTCGTCGTTGCCGGTCGCGGGCATGCGGGACACGTGCTCCGCGTCTTCGTCCTCGTGTCGGTGCACGAGCTCAACGGCAATCGATTCGTGACTGTCGACGATGACCCCAGCCTGAACCTCTACGTGCTCTCCGACGGCACGCTTGATCGGCCAGCGCCCACCGTCCACCGTCGGGTCCACCGACGTGATGACGACGCGGGACCACGACTTCGGCATGTTGGAGGTGCCGGCAGACGAGGCAGCAGAGGAAGAGGAGGAAGAAGAGCTCATTCAGATCGAGAAGGAGTCGGGCAGGAGAACCAAGAGGGCTCGAACGAGAACGTCGGTCCAAGACCGTTTACACACGCTACACACTAGGCGGGAAAAATCCCAAAGATCTGCGCCATTTCTTCGGCGTGGTTGAGGGGCCCTTCCCTCCGTCCGAAAGCGCTTTTCTGGTATACTACGGGCTTCACTCCAGCGATTCTCGTTCAGAGCACGTTCACGAGACGGATTGCCGGATTACGAACTCACTCAAGACTCACGTGAGGCCTCGGGTCTGTCATTGCGTTTGCCCACAGCTTCGCATTTTCTTTTATCTTAGGTTCTTTTTCAATGCCCATGTTGTTGTTCATGGATGCTCCAGAGTCCTCAGCGGAAAAGCACCGAGCCGCCTCTCGCCAGTCCCAGACGGGACGCCAAATCCGGCCCGGGAAGCCATATCCGCGAGGCGCGACCTGGGACGGGATCGGTGTCAACTTTGCCCTGCACAGCGCTCACGCCGAGAAGGTGGAGCTTCTGCTGTTCGATGACGAAGAGGATACCGAACCGTCTGAGACATTTGTTTTACCGGAGCAAACCGGCCCGATGTGGCACGGGTACCTGGTGAATCTCCGTCCCGGTCAACTTTATGGCTACCGGGTCTACGGGCCGTACGATCCCGAAAATGGACACCGCTTCAACCCGAATAAGGTCTTGCTGGACCCGTATGCGAAGGCCATTGGTCGACCGCTTCGTTGGGACGATAGCCTCTTTGGCTACGACGTGGACGACGAAGAGAAGAAGGATCTTTCCTTCAGCACGACCGACAGCGCTCCCTACGCGCCCCTCGGGGCCGTAATTGAAGAGACATTTGCTTGGGGCAACGACCAGCGTCCCCAAATTCCGTGGGAGGATACCATCATTTATGAGACCCACGTCAAGGGGATGACCAAAAAACATCCGGATGTCCCTGAATCTCTTCGGGGGACGTATCTCGGTATGGCGTGTGAGCCAGTGATTGACCACCTGAAAAAGTTGGGGGTTACGACGGTCCAGTTTCTCCCCGTCCATGCCAAATTGCAGGACCGTTTTCTGCTGGAGAAGGGCCTCCGTAATTACTGGGGGTATAACACGCTTGCGTACTTTGCCCCCGAGCCCGAATATTCATCCAACGGGTCGGCGTCCGCCGTGCGGGACTTCAAAATGATGGTACGGGCTCTCCACGATGCGGGCTTGGAGGTCATTATTGACGTGGTGTACAATCACACCTGCGAAGGCAGTCAAATGGGGCCTACGCTGTCGTTGCGGGGGATCGACAACCGGACCTACTACAAGCTCAATCCGGACGACAATCGCTACTACATGGACTACACGGGAACGGGCAACACGCTCGATCCCGGAGACTCGTACGTGCTCCAGATGATCATGGACAGCCTCCGCTACTGGGTGACGGAGATGCACGTGGATGGCTTCCGGTTTGATCTGGCGTCGGCTCTTGCCCGCGAGCTTTACGACGTCAACATGCTCGGCTCCTTCTTCAAGGTCGTGCAGCAGGACCCCATTCTCAGCCAGGTAAAACTGATCGCTGAGCCGTGGGACGTGGGACCGGGGGGGTATCAGGTTGGTTCTTTCCCGTGGCAGTGGGCGGAGTGGAATGGTCGCTATCGGGATGCCATTCGCCGGTTTTGGCGAGGAGACCGCGGCCTCACGGGCGAGGTCGCCACCCGCATCGCTGGGTCCAGTGATCTCTACGAGCGCTCGGGTCGCCGCCCGTTCGCGTCCATCAACTTCGTCACGGCGCATGACGGCTTCACCCTCCAGGATCAGGTCAGTTACGAGCAAAAGCACAACGAGGAAAATAAGGAGGGAAATCGTGACGGGCACGATCACAATTATTCGACGAACTGCGGCGTCGAGGGCCCGACCGACAACCCGCAGATCATCGAGTGCCGGGAGCGCCGGAAACGCAGCTTCATGGCGACGCTCATGCTTTCCCAGGGCGTGCCCATGATTCTCGGGGGGGATGAACTATCCCACACTCGTCGCGGCAACAATAATCCCTACTGCCAGGATAATGAGATTACCTGGTACAATTGGGATCTCGACGAACGAGAGGAACGCTTCCTGGAGTTTGTTCAGAATCTGACCCACTTCCGGAAAGAGCATCCCAGCTTTCGCCGCCGACACTTCCTGGCGCCCAGTAATGAAGAGGAAGGATCGGGGGACGTCGTGTGGTGGCATCCAGACGGGCGAGAGATGACGAATGACGATTGGCACGACGACGGGCTTCGTGCGTTCGGGTACCTGCTCCGTGGGACGGATTTGGAGGACGATCCAATGGGAGAGCCCCGCCACGACGACTCCTTTCTCGTGCTCATGAATCAGGGTGATGACCCGGTGCCGGTAGAGCTGCCGGAAGAAACGAATGAACTGGAAGATGTGGGGTGTGAAGGGTGGCACCTCGTACCTGAACTCACCGAAGGACGTGAGGAGGAGGGGCCACTGGAGCCCGGCGGGGTTCTCACCTTGCGGCCGCAGTGCCTCATCGCCCTTCGTGCCGAGCGACCCTCGACAGGGGAAAGCGAATAACGACTATCGCCGGCTCTGGGCTTCAACGGCCTCCCTGGCCTTCGGTATGCCGGGACCCAACACCCGGGCGCCGTCCTCAGTAATGACGATGTCGTCTTCGATTCGAATCCCTCCGAACGATTCAAATTCGACGGCCACGTCGTAGTTGATATACTCGGAGTGTCGCTCTTCCTTCCGCCAGCGTCGAATGAGCGTCGGAATGAAGTAACAGCCCGGTTCGATCGTCACGACAAATCCAGGCTCTACGGGGCGGGCGAGCCGGAGGGTATGGAGGCCGAACTGGTCACTGCGGGTCTGGTCGTCCGTGTAACCCACCACATCTTCCCCGAGGTTCTCCATGTCGTGAGCGTCGAGCCCCAGCATGTGCCCCAGGCCGTGCGGAAAGAACAAGGCGTGAGCGCCAGCATCGACTGCGGCCTCCACTGGCCCGTTCATGAGACCAATCTGAATGAGGTGCTCTGTGAGAATGCGAGCAGATTCAAGGTGAACCTCACGGAACGGGACACCGGGACGAAGGGTGTCGATCGCTCCCTCTTGCGCGTCTAGAACCGCATCGTACACCGCCTGCTGGCGGTTCGTGAACGTCCCTCCGACAGGAACCACTCGTGTGATGTCTCCCGCATAGTGAAGGGAGGAGGTAGCACCTGCATCGACAAGAAGCAGGTCGTTGGCCTCCAGGGGGTTACCGTACTGGTGATTATGAAGGACCTCACCATGAACTGAGCAGGTGGGCCGGAACGATAGCCCCGCTCCCCGAGCGTCGGCAATTCCAGAGAGCCGCCCCGCAATCTCGCGTTCGGTCCGTCCAGGCGCAGCCATCTGCATGGCCGTTTTGTGCATTTCCGCCGTGACGTCGACCGCCACGTCGAGCTGTTCGAGCTCGGCCTCGGATTTCACGGAGCGCTGTTCTGCGACGGCTCGCACGAGCGACGAGGAGGCGTAGGCGTCAATCTGATCCCTGCGAATTCCAAGAAGGGCCTCAAGCTGCTGCTCGTGCGCCGCCCGATACGGTGGGAGAAAATGGATGGGACGCCCGCGGTCGATTGCATCGGACAAATCGGTCGACAGAGAAGACCGAGGGGCCGTGTGTTTAACACCGGCCTGAGTGGCGTACTCCTGCATCAACGGGCGGTCCCCCATCCAAATGACGTCGTCGAGGCTGGGGTCGTCGCCGTACAGACACGTCGCTCCCTCGTCGAGGTCAATCGTTGCGGCCAATCCGGGAACGTCGAGGCCGAAGTAATAAAGGAACGAGCTGTCTTGCCGGAAGGGATAGGGATTCCCTTCGTAGTTCATCGCGCTCTGATCGTTGCCGAGCAAGAGGACGAGGCCGGTCTCCGGCTGCTCAGTTTCTACGAGACTGCGGCGACGATCGGCGTAGGTGGACGCGGGAAACATGGCGGACGGACGGCTGAAGTGAAGGAAGCAGAACGAGAGCGAATCATTCGGGTGACGACGGTTCGTGCTCGAGGGTCGTAAGGAGAGCACGTGCTTCCGATAGCGTACGCATCTCCTGAATGGTCTGGTACGAGGCATTGGCGGCATAGATCGTGATCAACAGGACGGGGATCAGCCACCGAGCGATTCCCAGAACGGAGTGTAGAGAGAACAACCAGTGTCCCACCAGGAGGCCAAAGTAGATCCCTGCTATGAGCATAGAGATGAGGGAGTACTGGGCAGTGGTCAGGCGAGAATCGACACTCTTCAACACCTCGGCGTAGCGTTCTTGCTTCAAGGCTTCGAGGTCGATGACGCCCGCTAGTTCGGTACGAAGTCCCTCACTCCCATGGGCGGACAGGCGGTCCAGAAGACGGGACTGAAGGGAAGAGGACGACGGTGAGGACATGCGAGTTCGGAGTAGATGAGCGGCGTGTGTGGCAAGGAGTCGCTCCTACGAAACTGAGGCACGTTCGCGGACGATTGCAAGACCGGACGTGAAATGGAGAGGGGCGGTTTGGGAAAGAGTAGAAAAATTAATCGGGAGCGGCGGCGATTGAAGCCTCGCCGATTCGGGTGTCGAAACGGGCTTTGCGATTCGGGAGGGTCCTTCCGTATTATTTCAGTAACCCGCTGACTCCAATTGGTATAGCAGCTTCCTTCATGAACTCCTCCGGGTCCTGGTCGACGTCACACGACCTAGCGCTCATCTACATTGCCCTTGCATACGGCACGGATCACGAGCTTAGTGAAGGGGAGATGGACGCCTTAACTGACGCGCTCCGTGACTGGGCCGCCATTCCCGACGATGCACGTGTCCAGGAATTAGTGATGGAGGCGGCCACTGCGTTTCTTGAGGGAGATGGGCGGGCAGAAGTGCGTCACTCGATCGACCGGTTGGGAGAAGACTTGACCTTCGACGAGCGACGACAGGCCCTGCGGGACGTCATGCGGATTGCGGAGGCGGACGGCGTGTTGTTAGAACGAGAGCAAGGCCTCATCCATCTGCTGGCAGAGGCATGGTCCCTCAAGCAACTCGGGGAGGATCTGGTCCAAGACACCTCCGTGGTCGTGCAGCGGAAGGGAGAAGACTGGGGCCTCATCCATGAACTGGCCTTTCTCTACATTGTGGTGGCCCACAGCGCCAACAACGACCTGTCGAGTGAGGAAATTGACGTCATGCTCGACCGCCTGGGAGAATGGCAGCCGGAGCTCTCGCGAGAGGAGATGCGAGACGTGTTTCGGCGTTCATTGCAGGTCTACGCCGACGAGCCCGAGCAGGCTCTCATTCAGGAGTCGGTCCAGGCCTTGAAGGAGGTTCTGCCACTGGTTCAGCGCCTAACGGTCCTCGACGACCTCAACACCGTGGCGTATGCTGATGGGGCGTTGACCCGCAGCGAGCGAGAACTGATCATGTATCTCGCGCAGGCCTGGGACGTTAACGTCCGTCTGAATGGTCGGAAGTGATCGTGCCGTTGGGGGACTGCTCGGAGGGGGACGAGGACTCGTCCGAGTGGCGAGGGACCTTGCGGCTGGTGCCTCCCCAGGAATTCCCAGACTGAGGGGCAGATTCGGAGGTGGGCGAACCATTTGGGCCGGGGGCAGCGCCGCCGAAAAAGCCGAATTGGATCTGCATCGATCCTTCCTGAACCTTCGATTGAAACCGGCGCATCAAGAGCCTACGGATAATGGCACGGGTGGGAGGCAAGAGCCCTAGAAAGCCGAAGGCGTCGGTCAGTACGCCGGGGGTGACGAGAAGTGCACCGGAGACGAGAATAATGACCCCGTCCATGAGTTCCTTCCCCGGAAGGTCCCCTTGCGTCAGCCGCTCGTTGAGTCGACGCCAGGTTTGGAGTCCTTCCCGACGGGCAAGATAACTCCCAGCAAGGCCGGTGGCCACGATGAGACCAATCGTGGGCCAGAAGCCGATGAGCCGGTCGACCTGAATCAGGAGCCCGAGTTCCACGGCGGGGGTTAGGAGAAATAAGAGCAGCAGGCGTCCGAGCATGATCCGGAATCGGGATGGCGTTCGGTGGGGATGAGGATTCCCGGAGACGTTGCGTTTCCCAGGAATTCTACCAGTAGGAATACGTATGGCAACATCGACAAAATGATTCCAGTCTGCTGAGGAACGTCGTTCAACTGCATGTCCCGTATTGCGATCATTGGTGCCGGAGTCGCTGGATTGACGACCGCTTACCTTCTGCGGGGCACACCCGTAGAGGTTGTCGTTTTCGAAAAGAGTCGAGGGTACGGCGGCCGAGCGGCAACCCGTGGGCGACATGGCTGTCGCTACGACCATGGGGCGTCGTCTTTTTCGGCCAATAGTGAGCGGGTGCGTCGCCTCGTGATGGCTCACCTGCCGACCGATCAACTGGTGGACGTCGGGAAGGCCGAGTGGACCTTTGGCGAGAGTGGACGCGTCTTACGCCCAGCCCCTGCAGAGGAGATTCGACCAAAGTGGACCTACCACCAGGGGATCAGCCGGTTGGGAAAGCTTCTCGTCCGGTTTAGTCGGGCGGAAGTCCACACGTCGACGCGCGTGGAACGCCTACAGCGCCGGACAGACGGATGGAGAGTGCAAGATGAAGACGGGACCGTGTATTCCGCTTTCGATGCCGTTGTGCTCACCCCGCCGGCGCCTCAGTCGGCGGCTCTTCTTTCAGCGTCTGATCTCTCAGGGGAGCGGGTCCGCCGCATCCGACGGGCCGTCGAGGCAGTGGACTACACTTCTCAGTTCGTGTACGTCTTTGCCTTCGACCGCACGTTCCCTAGGCCCGGATCCTTCCATTCGCTCGCGTCCACGTCTGAGGCCCATCCCATCGCGTGGCTGGGGTACGAGCACGACAAGCCCGGCCACGTCCCGGACGGAAAAAGCATAATTGTGGTGCACACCTCACCATCCTGGACCGCGAAGCGGCTCGAGCAGGATCCCGAGACGTTCGCCCCCGAGGTGAAGACCGCCGCCGAGGATCTTCTCGTAACGGATCTTCGATATCCAAGCTGGTACGACGTGCAGCGGTGGCGGTATTCGCGGCCCCAGTCCGGGCTGGAGGCCCAAGTGCTGGATGTAGGCGCTGCTCTCGGGCTGTTCTTTGCGGGGGATTACGTCCAGGGGACAGGGAGAATCGAGCAGGCCATCGAGTCTGGATTCGATGCTGCCCAGCGCCTGCGAGAAACGCTCTCGTGGTAGGGCGATGGGGGAGGGCACGTCATCGCTCCACGAAATACTTTTCTTCGTGGATGGCCTCCTCTGAGAGGCCCGCCCGCTCAAAGATGCCCTGCGCTTTGTCAATCATCTGCGGGTGACCGCACGTGTAGGCGGCCGTCTGATCCAGAGGGAAGGAGGCGGCATCCAGATGCTTGCGCAACACATCTTCGACCCGACCGAGTTCGCCGTTCCAGTCCGGGTCCTCCCACGGGCGGCTCACCGTGGGCACGTAGCTGAGCCAGTCAGTTTCCCGATCAAGAGCGGAGAGCTCGTCGTGATACGTTCCGAGCTCCCAGGATCGACTCGCCCCGTGGAGGACGAGGAATTGATGAGGAGTGGAACGCTTGCCTGACTGGAGTGCCCGTTGCTGGTGGCGTGCGATGCTTATGTAGGGCCCCACACCCGTCACGGTTGCGGCCATCACGTGGTAGTGCCGGTCGGTGTCAAGGACAAAGCGCCCGACGATCTTCTTTCGCATCCAGAGCTCTGCGCCCGGCTCCAGCTCCCAGAGGCGCGGGGTGAGGTCTCCTTCGTCAACGCGTTCGATGAAGAATTCGAGATCGGTAGACCCGGGGGCCGACGCCACCGAATAGGGACGAAGAAGTGGGCGGTCGGCATCAGAATCCACCAGGCCGATGGTGGCGTACTGACCTGGGGTAAAGTCCACGGGGGCAGGGGCGCGAAATCGGAAGACAGCAAGATCCTCGGCAAAGTCAATTCGCTCTACGAAAGTCAGCGCACTGTATTGGTCCAGATCTAGCAACCTGTTGCGTGACGTTTGACTACTTACCAGAACGACTTATTCGTGTAAATCTGCTCTACTGGGAAAATATTGTCCTCGATCTCCTGAGATGGTCAAATTGAGTTTTCGGGTGTTGGTGAAAATGTAAATAGGGGTCTATACGCAACAGCTTGCTAACGCCATGCAGGCAAGGGGAGATCATTCGTAGAAAGGCGAGGGTTACCGGTCGTCGTCGAGCAGACGCTCGATGAGGTCGACGGCAGAAATATTTTCGGCCTCTGCGTTGAAGTTGGGCACGATGCGGTGACGGAGAACGGGAATGGCCATCCGGCGCACGTCCTCCTCCACCGGCGTCATGCGGCCATCGAGGGCCGCAAGGGTCTTGGCCCCGAGCACGAGGTACTGCGACGCTCGCGGCCCGGCCCCGTAGCTGAGGTACGTCGTGATGAATTCGGGGGCCTCGGCGGCGTCCGGTCGAGTTTGGGACACGAGTCGAACCGCATACTGTATCACGTTGTCCGCCACGGGGATCTGGCGCACGAAGTCCTGATATCGCCGAAGCTCCTGAGCTGACATTACTGGCTCCGGGGTCGCCTGCGGGCCGGCGGTTGTACTGCGGACGACCTCAACCTCCTGGTCGAACGACGGGTAGTCGAGCCAGACGTTGAGCATGAATCGATCGAGCTGGGCCTCGGGGAGAGGGTAGGTGCCTTCTTGCTCGATCGGGTTCTGGGTGGCGAGCACGAAGAACGGCTCGTCGAGCGCGTGGGTCTCGCCGCCGGCCGTTACGTGATTCTCCTGCATGGCTTCGAGGAGGGCCGCCTGCGTTTTGGGCGGCGTCCGGTTGATCTCGTCCGCGAGAATGACGTTGGCGAAGATCGGACCGGCGGCGAACTCAAAGTGACGAGAGCCCTCGGTCGTCTCCTGGATGATTTCCGTGCCCGTGATGTCACTCGGCATCAAATCCGGAGTGAACTGGATGCGGCTAAAGTCCAGGTCCAGCGCGCCGGCCAGCGTGCGCACCAGCAGCGTCTTCGCAAGCCCCGGCACGCCAATGAGAAGGGCATGCCCTCGGGCCATGAGGCACACGACCACCATTTCGATGATCTCCTCTTGACCGATGATCACCTTGCCAATCTCCGCGCGCAGACGGTCGTATGCGTCGCTCAATTCATTGAGCGTTTCGGGGTCCTGCGTATTGGGAGTGGACATAAACAACCAGAAGAATCAAAGCAGTGAGGGGCCGGGAGGCGGGACCGCTCTCCGCGCAGACAGAAAGGACAAACCGAAGAGGCTACCTCATACTGCGTAGTTCCGAAGCATCGTCCTTCGTCACTCGTACGTCGACGTAGACCTCGTCCCGTAGGCCGTTAATCCACTCCCGCATCTTTTGATTGCGTTTATCCTGAAGGGCCAACTGCCGGATGCGATCGTAGTCCATGTCCAAGTTGGCCTGATGGGCAGGCGTGCGGCGCTCGAGGCGAACGATGTGGTAGGCCTCATCTCCGTTCAAGAGCGTGACCTTCGTTGGAGAGCTGATCTCTCCCTCCTCCAGCTCCCGTATGGTGCGGCGCCAAGAGGGATCGAGCGCATCGAGCACGAGATCCCGGGTGCCAGACTGCGGATCCGTCACCCGACCGCCATTCTCGGCCGTGCGGTCTTCCTCAGAATGTCGACGAGCCATCAGCTCAAAGGGCTGCCCGTGGTCCAGAATGGAGTCCCGAACGGTGCCCAAGAAAGACTTGACGCGATCGGCGGTGGACGCATCGGAGCTGACCTGAATTAGGATGTGGTTCAGGTCTGCGGTATTCCCGGATTGAGAGTTTACCCGCACGATGTGGTACCCTTCCTGGCTTTCATTGTAGAAGGACTGAGAGATTTCACCAGGAGGGGTGCGTGAGGCGACGGCAGCAAACTCCGGCACCAGTTGGTCCAGATTCACGGTACCAAGTGATCCGCCAGAAGAGGCCGTACTGTGGTCCGAAAACTGCCGGGCCATTGCTTCGAAGGAGGCGCCCCCGTTCACGATGGAGTCGCGAACGGTGTTGATGAGCTGCCGGGCCGACGCCTTGGCTTCTTCCGTTGGGTCTGGATACTGAACGATGTGAGAGAGACGGACCGTTTTGGGAAGATCCGGCAGGGAATCGGTCGGAATCTCCTCAAACCATTGTTTGACCTCGCTCGGGGTAATGTCGATCTTCTTCATCCGTCGTTGCCGGAGCTGCTGAGCGAGCATCTGACTTCGGAAGTCCGACCGGAACGTTTCTTTAATTTCAAGAATGCTCTGGCCGTACATCTTTTCGAGCTGGTCCTCACCACCAGCCTGACTGGCCATTTGCTCAATTCGCCGGTCGAGTCCCCGGGAGACCTGCTCGTTCGAAATTGTGAGGGTCGTATCGCGGCGCGCCTTCTCGGCGAGCAGCTTTTGATCGATGAGATCCTGAAGGGCCTGCATCCATAGATCCTCCGAGTAGGTCATTTGCTGCCGTTGCACCTGCTGGCGGACGAGCTGGTTGACCTCCGACGCGAGAATGATGTCATCGCCCACTATGGCTGCAATCCGATCCACAGGCTTCTTCTGAGACTGCGCGGTCGCAGATGAGAGAGGTCCCAGGACGACAGATGCGAGCAGAAGCAGGATCGAGAAGGCAATCGTTTTCGGCCACGTACGCATGCAGAACGGAAGATCTAAGAAAAAGACGTAGAGAAAGCGACGAATGTGCTCATCGGAGATCAGCAGTGACCAAGCCTCCTTCGCCGAGCGGTCTGTTGTTGCCCCCTGACGGCGTCGACGAGGTGTGGTCAAGGCATCTCGATGAAATCGTTCGCCTTTGCTCGATTGCGGAGGCGTTGAACCTCACGCGCATACATCTGTTTCCGGCTCCGAATTCGAAGACGTCGTCTGATTTCGTCTTCCATCCACTGCAATTCAGGGTCAGCACCCGCCGGAATCCGTCGAACGAGCTGGAGGACGTGGTACTGGTTGTTGTCTTCAATGATAGGAGCCACTTCTCCTTCTCGGAGGGCGGAGAGCTCGTCTTGGACGTACGGGAGCTGTGCAAAGAGACGGCTCTCGGGTAAAAAGCGGTCGGAAAGTCGCTGGGCTCGGCTGGGCATTCCAGCGTATCGACGGCTCAGACGACTCCAGATCGAGTCGGCTGTGGCCTCGCGGGCGGCCACGAGTTCACGACGCACCGCCTGGGCAGAGTCTTCGCTCGTGGTGGCTAAGTGCCGAACCCGGACGTACGGTTCGCGAAGGGCCAGTTGTTCTTGGTGTCGCTCGAAGTACGTTCGGATTTCCTCGTCAGACGGTTCCTGCTCAATTTCTTCGTAGATCCGGTTGGTTAGCGCACTCACGAGTGTGCTGCGCCGTCGCTCTTCGAGAAGGCGCTGCACGTCGGGGGCCTGCGAGAGGTTGCGTCGGAGGGCTTCCCGGTAGAGAAGCGTCTCGTCGACCCACTGCTGAATCACCTGTTGGCGGGCTTCGGTGGAGTCGGGCACCGGTCCCATTCCGCTCAGCCTGCGATCCAGGTCCTCCTGGGTCAAGTAGTGGTCCCCGACCCGCGCCACGTAGGACGACGGTGTCTCTTCCTGTTCGCATCCAAGAAGGAGGCCGGCGACCGTCAGCACGCCGAACAGGAAGACCAGAGGCCGAGATCGGCAGAGACGAGACATACTACTTCGTGGAGGTCATTCGAGAGGAAGTCGAATCCGAAAAGGCCTGCTGCAGCCGCTCAGGAAACGTTTCGACGCCGTAGCGCTGACGGAGGCGCGACAGCACCTGATCTTCGTAGTGGTCTTGATAGTCGCGGGTCACGCTGCTCAAGGCCTCCTGGAAGGTTTTGGTTCGAGCCGGCAGGAGCGTGTCGCGAGCGAGTATGAGCACGTCCCCTTCGTGTTGAAGGGGACCTGTGACGGAACCGTCCCGCATCGTGCGCACCCGCTGATACACGTCCGGGGAGTCTTCGGTGACGAGGGTGGTGTCGACACGAACCAGCGAGTCGGCGGTTGCTCGTTTGACGAGCGCCGACAGGTCTGCCGTCCCGATCGTGTCGTACGAGGCGAAGAGTGTATCGGAGGGGGCACGCACCACGAGGGTACGTACCCGGTCGGGAAAGCGGTATTGCGACCGGTTCTGATGGTAGAACTGGCGCAACGCGGCCGTGTCCTGAGCCGCCACCGTCCACACCGAGTCCTGCATAAACTGGAAAGCGAGCAATCCGTCCCGGTATTCCTTCATCCTCTCAGCAAACGAGCGGTCGGTCTCCACGAGTTGGGCCTGTGCGTACTGAAAGGCCTTTTCGTTCAGGAAGTCTTCCAGCACCTCGCCCACGCTCATCTGAGCGCCCCCGTCGGTTTGCATTACGTGACGGGCAAATTGACGCAGGGTGTAGGTCGAATCTCCGAGGGTGGCGATTTGTGCCGATGTCGTACCAGGGTCGCCCTCCACGAGCGAAAGAAGAGAGCGAGAGAGGGTGTCGACGGACGTGATCGAGGCTTGCTTCAGGATTTGTGCAGTGTCAACCGTCACCCCTTGCTCCTGCCGGACGGACTCTGAAAAGGCCTCCTTCCGGCGCTCCACTCGGGGACGACCTTCGATTTCTTCCTTTAAGTCCTCGTACGATGCTTCGTAGCTTTTCGTCTCTTCTCGATTGGTGAGTTTGATGAGGTGATACCCGTATTGGCTCTCAACGACGGGCGAGACAGCACCGACCGAGTCGAGAGTGGCGACAGCTTTGCGGAACGAGGGAGGAAGCGACTGGCGAGAGGTCACGGTTCCCAGGTCGCCTCCTTTCGAAGCCGATCGACGATCCTCCGAATACTGTCGGGCGAGGGCGTCGAACGAGGCCTTGTTTTGGAGGAGTTCGGTACGAAGGGAATCGAGCTGCTGCCGGGCGGCGGCCGAGTCGCTCCCGGGCCGGACCATGATGTGAGAGAGTCGAATGGGAGACTGGGCCGGGCGTCGGTCGTGAACCTTCAGCACGTGGTAGCCGAAGCGCGTTCGGAAAATGTCGCTCGTGCTGTCGGGCGACACACTGTACATCCGATCCTCAAAGGGCTTGACGATTTGTCCCGCTCGAATGTAGCCGAGGCGTCCTCGGAATCCTCGCTGCCCCTTCTTCTGTGCGGACGGATCGTCCGAGTTTCGGTAGGCTAGGTCCGCGAACGATACCCCTTGCTCCAGAGAATCGGTAATGGCCTGCATTTTTCGATAGGCCGCAAGCGTATCTTCGGGAGACGCGTCGGGCGATACCCGCTTGAGGATGTGGCTGACCTCCACTTCTTTCTGTTGTCGCTCGTACAGGCTACGAGTGAGCGGCTCGTAAATTTTGGATCGCAGAAGGCGAGGCCGAGCCAACTCGCGCTGGTATGAGCGGACCTCCTGTTGCACGCTCGAAAGGGTGTCCAGTCCAGCTGCTCGGGCCGCTCGCACCTTCAGGCGATAATTGACGTACTGGTCCAGAAATTCCCGGTACGCGGCAAGCGAATCGCGGGCGGGCGTGTCGCTATTGCTGGAGTTCCGATAGGCCGTCTCGAATTCGGTAAGGGACAGTGTCGTGTCGGCGAACGCAGCCACGACCGGGTCCGCTGCGGTCTCAGAGGACGTGGGCCCTCGGGAGGTCGACGCTCCTCCGGAGCAGCCGATGAAGAACAACAGACCGCAGACGAGAAGTGTCAGTCGAGAACGGAGCATGAATGAGCAAGGGGCCGTCCCAAGGAGTTGGTGAAAGAGAAGTACGCGCGCCGTCTGGCAGGGGGATTGGGCTACAACCACTGATAGGAACGACGCCCGGCGATAATTTCGGAATGCAGTTCGTCAATCGACGTTTCGCAACTCCCTGGTGAGATACAGCGTGGGGGAAAGGGTTTCGGGTATGATTCACGGGGCGGCGGCGATTGATCCCGTGTCTCCAGCGAAAACCAGTCCGTGACACGTTTTTTCGCAAAGCGCTGGCCAATTTACGATAGACGCCGGAACCGGGGGGAAGAGGACTCCTACGAAAAAACCGCTGAAGAACGCGGTCTCCTTTCCGTTGCGTTCGTCGTTGCGGCCGACGGCTGCATTGGCGGCCGGGAATGATTCAGCGCGTGCCCAGCGGAAACCCCACGTGTACCGGCGGCACACCCGTCGCGATGCCGTGCTGTTTTTTGTCCACTCATTCTTCGTAAACATCGCTCTCTTGTAGACTATGGCTGACAATCCGGTCCGTGTCCGTTTTGCTCCCAGCCCAACGGGACTCCTTCACATCGGTGGGCTCCGAACTGCACTGTACAATTACCTCTTCGCGCGCAAGCATGAGGGGGACTTTGTGCTCCGAATTGAGGATACGGATCGGAGCCGGTACGTCGAAGACGCCGAACAGGACATCAAAGATGCTCTGACGTGGACCGGATTGGATTATGATGAAGGGCCGACGGTCGGAGGCGATCACGCGCCGTACCGGCAGTCCGAGCGCGGCGAGCAGTACCGAGCCTACGCGGAGAAGCTGGTGGAGGAGGGAGCGGCCTACTATGCCTTCGACACGGAAGACGAATTGGAGGCCCTCCGAGAACGGGGGGAGGGCGCAACCGCCTATGATGCCTCCACTCGGCAAGACATGCGCAATTCGCTTACCCTCTCTGATGAGGAGGTGGAGCGGAAACTCAATGACGGCGATGACTACGTCGTCCGCCTCAAGGTGCCGCGCAACCGGAGCATTCAGTTTCAGGACGAAATCCGTGGCACCGTCTCCTTCGACGCGTCGGAGGTCGACGACCAGGTGCTTCTGAAATCAGACGGGATGCCGACGTACCATCTCGCGAACATCGTAGACGACCACCTCATGGAGATCTCGCACGTCATCCGAGGGGAGGAGTGGCTCTCGTCCACCCCTAAGCACGTGTTGATGTACGAGGCGCTGGGCTGGGAGCCGCCCACCTTTGCGCACCTGCCGCTCATCATGAGTCCGGAGGGCGGGAAGCTGTCAAAGCGAGACGCCAATCGGCTCGGCATTCCCGTGTACGTC
>JAHENZ010000269.1 GCA_018609755.1 Salinivenus sp. | reverse complement strand
CAGGCCGATCGCGCCCACGCTCCTGCCCCGATCACTCTACGAATCCGATTCTGAGGGAGATCAGAGGGAGTCGGGTGGGGGAATCCGCAGCAGGGTGAATCCCGTCACGCGGACGGTGTCGAAGGACGAAATCTCCGGCTGCACGGCCATCCCGTCGTCTGTCAGCAATCGCCGATTGTTTTCGTACGTCACGCCCAGCGATTCGAGCGGGACCCGGTCCGGATTTTCAAATGTGAGCTGATCCTCCTCAAAGATATAAAACGCACTAGCCTGGGAGAGAGACGTATCGGCACTAAGGTTTCGCCAGCGCCCCTGCAGGTAATCCTGAAGCACCGCCGCCGAGTCTGGGTCGTGAAGGTCGAAATACTCCTGGACCGAATCACTGGTCGCGACCTTCGAGAGCATGCCCGTGGTCCGGTAGGTACGTCGTTCGAGCACCGAGTCGCCCTGGCGAACGGCAACCGTTTCCGGGCGGCCGTTGGCGTGGTAGGAGAGGGTGTCTCGCCGAACAGACGGCGTGCCCGCTGTGTCCCGGGGATCAGAACTGCACGCAACGAAGAGAAGTCCGACGAGAAGAAGCAAAAACGAGCGCACGGTGGGTCGGGTTGGTCAGAAGACGACACGCTAGTGCATTGAGGTCGACCGCCATTCGGAGCGAAGCGGGAACGGAAAGATCTGGCAGTACTGCTGCTGCAGTCGGTTGGTCTGCAGCTGCTTCCATACGCTGAGGTAGGAGTCTCGGTACGTTCCCGTCGGGGCCCGGATGACCTGCTGCGGGTATTCCGTGAACGAGATCTGCTGGCGGTCGCCCAGGCGGTCGGGAAGAAGTCCCGTTAGGTTGATCGTCGCGGTCGTGTCGACGTGGGGACGGGCTCGGAGACGAAAGAACGACGGATCGACGGCAAGAACCTGTGTGCCCGGCAGGGAAAACGAGGAGGGAACGTACCAATAGGTGTAGGCGGGCGGGGCGCTTAGGTTATCCGCCACGATCGAGTCGGTGACGACCGAATCCGCATCCGGAGAGACCGTGAGCTGCAGAGAGTCGATCGGGATGGAGTCCACTCCTGGAGACATTTGGGCCGTTGGGGGCGGGGGAATAAAGAGGTTCCGCTGGGCAACCCGGACGGACGCGTCCGTCACGGACGTGTCTGTTACGGACGTATCTGCATTTGCGAGAGTATCTGACGAGAACATACGGAAGAGAGAATCAGACACCGGGGCACTGAGAAGGACAGTGTCTCGCTTTAGGGAGTCCGGTGTGGTATCGAGGCCTCGTTGGATCTCCCGTTCCGACAGGATCGGAATGCGGAGCAGAGTCTCTCGGAAGGTCTCCGAAAGGGAAAGCAGCGAGTCCGCCGAAGTACCTCGTTCGGGAAGGCCTCCAGTGAGCGACTGTGCAAGCTCGGTGTCGGTCAGCAGGGAGTCGAGGCGCAGCCGATCGGTTCGGTCCACGACGTGAAGTCGGGAGCGGGCCTCCGGACCTGCGGCGGCAGTATCAATGGGGGGGACCGTCGTGTCGGCTTCAGCCACGGCTTCGAGAGAGTCGCGGCGCGCTCGAGCCTTCACGGAGTCGGGCACGTACAGCATGTTGCGAGCCGCTTCGGGTGACGGCGCTGCGTTCGAGTCCCGAAGCGTCGAGAAGAGGAGGTAGCCACTGCGGGTAACGGTGGTATCAATCCCGACGACCCGCATCTGAGTGGTATCTCGCTGGATGACGAGGCTGTCCGGTACCCGCACTCGGCCGTCTGTACGGAGCGTGTCGAAGGTCGGTACCTGGAGGGAATCCAGGTTCAAGTCCGGGAAGGTCGTAGCGGAGGTGGCCTGCAGGGTGTCGCTGGTCGAGAAGGTGTAGCGCACTCGCGCGTAAATCGACCGTCCGTTCTCAATGCTGTCTCCGACGACGAGAGTGCTGGGGGTGAGCCGCTCCGTGCTCTTCGGGACGACGGGAATAATGTCCGGTTTCGCGTAGATCCGATTGCCTTCGGAGTCGGGGGGGGCGTTTTTGTAGTGAAACGGGATGCGGTTGCTGTTCCCGTCGTACAACTGAATGTCGTAGTGGCCGAGGGCGTCGAAGTTGTCGGGCAGGAAAAGGGTGGTCGTCGCCAGGTCATTGACCAACACAGGTTGTACCTGTACTTCCCCGTCATCCGCAAACACCTCGATCAGTCGAATGCGGACCTGCGTCGAATCCTGCTCGAATTCTTTCGCCATGAGGTCCCAGTTGTACGGCCGATTCCCTTCGCAGGTGATGCGCAACTGCTGCGGTAGGATGGAGGCTGTAGCTGTAGCGTTGGTATCCTCCGGTTCGATGAGGACCGAGAAGTGCCGAAGCGGATGATAGCCATAGCCGCTTACGTCGAAAATGTACAGTGCGGGCTCAATGTCTCGCATGACGAACAACCCCGCCGAGTCCGTCCGAAGCGTGTCTCCGAGCGTCCGGTTTATGGCTCTCGCGCTGTCGAGCGGCTCTCCGGATGTGCTATCGAGGGCCGTGAGACGAAGAGTCGGTGTCGAGGGTCCTTGGGCGGATCCGGAGGTTCCACAGGCATTTACGAGGAAAAACCCTCCCAGCAATAACACGCTCCAAACGAGGGAACGAACGAGCGGGGAGGATTGAAAACGGGAAGCCATAAGAGGAGAAGAGGCCAAGGCAGTCCTACAGTCCAGAAGTGAATCTAAGGAATGAGTCCGACGCTGTAAAAGCGAATGTCTAAACTCGAACAGACGCCACGTGTTAATCGTCTTCACTCACCAGAGGTTCTGTCGTGTTCTCGTATCGGTTCAGATTGGGAGCTTTCTCTATCGAGAACCGTTGAGCATTCCACATCTTATTCTCCCGACGCGTGGCTTTGGTCATGACTGATCCCGCCTCTTCGTCCTCAGGCTCTCGTCTCCGGCGATTTTTCCCCAGTACCGATCGACTGCAGAAGCACGCACGAACCCTTGTCCCAAAGATGAAGGCCCGCGTCCGACGCGTGCGCCAGACGTTGCGCGGCCTGGAGCCGCCGGAGAAGAGCGATGCCCTCGAACGTCTCGATGAAGACTTTGTAGAGGAGGGGGCTCGCTCCGTCACGGATTCCGACGCGGAGACGGTGGTAGAGAAAGCGGATGCGATCGAAGAGCGTTTTCGTGACAATGGTCCCCTGCGGCGTTTGTGGGACGACGGACGGCTGCTGCTTGACCTCGTTCGCGACGTGCGACGGGGCGAGTATCAGCAGGTTCCGATGTGGACTCTGAGCGCGGCGGTCTTTGCCCTTCTTTACGTCCTCAATCCGCTCGACGTCATTCCAGATGCGCTGCCCATTGTGGGGGTTCTCGACGATGCAGCGGTCGTCTCGGCCTGTCTGGTGCTGCTAGAGCAGGACCTCTACGACTATCGAGCCTGGCGGCGGGACGCGAGTGAACGTTCCTCGGAATCGGGGGCCGTTTCGGCGGGGGAACGGACCGAAGACCAAACGTTAGGGTAACAGTTTTTCCAGCGCTGGCCCTTACCTTTATATTAGAGACAGGCGAGACGTCTCTCGTCCGCCTTCGTCAAAAACTTCGGAGTGCACGATGGATCCGACCAAAGCGGAGCACAAGCGTCAGTCCTACGCTGAGGAGCTAGCGAACGCGTGGACACACGGGATTGGGCTTGCCCTCAGCGTCGTGGGATGGATCGCTCTCATGGTGCTTTCCGGCATGGCCGGGGATGGCTGGGACCTGGCTGCTTCGGGCGTGTACGGGGGCTCTCTGGTGTTCCTCTACGCCATCTCTACACTCTACCACAGCATTCATAACCCGCGGACGAAATACACGCTCCGGATTCTGGACCACGTGGCTATTTTTCTGCTCATTGCGGGCACGTATACCCCGTTCACGGTCGTGCTGCTGCGGGATGGGTGGGGCTGGACGGTCCTCGCGGGGGTGTGGGGGATTGCGATTGCTGGACTTCTCTTCAAGCTCTTCTCTGCGCACCGCTTCCACCCAGCGGCCACGTCGCTCTACCTCATCATGGGCTGGTTCGGGATCCTTCTGGCCGACCCGATGAGCAGTGCCCTTCCCACCGGCGCTCTTCTGTTGATTGCGGCCGGCGGACTGGCGTATACGAGCGGCATCGTGTTTTACGGCTGGCACTCCCTGCCCTACAGCCACGCCATCTGGCACGTCTTCGTGCTGGTGGGCAGCATCTGTCACTACATCGCAGTGGCCTTCTACGTGCTTCCGTAATCTCAGAAGGAGTAGGTGCCGAGCTCGGTGCCCAGATCCGTGTGGGAGAATGTAGCACGGGCCTCCTTTAGGGCAGCACTCTTGTCACCGGGGGGGAGATGGACGAGCAGGAGCCGATCAACGTTTGCCGCCGCTGCTGCTTCGGCCGCTTCAGGTGCCGTCGAGTGGTTGTCGCCCGGCGTGCCGTTGGCCTCGTGCACGAGCAGATCGGCGTCCTGGGCCAGGTGCACCACGTTCTCGGAGGGGGCGGTGTCGCAGGAGTAGGCAAGGACCGGTCCGGATTGGTGTTCAAAGCGCAGGCCCACGTTCGGCGTGTCGCCGTGGTTGACGGGAGCGGCCGTGACGGTCCAGGGGCCGTCATTCCAAACCATTGCATCGCGTTTCTGGGTCACCTCCTGCCAGTCGATGGGCGGGATGCCCTCCCAGCCGGCGTGCACTGGCTCGTAGGCGGTCCAGAGGCGGTCGGCCTGCGCAAGGGCGGGCTCAATGCCCACGACGGGCAGGGGACGGTCGCGCCCGTCGAGCCATACCTTCTCCATCAGTAACGGAAAGCCGCTCGTGTGGTCCATGTGGGCGTGTGTGACGATGAGGGCCTCGACGCTGTCGATGGGCCGATCGCAGGCCTGGAGGCGCTGCAGCACGTCCCCGCCGCAGTCCACGACGACCGTATGGTGCGGGGCCTCGTTCTCCGAAACCGCGAGCATCGTCGTCGTCCGGTGCGGGTCGCTAATGGCGGCGCCGGTGCCGAGGAGGTGAAGGTTTGGCATCGTAGCAATGTCGAGTTGCGAATGGCGAGTGGCGAGTCAGGGGGACAAGTAAACCATTCGTCATTCGAAAATCGACACTCGAAACTGCACTACCGAGAGCGCTGGATGGTAAATTCGGTAAGGCCGACCAGCGCGGCCCGGGCATCGGATGGGGGAAGGGGGGCAAGAAGAGATTTAGCCTCTTCCGCCAGCGACATCATTTTCGACCGGGCGTACTCGATGCCTCCATTTTCCGTGACGAACGACGCGACCGTTTCGAGATCGTCGCGGCTTTTCTCGTCCTGGTCGACGATGTTGAGGATCCGCTTGCGCTCGCTTCGGCCTGCGTCCCGAAGTGCCACGATGAGGGGAAGCGTCATCTTCTTTTCCTGTACGTCAATGCCGATGGGCTTGCCGGCGTCCTCCACGCTGAAGTCGAAGAGATCGTCCCGAATCTGGAAGGCCAGGCCCAGCGTCTCGCCGAACTGGTCCATGCGTTCGATGAGGGCTTCGTCCTC
This sequence comes from Salinivenus sp., assembly GCA_018609755.1. Taxonomy (GTDB): domain Bacteria; phylum Bacteroidota; class Rhodothermia; order Rhodothermales; family Salinibacteraceae; genus Salinibacter. Next base: position 265 of record JAHENZ010000269.1, on the reverse strand, counting down.
CGTCACGCTCACGGCTCCACTTTTCGTGCAGGCCGAAATGAGCGACGCCGTTTTGTCGGAGATGATGCGGAAGTAGGTTTCCTCGTCAATGTCCAGCAGGCGCGACTTTTCAATTTGCAGGAGCTCGCCCTCGCTCATGCGCCGCACCGCGTCCGAGAGGGTGTGGAGGATGGAGTAGTCGTCGTGGTCGAGCGAGAGGAGAAGGCCGCGGCTCAGCAGAAAATCGCCCATGAGCACCGCGATCTTGTTCTTCCAGAGGGCGTTG
>JAHENZ010000268.1 GCA_018609755.1 Salinivenus sp. | reverse complement strand
GGAGATCTTCGGTCCCGTCGCCTCCGTGGTGGTGGCCGAGGATGCCGAACACGCCGTGGCCCTCGCCAACGACACCCGCTTCGGGCTCGGCGGCAGCATCTTTACCGAAGATCGAGAAAAGGGCGAACGAATGGCACGAGATCTAGAGGTCGGGTGTGCATTCGTCAATGAAATGACGAAGAGCGACCCTCGCGTGCCCTTTGGCGGCATCAAAGACAGCGGGTACGGGCGCGAACTGTCGCATCACGGCATTCGGGAATTCGTGAACACCAAGACGGTGTGGGTGGAGTAGAAGATCTGAAGCGTGAATCGTGAGATGTAGAATCGGGTTCGTTTCCCGTATGATGAATCACGCTTTGAATCCCACAGTCGCAGTACCGGGCATAGGATTGCATCACATCGAAAACGTACGTCTTCACGACGAAAGCTGGGACAACCCCCGTGAAGGGGAGGGACGGCGGAAAGAGAAGTGAGAGGCCGTGGCGAGTACGACAGGACAAGATTGCCACGGTCCGCCGCCCCTTCCGACCCTCATCGGCTCCACCTCTGCTGGCGACAGAGGGCCCCACTGAAGCCGGAGAGTCGAGATTTGGAAGAATGGGCGGAGGCTCAATTCCAAGTTGTGCCTCCTCACCCTCCAATACGAAGACCTAACCGACATCCGGACACCGGTGGAACGCGCTGCAGGGGTTTTGCTATCATGAAGGGGTTACTTCTCTAGATCTTAACGATCTTGCATGTCTCCACGGTGCCCGTGCCGCTCTAGAAATTCTTCTCTCCAAGTGTTCTGTCCCTGATGACCGAGTCGTCCGACACCACGCAGCTTCTCGTCGAAAGTCGAGAAGGTCACAAAGATGCTTTGGATGAACTGATGCCGAAGGTGCACGATGAGCTACGGGAGATTGCTCACCGGCTCCTGCAGAAACGGCCGGCCGGACACATGCTGACCACCACGGCGCTGGTACACGAAGCCTATTTGAAGCTCATCGATCAGTCTCGGGTGGAGTGGTCGGACCGAGCGCACTTTCAAGCGCTTTGCGCCCGCGTCATGCGGCAAATCCTCATCGATTATTTCCGCAAGCAAACGGCTGAGAAACGGGGGGGCGACGCCCCGATGGTGTCGCTGGAAGAGGGCAAGATTCCGGTGGATCAGCGGGGCGAGACGTTGCTGGCGCTGGATGAGGCGCTCACCCGATTGTCGGACCGGGATCCCCGGAAGGCGCAAATCGTGATGTATCAGTTTTTTGGGGGCATGACGCAGCGGGCCATTGCCGACGTACTGGACGTGTCGACGCGCACGGTCCGACGGGAATGGCGGAAGGCGCGGGCGTGGCTAGCCCGTGAGCTTTCCGGCTACGGTATTGAAGAGGAGAGTGGTGGCGGAGAGGAAGCGTCTTCGTGATGAATTGGGGAGCACCTATCGAGCTCGCGAAGCGACTTTACAAAGAGAACGTGGGGGGGCACGACGAACGGAGGCATGAGCGTATGAGTGAGTCCGGAGCGGACGGAAGGCGAGAGGTACGGAGGGTCGTTCCACTCGGAACGTAGTCGTTGTGAATGGGGAATGTGACCATCGATTTGTTGAGCAATGACAGAACTCTCCGACACAGACTGGAAGGAAGTCGATCGCTTGTTCGACGAGGCGCTCGACCGCTCGCCCGAAGAGCGAGGGGAATTTTTGGAGGAGGTGTGTGCGGACCGGCCCACCCTTCGCGCCGAGGTAGAGTCGTTGCTGGCGGCGGAGGCCGAATCGCGGGACTTTCTCGACCAGGAGGCGATGTCGTTTGCCGCTCCGGCGTACGAGCCGGAGGAAGGAGAGAGTATTGCTGAGGATCCTTTGGCCGCCCCCTCTCATCAGGTGGGACCGTACCGTCTGGAGGAAGAGATTGGGCGGGGGGGCATGAGCCGGGTCTTCCGAGCCGAGCGGGCCGACGGCGGGTTCGAGCAGACGGTCGCCGTAAAGCTGCTTCGGATTGGGCTCGATACCGATGCCGCCCGCCGTCGCTTTCGGCTGGAGCAGCAGGTGCTTGCCAAGCTTCAGCATCCGCACATCGCAGCATTGTTGGACGGCGGACTCACGGCCGACGACGTGCCGTACCTCGTGATGGAGTACGTCGACGGGCAGCCCATCACGTCGTACTGTGACGACAATGAGTTGACCATCCGCGAGCGGCTCGCGCTACTGCACAACGTGGGGACGGCGCTACAGCACGCGCATCAGAACCTCATTGTGCACCGCGACCTGAAGCCCTCGAACGTACTGGTGACGGGGGACGGAGCGGTGAAGCTTCTGGATTTCGGCATCGCCAAGCTGCTGGATGATCGGGAGGCTTCTATGACGCTCCCCGACACCCGGACGGGCGTTCGTCCGATGACGCCGGCCTACGCTGCCCCGGAGCAAGTGCGGGGGGAAGCAGTCAGTACGGCCACGGACGTGTACCAGATGGGCGTGCTCACCTACGAGGTGCTCACCGGACATCGCCCCTTTGAGGCCTCGGATCGGCGCGACGTGGAGCAAGCCATTCTGGATACGGATCCGTGCCGCCCCTCGACGGCGGTTGCCCAGACGCGCCCCGACGCCGACGAAGTGGAGTGTCCCGCTACGCCCAAGGCCATTAGCGACGCACGGAGCACCACCCCTCGCCAACTTCGACACGCGCTGGAGGGGGACCTAAACACGATCGTGCAGACGGCCATGCGAAAGGAATCTGGGCACCGCTACTCCTCGGTGGGCGCCCTGCTTGGAGATCTGGAGCGCTACCGCGACGGTCAGCCCATCGAAGCGCGCTCTGCCTCTCTCAGCTATCGAGCCGGAAAATTTGTACAGCGAAATCGGTGGGAGGTGGGCATTGCGCTCGCGTTCCTGGGACTGATGGTCACGTTCGGAGCGCTGCTCATCCAGCAACGCGAGCGCGCCCAGCAGGAGGCTCAAAAGTCGGAGATCGTATCGGAATATCTGGTCGATCTCTTCAATGCCGGGACGTCCAACGAACCCTCTCGTACGGTCACGGCCCGTACGCTCGTCCGCCGCGGGTTGGCTCGCGCCGAGCGCCTGGACGATCGTCCGGTCGTGCAAGCGGAGATGCTCGACGCTCTGGGTCTCGCTTCGCGAGGGATTGGCGAATGGGGGCAGGCCGACTCTCTGTTGCAGCGCGCACTTACCCTTCGACGGCGGCACCTGACGCCCCCACATCCCGATCTCGTTGCCAGCTTGCTCCACGTAGCCGATACCCGGTGGAGCGAACAGCGGTACTGGGAGGCGCGGCCCCTATACAAAGAGGCCTTGTCGATGAGTCAGCATCTCCGGTCGAATGCCCATCGCGCCGACATTTTGGAGGGGCTCGCGCAGACGATCTCCATGCAAGGGCGTCCCGACTCGGCGGAGGTACTTATGCGAAAGGCGATCGATTTGCGCCGGCGAACGGAGGGAGGGCAGTACCACGGGCTCTCCCTCGATCAGATGGATCTGGCGATTATCGTCCAGCGGCAGGGAAAGCACGACGAAGCCGAGTCGTTGTACCGGGCCGGTCTTCGACAGATGGAAGACGGAAGTGGCTATACGCCGAACGAACGGGTGGTGGCCTACAGCAACTTTGGAGATCTGCTTCACCGGAAAGGTGAGCACGCGGCGGCGGCAACCTACTACCGAAAGGCACTCAAACTTGCTTCGGAGACGATGGGACGGGCGCACCCTCGGGCTCGGCGCGCCCGGGATCATCTCTATCAAACGCTCATCCAGCGGGGGCGGTACGAGCAGGCGCTCTCCGTAGCCCGGACGAATCTTGAGGTTGTAACGAGTCGGCATGCCCCGCCGCACGGATCGGTGACCACTGCGTATCAGCGGCTCGGGCACCTTCTCGACAATATGGGGCGGTCGGCTGAGGCGGAGCCCCTACTGCGCAAGGCCGTTCAGTTTCGAACGCAGGCTCAGGGGGAGGATCACATCTGGACCCACAATACGGGCGTCCGATACGCCCTTTGTCTGGTCGAGAATGGGCGTCTCGCGGAGGCCCAGCAGCTCATCGATGCCGGGGAGCGTGCGCTCGGCCAGACGCCCCCCGACTCGACGACGGTTGACCTCACCCGCACGCGAGCCATTCTGTACGTGGGGAAGGGGCGGCTCCACGAAGAGCAGGGAGAGTGGGGGCAGGCAAAGTCCTTTCTGGATCGCGGCTACCGGCTCCGACGACAACAGGTGGGCCTTCGGGCGCCGCTCAGTCAACGCGCGCTTCGGGCGCTCGCTCGGGTGCACGAAGCTTCCGGACACCCCCAGCAGGCGGCAGCGTATCGCGACTCGCTGATGGTGCGGTGAGGCCGCTGCTCCGCAATTGCAGTGCCCCTGTGGAGCGTATTCGAACTGTGTGCTGATGCGGAATGGCGTGTATCTATACGTGAACGTATCCCGTGAGCGAGGCAGCTGAAAGGCAATGGGGATACCTCACTGCTCTCTATGCGTTCATCCGTAAACACGCAGTTTTATGCGTCTGATACGCGTTTTTCAAGCCGTACCTTCTCTACTTCACTTTGCTTTGATTGGGGGGCTCTTGTGGACGGGCTGCTCTATGGTGTCCGACAACGGATCAACGACGGGAGATCAAGATGGGTACCTTTTTACCAGTAAAGAGACGTACGACGCCGAGCTGGTCGCGGACGGTGATGAGCGCGTCGTCGTCGACATTCCGTACGAGACGCGAAATCCGACGACCGACACCCTCCATCTGATCGGTTGTAAAAATCCCTCCCCGCCTGTTTTAGAGAAGTTCAGAGAGGGGGAATGGGAAACGGTTTACAGTCCCGTTGTGGCGGAATGTCTGAGTCCGCCGTGGTCCATTGCGCCTGGAGAGGTACGCCGGGACACCTTCCGGATCAGAGGCTATCGTCCTGGACAGAACATTCGGCCCACGTTCGAGGCGGAAATTGACGGCACGTATCGGCTTCGCCGACGAATGTACACGGAGGTTGGGGGGGAGCAGGGACGAATGGGTGAAGCACTGGTGCCGCCGGAAAATCGTGTGTCGAATTCGTTCGAGTTGAGGTAGCGGCGTAGAGCCTGTACTACGCGACTCTAAGGGGCATTCAGCGTGGAGGTCGTGCGTACGCGAGGTGATGAGGCAGTGCTCATCGTGCCGTTATTTACTTCCACCAGTCGTAATAACCCTGTAGGTTCCGTTCAATTGGGAATCTTTCCGGTCCTATGGCGTATTCAGATGGTGTGTTTATCACGCAGGGCGTATTTCTTCCAAAGTGATTCCACGGCACGAGTTTTTTGTCTCCTTCACGCTTGATTCAGTACTATGTCGGTCAAGGCTTCGTCCACCAGCACATCGCGTCCGCACGTCGTCATCGTCGGGGCGGGCTTCGGGGGCCTTGAGGCTGCGAAAGCCCTTCGCGATGCGCCCGTTCGTGTGACGCTGGTGGATCGCAACAACTACCACAAGTTTCAGCCCCTCCTTTATGAGGTTGCGATGGCCGGGCTGGAGCCGGACGACATTGCACACAACGTCCGCAACATCTTCCAGGGCGACGATCGTGTGCAGTTCCGGCTCGGCACCGTCGTGGATCTTGACACCGAGACGCGAGAAGTGCATCTGAAGGAAAGTGAGTCCCTCGCGTACGATCACCTGATTCTTGCCGCCGGGGCCGTGAGCAATGACTTTGGCATTCCCGGCGTACGCGAGCACGGCTACCCACTGAAGAATGTGCCCGACGCTGTCAACCTGCGCAACCACGTCCTCCGGCAATTTGAACGCTATGACCGGCAGGCAGGCGAGGTTGAACCCGGGGCGCTCACCTTCGTGATCGTGGGGGGAGGGCCCACTGGGGTCGAGATGGCGGGAGCGCTCGTCGAGCTCTTCGACACGCTCAACGATGACTTTTCGAACTTCGACACGCGCGAGCAGGCCCGATGCCTGCTTCTGGAGATGCAAGACGATCTGCTCCCGCCCTACCAGCAATCCCTCCAGACGTACACCCGACGTGTACTGGAAGAGCGAGGCGTGGAGGTCCGAACGAACACGGCCGTCGAGCAGGTGGAGTCGGAGGCCGTTTCTCTCGATGACGGGTCGGTCATTCCCACCCAAACGCTGGTCTGGGCTGCCGGAGTGAAGGCGAGCCCGGTGGCAGACCTGCTCAACGCCGAGCAGGCCCGTGACGGCCGCGTCGTCGTGAACCCGGATCTGAGCGTGCCGGGCCGACCGGAGGTCTACGCGATTGGAGACATGGCGGCCATCGAGGGCGAGGAGGGCTTTGAGCCACAGCTGGCGCAGGTGGCCATGCAGAGCGGTCGTCACGCCGCCAGCCAGATTCAGCGTCGCCTCGACGGGTCGGAGACGGAGGCGTTCTCGTACCGGGACTACGGTCAGATGGCGACGATTGGGCGCAACGCCGCCGTCGCGGAGTTTGCGGGCGGGTTTACCCTCAAGGGGGCACTGGCCTGGATCGTTTGGGTCGTCATTCACATCGCCAAGCTCGTCGGCTTCCGCAACCGGCTCAGTGCCCTGATCAACTGGGCCTACAACTACTTCACGTACAGTCGCAGCGCTCGCCTCATCCTCGACGTAGTCCCCCTTTCGGACGACGTTCCCATGGAGAATGGGGAGGTGGACCGGAAGGTCAAAGAACGTCTCGAAGAGGTGAAGGCAGAAGTGTGAGGAGGCGAGTGTTGCTGAACAGGGCGAAGCCGCAATTGTAACGCAGGGTCGAGAACCGTATCCTGTAGCGCGGTATACCGGTTGTCCGAGACCGGTTCGTTCCTGAACCACCACGTCCCAGTATGCACACTCATTTCCGATCAGCAGCGTACGGGATTCTGCTTCTCGTGGGGACGTTTTTTCTGAGTGGGTGTGAGGGACAGGGGGATCGTCCCAACGTGTCGGCCGGCCGATTTACCGCGCACGTCAACGGCACCGTCTCCGATACGCTCTCCGGAACGGCCCATTACCGGATGGAGGAAGGGGCGCTCGTTGCAATTGAGCTGGGATCGAGGGAGGGCCCCGGCCTTTCGATTGAGTTGGAACCCCAGCCGCCGGACCTGCGGACCTATGAGGTGGTGGATCCAGAAATCTTTGGACTCGACCGCTCTGAAGGAGTCCCGGGCGTCCTTGCGTTTTTGACGCTCGAACGTGCGCACTTCGAAACGACCGACGGAGTTCTGGAACTGACGTACGTGAACGAAGAGCAGATTGGGGCCACCTTCACGTTCCAGATGGAGGGGAGCTACGTGGACAGGCCCGGCGGTGATGCCTCCGTCGAGGTCACCGGGGAATTAATTGCCCCTCTAAAATAAGACGCTTTTTTGGTGGAGGAATTTGCCACGAAACTTACAGTTCTTCGGGGGAAGACCCCTTCGGAAGCGCTTCCTTTTATCGTTTCATCATCAAATGAGGTGGGTTTGCCGTTGATAAATCCACCGCCGACTCGTACCGTGGTGGCACCATGAAGCGAAATCCGATCCATACCGCCCGTACGTCCCGACGACGATCCTTCGCGCGACGGCTCCCACCGTCGTACGTGCAGATCTGTGGATTCGGCGCCCGGTGCGAACAATGATCGGATAATTCCCGACATTTGACGTTGCCTGTTGACGGCGCTGGTTCCACCGAGCCAGCGCCTTTTCTATTGCCTGCCCTTTTCGTTCACAACTGTTCGACGTTCCATGGCCATCGTTCTCGCCTTCAGTGGCGGTCTCGACACCTCGTTTTGCGTGCCCTACCTTCAGGAAACCTACAACGAACCGGTGCACACCGTGACAATTGACACCGGAGGCGTGACGGAGGAGGACCGATCGGCAATCGAGGCGCGAGCTACGGAGCTTGGGGCGACGGAGCATCACTTCGTAGACGGCCGTCAGGCGCTGTACGACGATCATCTGAGCTACCTGATTAAGGGAAATGTGCTGCGCGGCGGCGTATACCCGCTCTGCGTAGGGCCGGAACGCATCGTGCAGGCCCGCGGCGTGGCCGACGTGGCGAATGAAGTCGGTGCGTCGACGATCGCTCACGGTTCCACCGGCGCCGGTAACGACCAGGTGCGGTTCGACGTGGCCTTGCAGCTAGTGGGGGACGACCTGGAGGTCATCGCGCCCATCCGCAGCCACGGCCTCAGTCGGGCCGACTCCACGGAATACCTGGAGGAGCGGGGCTTCTCGGTCCCCGCAGACACGACGGACTACTCGATCAACCGCGGCCTCTGGGGCACCACCATCGGCGGCAAGGAGACGCTCACGAGCGAGAAGCCGCTGCCGGAAGATGCCTATCCGGACACGGTGCCGCCCACGGAGGCGCCCGACGACCCGCTAGAGCTCACGATCACCTTTGAGGACGGGCTGCCCGTCGCCGTGGACGACGAGTCGATGGGCGGCGTCGAGTTGGTCGAAACCCTCAACGACGTTGGCGGACAGCACGGCGTGGGGCGCGACATCCACGTCGGCGACACGATTCTCGGCATCAAAGGCCGCATCGGGTTTGAGGCGCCGGCCGCCAAGATTCTCATCACGGCCCACCGCGAGCTCGAAAAGGTGGTGCTCTCGAAGTGGCAGCAGGTGCAGAAGGAGGAAATGGGTTCCTTTTACGGCCGGCTGCTGCACGAGGGGCAGTACTTCGATCCGGTGATGCGGGACGTGGAGGCGTTTCTCGACAATAGTCAGGACGTCGTGTCCGGCACCGTGACCGTGAAGCTTTACAAGGGCAACCTGCAGGTGCAGGGGGTGAGCAGCCCGCACTCCATGTTCGACGCCAGCATGGCGACGTACGGCGAGGAAAATGCCCTCTGGGATGGACGAGACGCCGAAGGATTTACCACCCTCGCCGCTGTGCCGTCGCTTCTCGCCAAGAATGCTCGTTCGAGCGACACGGGCCAACAGACCGGAGAGTCGTCTCCGGAGCCTGCCACAGCGTAATTTGCTGGACCCCATTCGTCTGCGATCCACTGATTCTTTCCTCCCATGACTGACGACAGATTTTCGACGGGTGCCGTCGACAAAATTGCTTCGAGTACTGCGCACTGCAACATCGAGTCTCCGGTAACGGTCTCCCCCTACGTGGTGGCTCAGCACGGCTACGTGGTGGCGGTGCGAGCCCTCGACGAGAAGGACCAGTACGACGAGGTGGAGTGCCAGGACGGGGTCTTTCGCCACATCAAGAAGGGCGACCTGCTGGCGTGCACACTGGGCGGCCGACAGGCGCTGAAGGGCTATAGTGGACGGGTGCCGCGCCACATCAGTCGCGGCGATACGCTCAACGTCCTCAATCTCGGTGGGCTCGTTGGGGAGTGCACCTCCGGTCACCCCGATCTGGGGCCGGCGCTGCCGGTGGAAGTGATTGGGGCCGTGATGGTGCAGCGCAACGACCACTGGGTTCACGCCCGGATTCAGGAGGATGCGTTGGAGATGGTGCACCGGCTCGAATCGTCGGTGCCCATCATCAACGTGAGTGGAACGGCGATGGACACCGGCAAGACGAAGGCCGCGAGCATCATCGTGGAGGGACTGTCGGAGATGGGCCTGAAGGTGGGCGCCACCAAACTGACGGGGGCGTCCCTGATGCGGGACGTGCGCCGAATGCGGGAGCACGGGGCGACCGCCGTTTCGACCTTCACCGACGCTGGCATTGCCTGCACGGTGGAGGACGCGATCACGCCCATCGCGAAGGGGGTGATTCATCACCTCAACGAAACCGAAGACCTGGACGTGATCGTGGCGGAGATGGGCGACGGCTTTGTCGGCTACTACGGCGTCGACGATCTGCTCACCGACATGGAGCTTCAGTCCTTCATCGAGACGCACGTGGTGGCCGCTGCGGACCTGTCCGGCGCCTGGGCCGCCGAGGAGCTCTTTACCCAGCGCTACAACACCGACATCACCGCCGTAACCGGCCCCGTGACCGACAACGACGTGGGGCGGCGGTACATCAAGCAACGGCTCGGCATTACGGCGCTCAACGCCCTCCAGCAGAGTACCGAACTCGTGGATGAGGTAGTCCAAACCCTGCCGGAGTCCGCCTTCCCGGATAACGGGGGGGCGGAGCGTCTGTCCACGACCCCGAAGGACGGAGCGCCGTCCGACGAGTCGGCGTCGGAGGAGGAAGTGGCCGTTGCGTCGTAAAGTCTGCATTCCAACTCTTTATCCCTCTCAATTTTTTCTTCCGTCATGACGCTTTCCACGACCCCGTCTCCATCTGCTTCCCCTGCAACGACGGCGGGCATCGCGCGCGTCGGGATTCTGCATGGCGCCAGCTACGTCGGGGGGGAGCTGATTCGCATTCTCGCCGGGCATCCCAGTGCTACGCCCGCTGCCGTCACCAGCCGCACGTTCGCGGGGCAGCCCCTCGCCACAGCACACGCGTCGCTCCGCGGGCAGGTGGAATTGTCGTTCGTGGCGCCGGACGCGGTCGATCTCGACAATCTCGATGCCGTCCTCGTGGCGGGCGAGCACGGGCAGAGCATGCACCTCGTGCCGGAGCTGCTGGAGGCGGGGTTCGAAGGCCCCATCGTGGACCTGAGTGCAGATTTTCGCTTTCGCGACGCTAACGTCTATCCGGAATGGTTCGACGTGGAGCACCCGGCGCCCGGCTTGCTCGACACGGCGACCTACGGCCTGCCGGAGTGGAGCGACGGCCCGCCGTCCGGTCAACTCACGGCCAATCCAGGATGCTTTGCCACCGGCATTACGCTGGCGCTTGCGCCGCTCGCAGTGCAGGACGAGCCCTTCTCCGCTCACGTCACCGCTCTTACCGGGGCCTCCGGCTCGGGTGCAAAGCCGTCCTCCGCCACTCACTTTCCCACCCGCGACGGCAACGTACGGCCCTACAAGGTGCTGGCCCATCAGCACGGGCCCGAAATTCTGCAGACGGTGGGATCGCACGTGGACCTCAACTTCGTGCCCGCCTCCGGCCCGTGGACGCGCGGCATCTGGGGGACTGCCCAGGTCGACTGGCCGTCGTCCCTTGACGTTGATGCGGTGGACGAGTGGTTTATGGACGCCTACGCCGATGCGCCGTTTGTTCGCTATTCGCCGGGCGAACTTCCCTCACTCCAGCCCACCGTGGGCACGCCGTTCTGCGACGTGGGATGGCAGCGGCAGGGCGACACGCTCGTCGTCGGCTTTGCCCTCGACAATCTGCTGAAGGGGGCTGCCAGCCAGGCCGTGCAGAATTTGAACCGAGCGCTCGGACTGTCGGAAACCGCGGGTCTGCTTCCGAAATCGGTAGTTGAAACAACGTAACAGAATGACGGCGGACGGCCGACGGCGGTCCGCCGTCAGGTTTTTTTGCTTCCATCGACCGAATTTTGCCGAGTCCATGACCACCGAAGAGATCGTCAATCTCGAAAACGAGCTGGAGATTCCCACCTACAGCAAAATGCCGATGGCGCTGGTGGAAGGAGACGGCGCCTACGTGTGGGACGCTGAAGGGAATCGATACCTCGACTTTTACGGCGGGCACTGTGTCTCGCTTCTCGGGCACAGCCCGGAACCGGTCGTAGAAGCAATCAAGGAGCAGGCCGAGAAACTGCTCTTCTACTCCAACGTGGCGCATAGCCCCGTCCGGGCGAAAGCCGCCGAACGATTGACCGCACTCGCCCCGGAGAGTCGCGACTGGCAGGTCTTCTTTGCGAACTCCGGCTCGGAGGCGAACGAAACGTCCCTCAAGCTGGCGCGCAAGTACACCGGGCGCTCCGGCGTCGTGGCGCTGGAGGACGGCTGGCACGGACGCACGCTCGGCAGTCTGGCCACCACGCACGACGAGAAGTATCGCAAGCCGTACCTCGATGTGCTGCCGGAGACGACCTGGATTCCGGTGGGCGACCTCGACGCGGCGGAAGCGGCGCTGGTGGAGGAGGACGTGGCGGCCGTGCTGCTGGAGCCGATTCAGAGCATCGCGGGCATGAAGGAGATCCCGGCGGACTTCGTGCAGGGCCTGCGCCGCCTCTGCGACAAATACGGGACGCTCCTCGCGTTCGACGAGGTGCAGACCGGCGTTGGGCGAACGGGAGCGTTCTCCATGGCCGAACACCTCGGAGCCACCCCAGACCTCATCTCGCTGGCGAAAAGTCTCGGGGCCGGCGTGCCCGTCAGTTCGGTGCTCGTGACGGAGAAGGTAGCTGAGACCGTGGAATCCGGCGATCAGGGATCGACGTACGGCGGCGGCATGCTCGCGATGGCGGCGGTGAAGGCCACCCTGGAGACGCTGGTGGAAGAGAATCTAATGGATCGGGCGACGGAAATCCACGATCAGGTGCGTGAGCACGTGGAGCCGGTCGTGGAGGAAGTACGGGGACGTGGCTGTCTCATGGGCCTCAAGCTCGACCGCCCGGTGGGGCCGGTCAAAGACGTGCTTCGCGACCAGGGCGTGCTGGTCGGCGGCTCGTCGGACCCGCACGTCATGCGTTTGATGCCGCCCCTCGTCGTGAGCGACGACGACGTTAACACGTTCGCCGACGCGCTTCACACGGCTCTGGACGAAACGGTAGCGCCTGCCCAGGCGGCCTGACGTACGGTGGCGTATCTTTTCGGTTAGAGCAGAGACGACCGGCCCGGTCGTCTCTGCGTGATGGATTATGGGCAGGAAGGCGTGTCAATCATTTTGAATCGGTATCACAGTTCCGCCAATGGCAATCGACACCACCAATCTTCGCCACGTTCTCCACGCCTCCGAACTGGACGATTTCGTGTGGCGCACCGTCCTCGATTCTGCCGTTGAGTACAAAGAGAACGACACGCGAACCGACACGGCGGCAGGCAAAACGATCGGGCTGCTTTTTTTCAATCCGTCGCTGCGAACGCGCACCTCGATGGAGGTGGCCGCGGCCCACCTCGGGGCCGACAGCACGACGCTCACGCCGGGGGAGGGGACCTGGAATTTGGCGTGGGAGGACGGCACCGTGATGGACGGGGATGCCGCCGAGCACGTGCGAGAGGCGATCGGCGTGCTCTCCCGCTACCACGACGCCCTGGGCGTTCGCGTGTTTGCCTCCGGCACCGACTACGACGCCGACAAGAACGACGAGCTCATTCGCCGGGTTGCGGACGTTGCGACAGTCCCGGTCATCAACCTGGAGTCGGCGTGGGCACACCCGTGCCAGGCGGTGTCTGACGCTTCTTTGCTTCACGATCGATTTGACGGCGCCCCGAGCGGCAAGGACTTCGTGCTGACGTGGACCTACCATCCGAAGGCGCTGCCGATGGCCGTGCCCAACTCGACGGTCAAGATGGCCGCGCGCTGTGGAATGAACGTGACTGTGGCCCGGCCCGAGTCGCACGCGCTGGACGAGGACGTGATGGACGCCGCGCAGTCCCTCGCCGATCCGCACGGTGCTACGGTGGCGGCCACCGACGACCTGGATGCGGCGGTTGAGAAGGCCGACGTGGTCTATGCCAAGTCGTGGGGTGGACCGCTCGTGTACACCGATCCGGAGAAAGAGGCGGATATTCGGACGACCAGCAGGGACTGGCGCATCACCGAAAAGCGAATGGCTCGAACGAACGACGGCGCATTCATGCACTGCCTACCCGTCCGCCGCAACGTGGTGGTGGACGATGCGGTGATGGACGGAGCGCACGCCGCCCATCTCGATCAGGCCGAGTACCGGCTTCACGCGCAGAAGGCACTGCTCGATTACGTTTGGGACCTCAGTTGACTGCGTTCCAGTTTCAATCGCTACAATTTTCTGTGTTGCATGGGAGGGGGTTGGAGGTCTGTATGTGTGTACGTATGTAGGTTCATGTCGTAAACGTACATACGTACACACGTCCAAACTTACACACCGTTTGAATTGAGCATTCCGCAACGAATACTGCAATGAGTAACGAGAACGGCAGCCCCATCGTGGTGAAAATCGGCGGCTCTCTGATCGAGGATGCAGGCGGGATGGCCGCCCTCTGGGCCGGCCTCCAGTCGCTTCGAGAGCAGGCGCCGGTCGTCATCGTGCACGGGGGCGGCAAGCAGATGAGCGACATGGCGGACCGTCTCGACCACACCCCCCGCCGCGTGCAGGGCCGACGCGTGACCACCGACCTCGACCTGGAGATTGCCCAGTGGACGATGAGCGGAGCGCTCAACACGCAACTCGTAGCCCAGGCGGCCAAGCACGACCTCACTGCTGTCGGGCTCTCCGGGGCCGATGGCTGCCAGGTGCAGGTTACGAAGCGGCCGCCCTGGGACATTGACGGCGAGAGTGTGGACTTCGGCTGGGTGGGCGACATCGAGGCAATCGACCCGTCGCTTCTGGAGTCGCTTCTGGCGCAGGACGTCATGCCCATTGTCGCGCCGCTCGGCATCGACGACGAGGGGCAGCTCTACAACGTGAATGCCGACACGGTGGCCAGCGCACTCGCTGGGGCCTTGCGTGCCAAAGAGCTGCTGTTTGTGACGGGCATCGGCGGGGTGCGCCGCGACGCCGAGAATCCAGACTCGCATCTCGACACCTGTGACGCTGAGACATTCGATCTTGGAGTGGAAGAGGGCTGGATCGAGGGCGGGATGCGCGTCAAAATGAAAACGGCCCTGGACGCCCTCCGTGACGGCGTGAGCCGTGCCTTCGTTTGTGCGCCCGACGATCTAGTGTCCCGGTCGCGAGCCACGGAGGTTGTTTCGTAATGCGTATTGCGTGATACGTGAATCGTAGAGCGCAGCAATGTCGCCGAATCCGAGTTCTCCACACCGTTCTTACGTTCTCATGTCCACGACCCAGGTTGAAACCACCGACGCCGTTGCACTGCTGAAGGAGATGGTTCGGTTCCCGTCCCTCAGTGGAGAGGAAGAGGAGATTGCCGATTTTGTGGAGGACTACGTCGATCGGGAGGGCGTGATGGTGGAGCGACTGGACGACAACGTGGTCTTTTTGATTGGCGACGGCGACGACACGCTGCTCCTCAACACGCACCTCGACGTGGTGCCGCCGTCGGCAGATCATCCGTACGACCCGTTCGATCCGGTGGAGGTGGAGGGCGAGCTCTACGGTCGGGGCAGTGTGGACGCCAAGGCGAGTGGGGCAGCGATGACCACCGCGCTGCTGTCGCTGGCCGAGAACGGTTGGACGCCGGACGCCGGACGTCTCATGGTGGCGCTCACCACGAACGAGGAGTCGGGCGGCAAGGACAACGGCCTGCAGGACGTGCGGCCGCACCTGCCGGATCTGAACGCCGCCGTCATCGGAGAGCCAACGTCGCTCCATCCCTGCGTCGCGCAGAAGGGACTCCTCATCCTGAAAATCCACGCTCATGGCAAATCGGCTCACGCGGGCCGCTCGCACCTGGGCGAAAACGCCATCTCGAAAGCCGCGGAGGCCATCCGGCAGGTCGAGGGGCTGTCGCTGGAGCGCGAGGATCCCTATCTCGGATCACCGAACGTCACCGTGACGATGATTGAGGGCGGCTCTGCGAACAACGTCGTCCCCGAACACTGCGTTTTTACGGTCGACGTGCGCACGACCCCCGTTTACACGCACGACGAATTGATTCAGATTTTTCGCGACCGCGTGGACGGGGAGATAGAAGTGTATAGCAAGCGGCTCGTGCCCTGCGCCACGCCCGACGACGCTCGCATTGTGCAGGCGGCCCAGACGGCCCTCCCCGACACGGAGCCGTTCGGCTCGCCCACCTGTTCCGACTGGGTCTTTCTCCACGACGTGCCTGCCGTGAAGCTGGGACCGGGGCCCAGCGAGCGGTCCCACACCGCGAAGGAACGCATCGACATTGCCGAGGTCCGGCGGGCCGTCGACGTGTATCGTGATCTCGTCAAAGCGTATTTTGCTCGCCCGTAGTGGGCTTGCACAACTGAAAAGCGAGAAACCGCAAATATCGTGACGCTGTTTCCGTCTGTATCTCCTGCGCGGAATATGCTCGGGATCGACCGCTGCCGGCAAGCTGACGATTGTGGCCTCAGGGGACCGCCGCTCGAAACCGTCAGAGTAGTTGTGCAAGGTCACTAAATCCCTCTCCGTGATGAGAACTCGACTTTTATCTCTCGGCCTCGGGTGTCTACTCGTACTCTCCAATGCGAAGGCACAGCCCGATCCGCCGTCGCCGCCCGCCCGACCGGCTGTGGAGGCGGTCCGAGCGACGATTGATGCCCTATTCGATGGCATGCGCGCGGGCGACAGCGCCGCGGTGCGAGCGGTCTTCCATCCGCAGGCCCGCTTGCACACGGCCCTGGGGCCGTCGGACACGAGCAGCGTGCGGGCCACACCGGTTGATGCCTTCGTCAACGCGGTGGGTCAGCCGCACGAAAAGGTGTGGGACGAGCGGATCTGGGACGTCGAGATTCAAGTGGACGGACCGCTCGCCAGTGCCTGGGTGCCGTACGTATTCTATCTCGGCGACGAGCGTTCGCACTGCGGCGTCAATGCCGTGCAGCTGGTCCGCCGTCAAGAGGGCTGGAAAATTCTTCAGCTCACCGACACGCGGCGGGAGGAGTGCACGGTGCCGCCAGAAGTACAAAAATAGGGGAACCAGTACTGGGCGGGTACCGATTCTCTCAGAAGCCTGAACGTCCGAGTCGAATAGTGGCGCGCCTATGCCGCGTCCAGGGAATTTTTCAGGATCGTAGCAGTCCTCGTTTTTCTGGAGTGCCCACCTGCTTTCTACGGTCCTGCGTCGCGTATTCAGTCAGGCATGAGTCTAGTGGTCAGTCAAGCCGAAGGTGTCGGCATCGAATTGAATACGCCCACTTGAATGCCGCTTCAATGGCCTGAATACCGCTCATTGATCGGCGCTCTACTCGACATGGAAAACTTGACGCACCACTAGTTACGAGTTCGTTCAAAAGACGACTCGTAGAACCTGTCGATCTCATTCCGCTCAGTACAATCCGCGTTCAGGTTGAGGTGAACACTGCACGATACCGTGCGTTATACAGCCTGAATTAGTCTGATCAATGCATTTTTGCACTAAACCGACACAGCGTCGTGGCACAAGCGAAAGAAGGAGACGAGGTCCAAGTCCACTACACCGGCAAGCTGGAGGACGGGACCGTATTCGATACCTCGGAAGACGGGGAGCCGCTCAGCTTCACCATTGGTGAGAATCGCGTGATCCCCGGGTTCGAGGAAGCCGTGACCGGCATGGAGCCGGGCGATTCGATCACCACAGAGGTGGAGCCCGAACAGGCTTATGGAGAGCACCGGGAGGACATGGTCATGGAGATGGAACGTGACCAGATTCCCGACGATGTCGATCCGGAGGTGGGCCAGCAGCTGCAGCTCCGCCTCGAGAACGGGCAGACCGTGCCGGTTCTGATTACGGCTCTCGGCGAGGATACTGTTACGATTGATGCCAACCACCCGCTCGCTGGGCGCAAGCTTCTCTTCGAGATTGATCTCATCGATGTTGCTGAGGGAGCGGGCGGAGACGCTGGCGGAGACGGCGGCAACATTGTGACGCCGTAGCGCCCGGACGTACCGTTTTCGGAGGCACTGCCTCGTTGTGCCCCTGCAGGGCTTCTGCCGTGCAGGGGCATTTCTTTTTCGCTTCGTCCCTGCGGGGGGCGTTGGAGTTTTCCATGAAAGAAGCGCTTCTCTGCGTAATCTCTGGGAAAATCTTCGGGGCAAGCGTTGCACCGTAGGGATGCTTTATCTACGTTGACCCTCGGTAAGAACAGAGGGCTTGAGGATTCCTGCGGAGATGGGACCAGGCCCGTCCCGATGCTCTCGCTTCGCACTCGTTTTTGAACTTGATTTTCGCGACGCTAGTATGGACGACGTGGCTCAACCCGACGCAAAAAGTACCCCGGCGGATCGGGGGCAACGCCTTTACAACTTCTCGGCCGGCCCTGCGGCCCTGCCCGAGGAGACGCTGCTGGAGGCCAAAGAGGAACTTCCCGTGTACGACCACACCGGGGCCTCGGTCATGGAGATCAGTCACCGGTCGGCGGCCTACGACAAGATTGAAGAGGCTGCCCGAGAGCACATCAAGTCCTTGCTGGACATTGGCGACGACTGGAACGTGCTCTTTCTCCAGGGCGGGGCTTCGATGCAGTTTTACCAGGCCCCACTCAACTTCCTGTCGGAGGACGGTTCGGCCGACTACGTGATTACCGGGCGCTGGGGCACGAAGGCCATCAAGGAGGCTCGCCTCGTCGGCGACGTGAACGTGGCGGCGTCTACGGAGGACGACGACTTCACCCACGTACCGGACCCCGAAGATTGGGATCTGAACCCGGATGCCGATTACGTTTACGTCACCACCAACGAGACGGTGAACGGCAACCAGATCACGCAGGACCCGGTGCTCGATGCGCCGATTGTAGCGGACGCATCCAGCGAGTTTTTGAGTCGCCCGATGGATTTGGAGGGCTACGGCCTCGTCTTTGCCGGTGCACAGAAAAATGTCGGACCGGCGGGCGTGACCATCGTACTCGTGCACGACGACTTCCTGGAGCAGAAGAAGGAGAATCTGCCCACGATGCTGGACTATGGCACACACGTCCGCAAGCGGTTCAACACGCCGCCCATCTTCCCGATCTACATGGTCGAGAAGGTCACGCGGTGGCTCCTCAATCTCGGGGGGCTCGACGCCATCCACGCGGTCAACAAGCGGAAGGCCACCAAGCTTTACGACCGCATCGAGCAGTCGGACTTTTACTACTGCACGGTCGATGAAGGCTCCCGCTCAATGATGAACGTGACGTTCCGCCTTCAGGACGCGGACCTCGAAGACCTTTTCCTGAAGCAGGCGGAGCAGCAGGGTCTCATGGACCTCGCCGGGCACCGGACGGTCGGGGGCGTGCGGGCGTCCATCTACAACGCGATGCCGGAAGAGGGCGTCGACGCGCTCATAGAGTTTATGGATGAGTTTGAGCAGGACCACAGCTAGGAGCGATCCCTGAGGGGCTTGGCAGTTGGGACGCCACACGGAGTTGCCCCCCGCTCGTCCCTGAGTCCATGATTTTGGAGTCGTTCCCACACGTCGCGAGGGGCATCGCTCACGTGTAGCGCCTCTCCTTCTTCTCTTGGTGGACTTGAGGAGCGTGTGGAGTCGGCTTTACGAACGCCTGCTTACGTACCGCCCGTCCCCACAGGGGCGAATCCGACGCCCTGTGGGGGCACCCACTGTCGAGATACGCTTGACACGACCCCACGACGCTCATGGCCTTTACAATTGGTATTCCGCGAGAAACTGAGGCGGGAGAGACGCGCGTCAGCCTCGTGCCCGACGTGGCCTCCCGACTCCTGAAGATGCAGGACGGAATTGACGTTGTCGTCGAATCCGGTGCCGGGGAGGAAGCCTATCATCGCGACGAGGAGTATGAAGAGGCCGGGTGTACGGTCGTCGATCGAGAAGAAGTATTCGGGGCTGATCTCGTCGTAAAGGTGGCCCCGCCCTCGGACGAGGAGCTGGACTTCTTCTCGGAGGGACAGGCCCTGATCGGGCTTCTCGATCCGCTGGGTCGGCCCGAAGCCGCACAGACCCTCGCGGAGAAGGGGGTCACGAGCTTCGCGATGGAACTGGTGCCGCGCATCTCCCGGGCCCAAAAAATGGATGTGCTGTCAGCGATGAGCTCGATTGGGGGCTACCGAGCGGCCATTCTCGCTGCGGAGCGGCTGCCCCGCTTCTTTCCCCTTCTCACTACGGCCGCCGGTACCGTCAAGCCCGCGCAGGTGCTCGTGCTCGGCGCCGGCGTTGCGGGCCTGCAGGCCATCGCCACCGCCAAGCGACTCGGGGCGAAGGTGTTTGGCTACGACATCCGCGAGCCGACCCGGGAGGAGGTGGAGAGCCTGGGCGCCAAGTTCGTCGAACTGGAAGTGGACATTGACGCCGATCAGGACGAGAGTGGCTACGCGGAGGAGTTGGAGAAGGAAAAACAGGAGCGCCAGCCGGAGCTTCTGAAGCCGCACATTGCCGAGTCGGACGTGGTGATTTCGACGGCTCTCATTCCGGGACGGCCCGCGCCGCTGCTCATCAACGAGAACGCAGTGGAGGCCATGGATCCGGGCTCTGTGATCGTCGATCTGGCGGCCCCAAACGGGGGAAACTGTGCCCACACCGAGACGGGCGAAACCGTGATCGAAGACGAGGTTCGGATCATGGGGCCGACCAACCTGCCCGCTCAGATGCCGGTGCACGCGAGTCAGTTGTACGCGAAAACCATTTCGGCCACAATTGAGGAGTTTCTGGAAGACGGTGCTCTCACGCCGGATTTCGAGGACGAGATCTTCGACGGGACCTGTCTTACCCACGGGGGCGAGGTTCGTAACGACCGCGTCCGCGACCTGCTGGGACTGGAGTCGAAGGAGCAGACGAATGAAGTTGCGGAGTGACAATCACGTATCGGGGGCCGTCGAGGCTTTCCTCATCCCGTCATTCAACCTACAGATACGCTGAGCCCATGCTGAACAATCTCATCATTTTCGTCCTCGCGGCGTTCGTGGGCACCGAAATTCTGTCAAAGGTGCCACAGACGCTCCACACCCCCCTCATGTCCGGCGCCAACGCCATTAGCGGCATTACGATCGTCGGTGCACTGGTGGCGGCCGGCATGACGAACGATCCGTGGTCCGTGTGGATCGGCTTCGGGGCCCTGGTGGTCGCGACGATCAACGTCGTTGGTGGCTTCCTGGTCACCGACCGGATGCTGGAGATGTTCGGCGAGAAGAAGAGAACGTCCTCTCCGGCCGACGCAGATGCAGCTCAGCGAACGAATGGAACCCCAGCGTAAGATCCCTCTGCTGAGGGAACGTGCACGACTGTTTCAGGCGCACCCACATTGCGTAACGCTCCAACGGACTTCCCTCGCCTATGAAAACCGCAATCCTCGACCTCACGTACCTGCTCTCAGCGGTGCTGTTTATCTTCGGGCTGAAGCGCATGCAGTCGCCCGTTACTGCCCGCACGGGGAACGTTCTGGCTTCTCTCGGGATGCTCGTGGCCGTCGTTGCCACACTGTTCCTGCAGGAGATTCTGTCGTGGCCCATGATCATAGCAGGCGTCGTCATCGGGGGGGGCATTGGGGTGATTTTGGCCCGCACCGTCGAGATGACGGCGATGCCTGAGCTTGTGGCGGTTTTCAACGGCTTCGGTGGACTGGCCTCGGCGCTCGTGTCGGGGGCAGAGCTCTCTCAGCACGTTGCGGGCACAGCGTCCTCGGCGTTTGGCCTCGTCCCGTCGATTACCATTGCCCTTTCCATTCTGATCGGTACGGTGACCTTTTCGGGCAGTATCGTGGCCAACGGCAAGCTGAGTGGATGGATTACGGGGAGTCCGATCTCGTTTCCCGGCATCCGCGTGCTCACCGTCCTGCTGCTGATTGGGGCCGGGGGCGCGATGGGGGTCATGATCGCTATGGCCGACGCGTTTCCGGGACTCGCTGCGCCGATGATTCAGGCCGCTGTTGGGCTCGGCGCTGCGGCCCTCCTTCTGGGCATCCTGCTCGTAATCCCGATCGGGGGGGCGGACATGCCGGTCGTGGTGTCGCTGCTGAACTCGTACTCCGGTCTCGCCGCCGCTACGACGGGCTTCGTGCTCAACAACACGGCGCTTATCGTGAGTGGGACGCTGGTGGGGGCCGCCGGCATGATTCTCACCGTCATCATGTGCGACGCCATGAACCGCTCGCTGGCGAATGTCATGCTCGGCGGGTTTGGAGGCGGGGACGGTGCGGCGGGCGGGCCGGACGTGCCGGAGGGCAAGACGGTGAACGAAACGTCTCCGGACGACACCGCCATTCTCGCCAGCTACGCGGACAAGGTGATCATCGTGCCGGGCTATGGTCTTGCCGTGGCGCAGGCGCAGCACGAGGTGCGCGAGATGGCCGATCAGCTCGAAAAGCAGGGCGTGGAAGTGAAGTACGCAATTCACCCGGTCGCGGGCCGCATGCCGGGACATATGAACGTGCTGCTGGCCGAAGCGAACGTTTCCTACGAGAAGCTCTTCGAGCTCGACGAAATCAATTCCGAGTTTCCGACGACCGACCTCGCTATCGTCGTCGGGGCAAACGACGTGGTCAACCCGGCGGCGCGAGAGGACGAGGACAGTCCCATCTACGGCATGCCGATTCTGAATGTGGACGAGGCAGAGACTGCGGTCGTCATCAAGCGCAGCCTCAGTCCGGGCTATTCCGGCGTGCCGAACGACCTCTTCTACGCCGACAACACGAAGATGCTCTTCAGCGACGCGAAAGAGGCGGTGGCCGGCATTACGGAGTCGATTAAGGAAATGCAGGAGGCGTAAAGTCTTCAGACAAGCATGCGACGGACGGTGTTGGAAAGAGAGGGACCACTGCCTCAGCGGACCTCCCGGTCATCGTTTTCGACAGTGGAGGCTCCGGTCTGTTATTCCGGAAGTTGAAAGAGATCCTCGACGTGCGCGTCGAACTCCCGGGCCAGCTTTAGGGCCAGTTCGGTAGAGGGGACGAAGCCGCCACTTTCAATTCGAGAAATCGTCTTTCGGGATACGTCGACTCGCTCGGCCAACTCCGCCTGTGTGAGTTCGTGCATCGCCCGGTACACTTTCAAACGGTTGTGGAGACGGTCGCGATCACTCATGGGCTGGCTGGGGGGAGAGTCCGCTAAACATCGTCGAAAGACCGTCAGATTCGAAGTAGAGGAAGGCCCCGACGCTGCTTGTAATTCCGATGAGAAGCATCAGGTTCGCAGCAGTAGCCACGGTGAAGGCGGTTTCCACGAAGAGGAGGGGACAAGTCGCAACCAGCATGACCCAAAATCCGATGGTGAACGAGCGCCGGCGGTTCTTCTGAATGCGTTCGTCGTTCATCTGCTGTTCTTCCCGATCGGACATCTCTCGTTTTAGCAGGAGCATTCGACCGAGATGGTAGATCCAGATGGCCCAGCCAAGAAGGGCGAGGACGGTGGGGATGGGAGAGGCGGTGCTGAACGAGGGCGCGAATGCTTCCAGAACCCGACTGCCCTGCCAGACGGCGAATCCGACGAGGAACCACAACAGAGAGATAATTCGTCTCCGTTCGAACTCCAATATGCGCTTGGTGGAAGACATTTCTTTTTTGATCTTTTTGGGTCATTTTTGTACCACAGTATCCCATACCTGACCCAAAGCACGGTGTTTCGCTTTTCCGGTTCATGACGGAGAGTTTCGGAGATTTGAGTCCCGAAGCGGCTGGTCGAGGGGAATTTCACGTTCCGTCATACCGCTGAACTAGGCGTCGGAAGAGGCGCCGGTAACCCAAACGAGGCGATCGTGGAGGGGACATCGGATTGCTGTGGTGGGAGATGAGAGACGGCACCAGGGAATTGACACCCGCAGCTCTTGAATTCCGTGATGGGGGCACATGCGTGAGGGAGCGTCTTCTGAATCACCCGGTAGCAGGGGCAATACCAATAGAGAGTGGACATTGCGACGGCACT
>JAHENZ010000267.1 GCA_018609755.1 Salinivenus sp. | reverse complement strand
TCCGAGCTTCATGGAAGACAATCCTGAGTGAAGAGCGCGAGCAGACGCCCCGCGGAGGGGCGGAGGGAAGCACTATCGGAATATTCCTCTTATTACTTTATCTTTGAAGAAGCTACCATTGGCGTGCCGTGATTTCAAGGGGACGCTGGGGGAAGAGGTGTTTCACGAAGGTGACCAGTGGGGAATTGGAATCCAAAGCCAAGGAGGGAATGAAACGGGTTGCACCTTCGGGCGGTAATGCCTTCATTCGGACGCCAAACGGTCCTCTTTCCACGTGTTTTCTATTGGTATGACCGCATTCCTTCGTTTTTTCGATTCCTGGTGGTTCCTCTGCCGGGCGGGTGGGCTCGCGTGTCTGGTGGGGGGGCTACTGGTGGCCGGATGCGGCGAGTCCTCTCCTGAGCCGCGAGGCGAGTGGAACGTCGAAAACGGTGTCCGCTGGGCGACGCTTGCGGATGCGCAGGGGGACGGGCCCGGTTTCCAGCGCCTCGACTCGGCACGAACGGGCATCCGGTTTGAGAATACGGTCACCAAAGACATGATCGGGGAGACGCGGAATATGCTCCACGGGTCGGGCGTGGCGGTCGGGGACGTGAATGGGGATGGGTGGCCCGACCTGTTCGTCACGCAGCTGGGGGGACCCAACCATCTCTATCTGAATCAGGGCGACTTTCGGTTCGACGACGTTCCGAACGCCGGGGGCGCTGCGATGCCGAATCAGGAAGCTACGGGCACAGCCCTGGCAGACCTGGACGGCGACGGCGACCTGGACCTGATTGTGACCACGCTGGGTGGGCCGAACGTCGTATTTCACAATGATGGCAGCGGCACGTTCTCGCGCGTCGAGGCTCCTGGGTTACGCGCGGGAGAGGGGTCAACCACCATGGCGCTCTCGGACGTGAACGGCGACGGGGCGCTGGACCTGTACGTGGCGAACTACAAGCGCGTGGCGCTCAAAGACTCTCTCCCCTCCAGTGAGATGAAATTCAGTACTCTGACCCGGCAACGGGCGTCCGGGGGGTACGAGGTCGTTCCCGAGTATCAGGATGAGTTCTGGGTTGATGAGGTCAAGGGAGAATTCGTCGTTCGAGAATACGCCGATCAGGATCGGCTCTATTTCAACGACGGCGACGGGACGTTCACGGAGCAGTCCTGGCCCGGGACGTTCCGAACGGCCGACGGGGCACCCCTTTCAGACGTCCCCCGCCACTGGGCACTCGTGGCGCGGCTGGAGGACCTAAATGGCGACGGGCATGCGGATCTGTACGTTTGCAATGACTTCCAAAGCCCGGATCTGTTGTTTTGGGGGACGGCAGAAGGGCATTTCGTGGAGGCGGAGGAGACCGTCCTTCGCACCACCAGCCACGCAACGATGTCGATTGCTACGTCCGACATTAACCGCGATGGCCACACCGACTTTTTCCTCTCCGACATGCTGGGGCGCGGCTACGAACGACGAAAATCGCAACGGCACACCCAGATGCAAATGCCTCATTCCGTGGGGGCAGCAGAGAAGCGGGCCCAGGAGATGCAGAATACGCTGCAACTGAATCGTGGGGACGCGACCTTTGCCGAGATCGCTGAGCTCGCCGGCGTGAAGGCGAGTGGGTGGACGTGGTCCTCCCGGTTTCTGGACGTGGACTTTGACGGCTACGAAGATCTTCTCACGTCCACCGGGCACGCCTACGACGTGCAGAATTCCGACGCGCAGATGCGGTACTCCCGCGTCGAGGCCCAAATGAAGACGCCCGAGCAGAAGCTGCAAGTGTTGTTTCGCTATCCGGACCTCGACCTTCCGACGATGGCCTTTCGGAATCAGGGCGACGGTACCTTCGAAGCTATGCCGGACGGCTGGGGGCTCGGTACGGAGGCGGACGTGGGGCACGGCATGGCCACCGGCGATTTCGACCGGGACGGCGACCTGGACGTGATCGTGAATCGGTACAACGAGTCGCTCGGCGTGTACCGCAACGAGGCCTCCCGTGCGCGAGTCGCCCTCCGTCTCCGGGGCGCCGCACCAAACACCGATGCTGTGGGGGCGAGAGTGGAGCTCGATCCGAAGGGTGTGCCCGATTCCACTCTCCCTGCCCAAACGCAGCGCGTGATTGCCGGAGGGGAGTACCTGTCGGACAGCGAGTCGGTGCTGTCCTTTGCGATGGGGACGGCGGAACGAGCCACCGCTACGGTGACTTGGCCCGGGGGCGACACCTCGCAGGTGACGGTGCAGCCCGGACGGATCTACGAGATTCCGGCGCCTGATGCGCAGGGGGCGTGGGCCTCGTCCTCCGACTCGACTGCGACGGGGGAGCAGCCGATCTCCAGAGCAGACGCTGACGCCTCGACCGGTTCTACGGCGTCCGACTCGGCCGGACCCGCGCCCTGGTTCGAGGACGTGAGCGGACGGCTCGACCACAGCCACGCCGAGCAGCAGTACAGCGACTTCGAGCGGCAGCCGCTCCTGCAGCGCCGCCTCAGTCAGCAGGGGCCGGGGGCGGCGTGGGCCGACCTCGATGCCGACGGTGACGACGATTTGCTGATTGGCACCGGGCGTAGCGGGAAGCTCGCGTACTACCGAAACGAGGACGGGCAATTTACGAAGGTGGAGGGGGGAGCGCTCTCGACGACGATGGAGCGTGACCTGACGGGGATCGTTGCCCTTCCGACCGCTGACGGGGCGACGGTCTTCGTCGGCCGGTCCAATTACGAGCGCGGGCCGAAGGAATCGACCGGGGCATCGTCCATCCTCGTGTTCGATGCGAGTGCGACCGGTCTTCAGTCGAAAGACACGCTTTCGGTAGGGTCGGTCTCGGTGGGGCCGCTCGCTCTGGCAGACGTGGACGGCGACGGCGACCTTGATCTGTTTGCGGGCGGCCGCCACGTGCCCGGTCAGTACCCGGCGGATCCCTTCTCGGTGGTGTTCGAGAACGAAGGCGGCACCTACCGCCGCAGTCGTTCCCTCAGCCGCCCATTTCAAGATGTCGGCATGGTCACCGGCGCCGCGTTTGCCGACTTTGATGGAGACGGCGATCCCGACCTCGTGCTGTCGACAGAGTGGGGGCCGATTCGGTACTTCGAAAACCGGGACGGCCAGTTCGTTGAGCGTACGGAGGAGCAGGGCCTCGCGGCTTTCACCGGATGGTGGCGGGGCGTGGGCGTCGGCGATTTCAATGAGGACGGGCGCCTCGACCTGGTGGCGACCAACTGGGGGTGGAACAGCAAGTACGGGCGGCCTCCGGGGCGCCTCGGAACGATCACGTCGCCATCGCTGGATCGACCGCTCCGGGTCTACTACAACAACTCCGACCGCCGGGGCCCGATGGATTTGATCGAAACGCGATACTATGAGGACCGCGACGGGTACCTTCCGTATCAGGACCTTCCCGCCCTGGCACAGAACATCTCGTACGTGCAGCAGCGCATCTCGTCGTTCGAGGAGTTTGCGAATTCGTCACTGAAAGAGATTGTGGGGCCGACGTGGCTCGACCGTGCCGAGACCAAAAATGCGAATACGCTCTCGCACATGGTCTTTCTCAACACCGAGAACGGCTTCGAAGGAGATCCCCTGCCGCTTTGGGCGCAGCTCACCGCCGGCTTCTCGCCCAGCGTGGCTGACGCCAATGGCGACGGTCATCTCGACGTGCTAATGAGCCAGAACTTCTTTGCCACGGAGAGCGAAACTCCGCGACAGGATGTGGGCCGTGGGCTCGTCCTGCGCGGCGATGGCACCGGACAGTTTACCCCGCTGGAGGGCCATCGGACCGGTCTCCGCGTCTACGGCGAGCAGCGGGCTGCGCCCGTCGCGGACGTCGATTGGGACGGCCGGATCGACGTGCTCGTGACCCAGAACGGGGCCGCGACCCGACTCTTCCGCAACGTTGGCGCCACGCCAGGCCTGCGCGTCCGGCTCGACGGTCCTCCACAGAATCCTCGGGGCATTGGGGCGACGGTACGACTGCGGTACGACGACGAGAGTCGAGGTCCCGCCGTGGCCCTCACGGCGGGCAGCGGCTACTGGTCGCAGCACACGCTCACCCCCACGCTGGGGCACGGCGACCGGTCGGTTGCGGCGGTGGAGGTGCGGTGGACGGACGGGACCGAGACGGAGACCACGGTCCCAGCCGGGGCGTCAACCGTCACTGTTTCTCGGCAATAGGGCGTTTCCCAATCGAATGGTGTTTTCCATTCGCCACGAGCGCACGATACGGCCGACGTCTGCTTACGCCTTGTTTGATGGGTTGTGCGTAGCGCAATCCTCCAGCGTACTGTTAAGACACTACAACATTCGTTGAGTGCGCGTGTATTTTCCGATGAGAGCCCCTCATTCATTTGCACATGAAAGGAAAAACTCCTTTTATGAGTTTGGGCGACGGAACCGGTTTCAGAAATTCGTGAAGACTTCTGTTCGATTTTCTCGTCTTCTCGGCACTGGGTGCGGACGCCGTCGTCCCCCTTTGCCTGACGTTCTACTGACACGACCAGACATCGACACATGCCCCTTCAGGATCTCCGATCCCAAGCCACTTCCCGCTCACCCGACGAGCTCGTGGAGCATCTCAAGAGTTTCGAGCTCGATCTCGAGTTTACGGCCGGGATCTGGTTCTTTACCCCGATGGATTCCCGCTTCCACGATCGCTACAAGGAAGACCTTTCCTTGGAAGAGCGCCTTGAGATTGCAGCATCGCTGAAAGAGTACGGCCTCGTCGGGCTTGAGGCCCACTACCCGAACGAAATCAATGAAGACAATCTCGATCTCTGGAAAGACTTCCAGGAGGACACGGGTATTGAGCTCGTAACCACGATCCCGCTTCTCTTTTACGACTCGCAGTTTGAGTTTGGCTCTCTCTCGAATCCGAACGAGGAGATTCGCCAGAACGCCATCGAGCGCACGAAGCGCACGTTTCGAATGGCGAAAGAGGTCGATGCGGACTTTTCGGTCATCTGGCCGGGCATCGACGGGTACGAAAATCCGTTCGGCATCGATCTCGCGGCGATGCGCGACCGCTTTGAGACGGGACTGGCCGAGGCGCTGGATGCTGTTCCGGGCACACGGGTGGCCTTTGAGCCCAAACCCTACGAGCCGCGCGGCCACATCCTCTACGGCCTCACGCCGGAGGGCAACCTCCTGGGCCGCAACGTGGAGGCCCTGCTGGAAAATGACGAGAACCAGCGCCTCCTGGACGAGGGCCACAAGATCGTGTGTATGAACCCGGAGATCGGCCACGTGCACATGGGCTACGAGGACCTGCCGTACGCCCTCTCTTGGCCGCTGTCCGAAGGACGCCTCGCCCACACGCACTGGAATAGCCAGCCGCTCGGCAACTACGACCAGGACCTGAACGTGGGCACGATCTCCCCGGAGCAGATGGAGGCGGGGCTTTACACGCTCAAGATGCACGGCTACGACGGCCTCTTCGGCATCGACATCAATCCGGAGCGCCAGCCGGTGGACACGGCGCTCAAGATCTCGATGGACGCGCTGCGGGCCGCGAAGGAGCGCATCAACAACCTCGACCACGAACGCATCGTCGAGGCTACGACGAACCCAAGCGAGAATCGCGGCTTCATCGAGGCCTATCTGGCGCGCGAGCGAGCTCCGGAAGGAGCAGACCTGCCGCCGATCGAGGAGACGTTGGAGACGACTGTCGACGACGTGGCGGCGTAGCCACACGTCTTCTTCACGTTTTGTAAGTACAAAAGGGGCGCTCTCCAGCCCGGAGGGCGTCCCTTTTGTTATTCGCCGGACGAACGGTCTCAACAGGCCCGGGTCCGTATTTTTTCAGTCGCAGAGGGCCGACGTTCTCTTGACGTTACTTCGGCCTGTGAGCCCTTCGAGACCCCGGATCAAGCGGGCCAACATTGGGATATGACGGACGCATCCAATTCGCTTCACCACAACGTTCGTCTGTATCCATGAACAAAATTCCGGACGCCACACCGGAGATCCGAGAGCAAATTCATGCCGAGGCCGTTGCCGATCGCGTACGCTCGATCCGAGAGCGGATTGCGGCGGCCTGTGAGCGTGCCGGTCGTTCTCCGGAGGACGTCACCATTGTCGGGGTTTCGAAGACCTTTCCGATGCAGGCCATCGAATCGGGAAAAGCATCGGGGATTGATCACCTTGGTGAAAATCGGGCACGACAATTGCGTGATAAAGCACTGCAGCGGCCCGGCCGTTTCAAGGGAGGAGACGTGATCTGGCACATGATCGGTCACCTTCAGACGAACAAGGCCAAGTTTGTGGCCCGCCACGCCGACTGGTTCGATGCTCTTGACCGCCTGTCACTGGCCAAGGAGCTTAACGAACGGGCGGCAAAAAACAATCGCGTTCTGCCCTGTCTCGTACAGGTGAACGTGACCGGCGAGGAGCAAAAGTACGGTCTCGATCCCTCGGCGGTGCACGACCTGCTCGACCGGTGTGCGCAGTACGAGCACTTGGCCGTGAAGGGACTGATGGCGATGGGGTCGTTCGTGGAGGATCCGGAGGACGTGCGGGGGGAGTTCCGGAAGATTCGGGAGCTTTTTGAGACCTACGACGCCACGAACAACCCCCGGGTCGACATGGAAGAATTGTCCATCGGAATGAGCAACGACTTCGAGGTGGCCGTCGAAGAAGGAAGCACGATGGTGCGACTTGGAAGTGCGATTTTTGGGCCGCGCGACTATGAGTAGCGTCAATTCGAAACAGTGCGAGCACGCACTGGTGAAAATAGAGTAAATCGAACGGCACATCTTGCCCGTAGTTGTTCCCTGAAGTTGCGTTTTCTACTCTGTACTCATTCGGGACACGGTTCGTCCATCCCGGATCCCGACGGGCGACGGATTGGGATCCACTCTACACACTGTCCCTACTGATTGACCAATGCCATGAAGCTAACGCCGCTCGACATTCGGAAACAGGATTTCGACAAGAGCCTCCGAGGCTATAGCACCGACGAGGTGGAGGCCTTCCTCGACATGGTTGCTAACCAGTGGGAAGAGATGGAGGATGAGCGCCGGCGCCTGGAAAACAAGGTGCAGGAGCTCGAAAATCAGATGGAGCACTACCAGCGTGTCGAGGAGGCGCTCCAGGAAGCCTTGGACCAGACTCGCCAGAACGCCAAGGAGAAGATTGAGAACGCGAAGCAAGAGGCGGAGAACATCGTTCAGGAGGCCAAGACGGAGGCCCACGAGATTAAACAGCGGGCGCAGGCGACGCGCGACCAGCTGGAGGCGGAGGCGAATACGATTCAGAACCGCCGGAATGAGGTCGTGGCGCGGCTGCGAGCATTCCTCAACTCTGAGCTCGAGATTCTGGAGGAGTATCAGCAGGGCGATCAGGGGTTGGAATCCGACGGGGGGGCAACGGCGCGTACCGATGCGCAGGACCGGTCGCCTGACGTTAGCACGCTCGACGAGCCGGAGGTGCACAAACCGGAGTCGAGTGAGCCAGAACCTGCCGAGCCGGAGCCGGCCGAACCGGAGGTGGACACGGCGGCCATCGAAACTGCGGCGGACGAGATTGCCGAGGAGGCCCGAGAGCAGGACGAGGCAACAGAACCGGAGGTCTCGGGGGAGCCGGAAGTGGAAGAGACGGCGCCGTCCGACACCGCGGAAGATGTTGAGGCGGACGAAGAAGCAGACTTTGCGGAAGAATTTGCCGACCTGCAGGACTCCCTCTCCGACGTGATCGACGAGGAGGAATTTGAGGAGGCGCCTGCTGAGGAGGAGACCGAAGACGACTCTGATACTGACATCTTCGGATCCGACATCCCGGACGTCGACGAGCTCGACGAGGAGTCTGAGTCGACGGCTGGGGCTGAGCCCGCTGAGCCGGCCGTGGAGACGGGACCGGATCCCTCCGCTGCCGATACGGCCTCCGACACGGACGACGAGGCCGACGATGACGGATCGGACAGTTACCGCTCCTTCGATGACATCCGCGAAGAGGTAGAACAACCGGAGGCCCGCGACGAGGATGCCGCCGACGCAGGCACTGACGAGGTCCAGGAGGACGACTTCTCTGCGACCTTCGACGACATTGATGACGAGACGGCCGAGATGGACTTTTCGGCTGCGTTTGAGGGGCCCGAAGAGGAAGAAGAGTCGCCACCGACCGAACCGGACGTGTCCACGGGGGGGGCGGATACGATAGAACAGCAGTCGAAACCGGAGATGACGTCTGAGTCCGAGGCTTCGTCTGAGACTGAGGAAGACGACCTGGAGCGGGCCATGCGATCGCTCTTTCCAGTGCTGCCGGATGAAGAGGAGGGGCCTGAGGACACGTCGGAGTCCACCGCCCAAGAGGAGGCGAGCCCGTCGTCCCCGCAGGTGGAGTCTGAGCAGCCAGAGGCAGAGGACGATGACCGGCACCCGACCGGGTCTCAGTTCGAGGCCATTAAGGAGGACGTGCAGAATCGGGAGGCGGAGCAGGACGAGGAGCAGAAAAAGAAGGAGAAACGGTCTCGGACCGAGGATGAAGAGGAAGCGTCCACGGAAGAGATAGAGAAAATTTGGAGCATCCTCGAAGACATGGAGTAGTTTCCCATCTCATTCGGGAACGGGCACCGCATTCGATATCTGTCTCCTCACTCTCCGGGTCTTTCTGTGTCAGAGTCGTCTCCTGCGCGCACTGTTGACGCTTCTCAGGTGCACCGCCACGTACAAGAAGCGGCTTCCGCTCTTCGCGACCGGATGGGTACTGTCCCATCGGTCGGGCTCGTGCTAGAGCCGGGCATCGATTGCTTTGACGACCGTCCTGCCCAGTCTGGCCCGTGGGATTTACACGATCTGCCCCACGCCCCGACGGTCGGGGAGGGACCGGAGCGCACCCTGTCGGTCCGAACGTTTGCCTCGACGCCCCTTCTCGTGCTGGATGGCGCGCTGTCGTTGCACGAAGGGGGGACGCCCCAGGAGGTTGTATTCCCGGTTCGGGTGCTCGCCCAGGCGGGAGTGGATACGCTGCTCTTCGTAAACACGTCGGGGAGCGTCGATCCGGTGATTGAACCTGGCAGTCTGGCTCTCGTGAGCGATCACATTAACTTTCAGGGGGCGAATCCACTCGTAGGACCGAACGTGGAGGCCTGGGGACCGCGATTTCCGGACATGACGGAGGCGTATGACGCGGGTCTCCGACGCGCTGCCGAGGCGGCCGCGCTGCAGCACGGAATCAAGCTCCACGAGGGCATTTACTTTGCCATGTTGGGGCCGAGCGCCGGCACGCAAGCGGAGTATCGCATGGTTCAGTCCCTGGGGGCGAACCTCGTGGGGACGGGCACCGTGCCGGAGGTGATTGCAGCCCGTCACATGGGGGTTCGAGTGCTCTGCCTTTCCGTCGTCACCAGACAGTGTCTGTTGGAAAGAGGACGGTCGCCTGAGGAAGATGAATCCACAGAGGTGTGGGCTCGGCTCCAAACCCTCCTCCCGGCGGTCGTTAGTGAAGAAATGGGTGGAACGGACGCGAAGGCTTGATGCAACTGTAGTGGGCGTATTGCACCTCTCCCCGCCGTCAGTCATTTTATCTGCGTTCGTTCGTGGAGGCGTGTGCCCGCGAGCGGTGCGCAATCCTGAGTTCTGTTGTTGATCCTTGAGCGTATGGAACCCGAGTCCCCTACCGCCCCCTGGCGCGTCCACAAATTCGGTGGCACCAGTCTTGCCACCCCCGATCGTATTCGGCACGTAGCGTCCCTCGTGGCTGAACAGCAGTCCACGGCACGGAACGGACAGTCGGAACCGGTCCCGTTCCCCACGGCGGTTGTGGTGTCGGCCATGGGAGGAGTGACGGATCGGCTGCTTGAGCTGGTCGAGACGGCGCCGGACGACGGCGAGGCCCTCCACGAGCAGCTGCAGGTCCTCCGCGACGAGCAGCGGGACGTCTTGACGGAGCTGTTGTCAGAAGAGGAAGCGTCCCCCCTTCTTCGCGCTCTCGACAAGGATGTGGAGAGCGTGGATGACGTGCTTCGAGCCACCCGGCACATGCGCACGGCACCGGAGACGGCGTGCGACCTCGTGGCAGGCTACGGCGAGCTTTGGTCGGCTCGGCTGTTGGCCGGGGTGCTCCGGGCCAAGGGCGTGTCAGCAGTCGCCTGTAATACCCGCGAAGTGCTCGTGGTGGAGCATGGAAAGCTGGGGCCGGAGGTCGACTGGGAGGCCACCCGTGAGCGCTTCGCCGACTGGCGGGCTGAGCAGGACGCCAACGTGCTCGTCCTCACCGGATACATTGCCTCCACTTCCGACGGCGTGCCCACCACCCTTGGACGCAACGGCTCCGACTACTCGGCCGCCATCTTCGCCGCCCTGCTGGAGGCGGAGGCCCTCACCATCTGGACGGACACCGACGGGGTGATGAGCGCCGATCCGCGCTACGTGCCCGACGCGCAGACCCTTGACACCCTCACCTACGAAGAGGCCATGGAACTGGCCTACTTCGGCGCCCGCGTCATTCATCCCCGGACTATGGCCCCCGCCATCGAGC
This sequence comes from Salinivenus sp., assembly GCA_018609755.1. Classification (GTDB taxonomy): domain Bacteria; phylum Bacteroidota; class Rhodothermia; order Rhodothermales; family Salinibacteraceae; genus Salinibacter. The sequence goes on along the minus strand of JAHENZ010000267.1, from coordinate 2,491 downwards.
ACGAGATTCCGATTACCATTCGCAACACCTTTGATCTGGAAAAGCCCGGCACACGAATTCACCTGGAGGGCAACGGGGAGTCGGTCGTCAAGGGCTTCTCCACAGTCGACGACGTCGCGCTCCTGAACCTGGAGGGGACCGGCATGATTGGCGTGCCGGGCATCGCCCGCCGCCTCTTCGATGCACTGGAGGAGGAAAACGTGTCGGTCATCCTCATCTCGCAAGGCAGTTCGGAGCATTCCATCTGCTTTGCGGTGCCCCAGGCGCAAGCCGAAACGGCGCGAGAGGCGACCGAGCAGGCCTTCTACGCCGAGATGGATCGGGGGCAAATACAGCAGGTGGAGGTGACGCCGAACTGCAGCATTCTGGCTGTGATCGGCGACCGGATGTCCGGGACGCCCGGAGTGGCCGCCACCTTTTTCGGCGCGCTAGGCGATGCGGGCGTCAACGTGCGGGCCATCGCACAGGGCTCGTCGGAGCGCAACATCTCGGCGGTCGTCGACGGGGCCGACGCTCAGCGGGCGCTCCGCGCGGCCCACGCCGGCTTCTACCTTTCAAAGCGCACCCTCTCGATCGGCGTCATCGGTGCCGGAAACGTGGGGGCAGCCCTGCTCGACCAGATTGGGGACCAGGTGGAGCGGCTCCGCGAGGAGCAGGACATTGATCTGCGGGTGCGAGGCGTGACGACCACGGAAAAGATGCTCCGGGCCGAGCAAAGTGTTGACCTCGACGGCTGGCGTGATGCCCTGGCGGATGGGGAGGAGGCCGACCTGGACGCGTTCGTCGACCACGTACAGACCGATTATCACCCCCACACCGTCCTGGTGGATTGCACGGCGAGCGACTACGTAGCCAAGCACTACGAAGACTGGCTGCGGCAGGGAATTCACGTGGTCACACCCAACAAACGCGCCAACACGGCCTCGTGGGAGAGCTATCAGGCCTTGAAGGCCGCCAGTCGCGGCACCCGCCCAAACTACCTTTACGAAACGACCGTGGGTGCGGGCCTGCCCATTATTCAGACGCTCGAAAACCTCACGGAGACGGGCGACCGCGTCCACCACATCGAAGGGATTCTTTCCGGCACGCTGTCGTATCTCTTCAATGCCTTCGACGGCGACCGGCCGTTCTCCGAGATTCTCACGCAGGCGAAGGAGGCCGGCTTTACGGAGCCCGATCCGCGCGACGACCTCTCCGGCATGGACGTGGCCCGCAAGGTCGTCATCCTGGCCCGTGAGATGGGCCTCTCGCTGGAGCTGGACGACGTCACGGTGGAGGGACTCGTGCCGGACGCGCTCGCAGAGGGGAGCGTGGACGAATTTCTGGAACGGTTGCCGGAGCACGACGAAACGATGACCGACATTCTGCGCACGGCGCAGGCGGAGGGCAAGGTGCTCCGGTTCGTGGGTAGCGTGAAGCGGGACGGGACGGCGTCAGTGCGCCTGCGACGCTACCCGGAAGATCATGCCTTTGCGCGCATCAGCCACACGGACAACATCGTCCGCTTTCAGACGGATCGGTATCAGCAGAATCCGCTGATCGTGCAGGGGCCGGGGGCAGGACCGCAGGTGACGGCGGCGGGCGTCTTTGCCGATCTGCTTCGGCTGATGACGTAGTTGAGCGCGTGGGAGTGGGGGTGTGGGAGAATGAGGGTAGGGAGAGTGCGTCCGGAGGAGGAAAGGGGGCGGACATTGCGTATTCCGTATGTTGTGTCGTGCCAATCGGCCGTGACGGGCACGATACGCAATACGAAATGCGCACTTCATGGGAAAACGGGTTGACTGATAGACAGACGACATGGAAACAGAAGTAACCGTATTTGCCCCGGCGTCCATGGGAAATGTGGCCGTGGGCTACGACGTACTCGGGAGCGCCCTAAACTGCATCGGCGATCGGGTGACGGTACGCCGGATCGATGAGCCCGTCGTGCGGGTGGGGGACATCACGGGCTGCGTGACCGATCTGCCCACGACGCCCACCGACAACACGGCGACGGTGGCCCTGCTCGACCTGCTGGAGACGCGTGACCTCGACGTTGGCTTCGAGGTGTCCCTAGAGAAGGGCATTCCGCTGGGCTCGGGACTCGGGGGCTCTGCCGCGTCGGCGGTAGGAGCCGTCGTTGCAGCCGCACAGCTACTGCGCGGGTCATTTTCGGACGACGAGCTACTGCCGCACGCGCTGGCCGGGGAGGCGGTGGCGAGCGGGGCCATTCACCCGGACAACGTGGCGCCGTGCCTCTACGGCGGCCTCGTGCTCACCCGGGAGGTGGATCCGCCCGATGTCGTCTCCATTCCTGTCCCGGATCGGATCCGGTGCGTCCTCGTCCATCCCGACCGCGTGATTGCGACGCGGGATGCCCGGGCCTGTCTTCCCGAATCGATTGCGCTCTCGGACTCGGTGCGGCAGACGGCCCATCTCGGCGCGTTCGTTGCCGGGTGCTACCGCGGCGACCTCGACCTCATCGGTCGGTCCCTCCGCGACTGGATCGTCG
>JAHENZ010000266.1 GCA_018609755.1 Salinivenus sp. | reverse complement strand
GTGCTGCGCCGCCACGCCGAGGCCCTCAACCTCCCTAGAAACTTTACCGTCCTCGACGCGGCCGACGCCGCCGACGTTTTGAGCGTCCTCCGCGCCCGCGGCGACTACAGCTCCGGCGACGAGCGCTTCCCGCAGAAACAGACGCTCTACAACATGTTCTCGGCGGCCACCAACCGGGACGAGGCGCTCCACGAGGTACTTGCGAATCGCTATCCACAGTACAGCGGTCACCTCCAGGCCCTGAAGCAACTCCAGACGGAGTACCGGCAGTACAAGCAGGCCCACGGCATGCTCGACTTCGACGACCTGCTGGAACGCACGCTGGAGCTCTTCGAGACGGACGACGAAATTCGGCAGCAGGTGGCCGGGCGCTGCAAGCACGTATTGGTGGACGAGTACCAGGACACCAACGCCCTGCAGGCCGATCTCGTGAAGCAGTTCGCCTCCGTCCACGGCAACGTGACCGTGGTGGGCGACGACGCACAGAGCATCTACCGCTTCCGCGGAGCGGACTACAAAAACATCTTCCGCTTTCCCGACGAGTTTCCGAACGCGGAGGTCTTAAAGCTGGAGCAGAATTACCGCTCGACCCAGCCGATCCTGGACCTGGCGAACCACGTCATTGAGCAGGCGGATCGGTCGTACGAGAAAGAGCTCTTCAGCGAGGACGAGGAGGGCGACCTGCCGGCCCTCGTCCCCGCCGCCGACGGCGAGATGGAGAGCCGCTTCGTGGCGCAGATGATCATGCGGCTCCGGGAGGCCGGCGTGCCCCTCAGCGACATCGCCGTGCTCTTCCGCAGCAGCCACAACGCCTACGACCTGGAGGTGGAGCTGAACCGCCGCAACATTCCGTTCGTGAAGTACGGCGGCCTCAAGCTGAATGAGGCCGCTCACATCAAGGACGTGCTGGCCCACCTCAAGGTGGCGGAGAATCCGCAGGACGCCGCCTCGTGGAATCGCATCCTGCAACTCATCCACGGCATCGGGCCGAAGACGGCGCAAGACCTGATCGAATGGGCCACCGAAACGGCCGACGATCCGTTCGTGCCGGGCGACCGAACGCCCTTCTCGTCCCGGTACGTCTCGCGGCTGAAGGAACTGTTGGGCGTGCTCCGCTCGATCCAGGACCCGGACGTGCCGCCCGCCGAACAGGTGGAGGCCGTGCTCGACTACTACCAGCCGATTCTTGAGACCGAGTACGACGAGGACTACCCGAAGCGCGAGCCGGACCTGGAGCATTTGGCCGGCCTGGCTGCCAACTACGAGAGCCGCCGGCGCTTCCTGGAGTCGATGGCCCTCGATCCGATTGAACTCACGGCCCTGGAGCAGGACGCCGCCGAGGACGACGAGCCGCCGCTCGTGCTATCGACCATTCACTCGGCCAAGGGCCTCGAATTCCACACCGTCTTCCTGATCCGGGCCCTCGACGGCACCATTCCGTCCCGCCACGCGTTGCGCGAGGACGAGGGCGTGGACGAGGAACTGCGCCTCTTCTACGTCGCCTGCACACGGGCGGAAGAGAACCTCTTCATCTCCTACCCGATGACCCAGTACCGGCGCTCTCACGGCGAGTACATGACCGACCCCAGCCGATTCGTGCAGGACATTCCGGAGGAGGTGCTGGAGCCGGTGCAGCTGGTGGAGGAGGATTCGCCCGACGCCGTGGAGGCCCCCGACGAGCCCGACCAACTGCCCGAAGAGACCGAGACGAACGAGTCCGACTCGGCTCGCCGCAACCGCGACCCGACCGAGGCCGACGAGCTGCCCTTTTGATGCTGGGGATCATCGTGCCTGTGCCCCCTTTCTGACCGTAGGATCGTCCGGACCGGACGGCCCTACGTGTGACCATTGACTCCGCAATTCAATTCGCTTGGTCATGGACGTTCATGACGACCGGTCGACGTACGAGGAGGCCGCGGCCGTGGCGGACCGTCCCATCGAGATTACGGCGGTGGGTCGGGAGCGACTCGACCTCATCCGCCGCCTCAACGTCGACATCTTCGACGACGAACACATCATTAATACGTTCGAGCGGGACGACCTGCTGATGCTGGTGGCCTGGCTGAACGAATCCGCCGTCGGCTTCAAAATCGGATACCAGTTCGACACTACGGGTTTTTACAGCGCGAAGGGAGGCGTGCGGGAAGACTACCGGCGAGAGGGTATTGCCCGGGCCCTCCTCTACGCCCTGATGGACGCCGCCCGCGAACGCGGCTACGAACGCTTCATCTACGACACCTTCCCCAATAAGCACCCGGGCATGACGGTGATGGGGCTCGATGAGGGCTTCCGCGTCATCAAAGCCAACTACAGCTCGCGGTACGAGGACTATCGTCTTCGGTTCGAACGCTCGCTCGACAACGCGTAGCCGTCGGCACCCTCACTGGGGTCGAAAGGCATCTCTCTCTGCAAGCCGCATCCGTCTCCGGCACAGGGATCGCAATCCGGACGCTACCGATCCGTGCGAAAGAATCTAAACATTTTCCAAGCGAGCCGGGGAGATCTGTGTAACTTTATGAGATTAGACGCTGGATGCTGGACATCAGCGAAACGACAGAACGTCTCCTCCGCCTTTGAAGAAACGACCGCTCAGGAAATTCTCGAAACGGAACGCCCGAAATTTCTCATGTCTGATCCCAACAGCCGTCGGGAGAGTTTGAGAATGGGGATCTGGGATCCCCGTCAGTGGAGTGGAGGGAATTTCCAGGTCGTTTCTTCACTGGCGTGATCTTTTTGGTGCATTTTTGGATCCAGATACCCAGTTGATTGTCAAGCTTGCTCCGAAGCAGACTCACCGTTATGATGTTCTTCGAGGAAGGCCCCTTGACCACGCGCTGAAGGGCTCACGCTCTTCTCTGGCGAGGTGGCCTTCCTCCTTTTCTTTGCTTCCTTCTGGGAGACCGGAGCCGACATGTCGCGGCTCTGGCTCGCATCTTTCGCCTCGGAGGCCTCGCCAGCGGATTTCTTCTCTGTCTGACGGGCCTTCAGGCGCTTCTCGTAGGTTGGATCGAACCGCTCATCGTTGCTCCAGCACCCGTACACGATCGCCAGAAGCTTCCGCATGCAGGCAACCTCGGCAACCTTCTGATGCTTGCCGCGCCCGGTGAGCCGGTCGTAGAGGTCCCGCACGGGCGGATTGCTTCCGTTCCGGATGGCGGCGGTCACACAGCCGTAGAGCACCGATCGGATGTGGGCGTTGCCCTGCTTGCTGATCGTTTTCTCTCGGGCAACGTCGCCGCTTTCCTCCCGCTGCGCTCCACTTTCCAATTCCCTCAATCGAGGCGATAAGGTGGGGAGCGCGTCGGTCTCGGACCTTGTTCCAGAGCCGCTCTTTGAGCTGATCGATCCGCCCGGTGAGCCGGAGAAGGTCTTCGGCCACGAGCGAGAGGGTCAGGCCCGTGTCCTCGTCCGTTTGGCTCGCCACGGAGGTCCGAGCGGCCTCGACAATCCGAGTCGCTTTCTCCTCTGTGACGTATGGAATCTCGCTGAGCGCCTCTGGGCCGGCCTCTGCCACCTGCTCAGGCGTCGGATATTGCTTTATCAGCCTCAAAATCCATTTGCTCACGTGGCTTCGGACGTATTGAACAAGCTCAGGGTGGGTCCGCTGAAGCAGGGCCTTGAGCTCGTTTTGGAGGTCGACGGAGCGCTCTGTCATTCGCTGTGTCTTGCGCGCCAGAGTCTTGAGCCCGTCATCGGGGCCCTCGTCGGTGTAGGCCGCCTTCGTTTCGGCCAGGCCCAGGCGGAGGTAGTCGGCCAAGACCCGCGCGCTGATCTCATCGGTCTTATTTCGGTGGAGGTTCTGTTCGGCAAACCGCCGGATAACCAGTGGATTGAACCGATAGACTTCCAAGTCGGCTTCCCCGCTCTCATCCAGTTCTCGGAACAGGTGCAGCCAGTTGCGTTCCATCCCTCCAGTAGCTTCGAGAGCAACTTCCAGTTCCCCCTCCGAGTCGACTTTTCGATGGCACTTCCGAATGAGCTCGCCCATCCGGCTGTGCCCCTGACGAGTATCGTCGAGCTGAATCTCAAGCAGGATTTCGCCGTCTCCGTCCATCAAACAAAAATCGGCGTATCCCTTCGAGACGTCGCCGCCTACGTACACGTTCATTGGTCTCGGGGGTCTGATTCAACAGGTTTAGCAAGACGGCTGAGTCTGCCCCTGACCGATCAAAGGCATCGCTCTAGCTGGCGGGAAAAACGGGGTCGAGCCCCAAGCTACCCCACCGAGCTCAAACCTCCCGGCCGGAGGGGACGATCTAGACCTCATGGTCAAGAGCCACAGTCAAAAGAAATACGTCCTCTGTCCCAGCCGGGGGCAAACCTACAAACCGATCAACTCAAGGTCAGAACTTGCCTTCGAAGCACAGATTCAAACGAGCACTTTCAACTTACCAGCCAAAAATGCACACCCACTCCTGAAATAAAGAAGAAACTCACGAAGCGAGCACCAGCGTCCTGCGGTTAATCACATAATACTACTGAGATCTCCAGGACCGGCCTCCATTTGAGCAGAGACGGTCTTCGTGAACTTCTTCATGAGTCGATCCCCCTTCTCTGATATCCTCCGTCCCCGAACCTCGACGGGAACACTGTCGATGGCTGATTCGGACTTGTACTAGAGACCGTCTCCGTTCCACTCCAGAAGAGATCCTCGGCGACTCTCGCAATGCCGTTCTTCTCTATCCTAACGCCCCGATCCACCATCTTCAGCAGTTTCAGACAGTCTAGTGACCTTGGTCAACGACTCTGACGGTTTCGAACGCCGGTCCCCTGACGCCATAATCGTCCGCGTTTGCTGGCAGCGGTCGATCCCGAGCATATTCCGCGCCGGAGATGCAGACGAAAACAGCGTCACGAGATCTGCGATTTCTCGCGTTTCAGTTGTACAAGCCCACTAGATCTCCGCTTGCCGACTGCTCCATTGATCGGCCCCTTTCGTCGCAACCCTGAAGATAACTCCAGCACCGTCTCCTCCCAGAACTCCTCCCGGAATGGAGAAAGTATCGGTCGTCACCCCTCTCTATAATGGAGAACGATTCATCGAGGAGACCATCGATAGTGTGCTGCGGCAGACCCATCCCCACGTCGAGCACGTCGTCGTGGACGACGGCAGCACGGACCGCTCGGCGGAGATCGTCGCCAAGCGTGCGATGAAGCACCCGACCCTCCGCTTCATTCAGCAGGAAAACCAGGGCGTTGCGGCCGCTCGGAATCGAGGCGCCCGTGCCGCCCGACCTGAGAGTGACTACCTCCTCTTCCTCGATTCGGATGACCTTCTTGCCTCCGACATGTTGAGCCGCCTGACGACCTACCTCGCGGCTCGCCCAACCGTCGGCGTCGTCTTCTGCACTTACACCAAGATCGACTCGAACGGGCATCCTCTGGAGAGCACGGCCCGACACGGAGAATCGAACCGATCCGCACTGCGACTGGCCCCGTCCCCGTTCGGCGTCCGATTGCTGCCCGATACGGAACCCCAGACGCCGCTGACCTCCATCCTGTCCGGGTATCACGGATTCATCCCGTCCTCCGGCCTCATTCACCGGTCCATTTTTGAGGCTACTCCGGGGTTCGACGAAGACTTCGGGCAACCGTGGGAGGACAACGACCTGTTCGTCCACCTGGCCTTGCGAGGCGAGGTTCATTACCTGCCCGAACGTCTCGTCTTCTACCGACAGCACGGTCAACAGAGTACCGCCGACACGTCGAAGGACGAGCAACAGGAACACAAATTCCGTCAGAAGTGGAGCTCCCCCGACGCGATAGATCTCACCCCGGCCCAGCGCCGGGCTCTGACCGACGCCCTTCACTTTTGGAAGTACCGTGCAGGATCGATATCGGGATTTAAGACGGCCTCCCGGCTCTTCAGGGAAGGCGATCTTCAGGAGGCCCTCCACTTCTTCGCCGGTGCCCTCCGACGCTATCCTCGATCGTTGTTCCGCCGCTACGCTGCGTCGGTCGCCCCGCCCTCTTCTTTGCACTGACCCTGCTGTCCGTCCATGACAATCGCTGTCTTTTAACACTTCCACCCACTGCCCCAAACGACGGGTCCTCAACTCGTTCCTGTCGCACCTCGGCTATCGCATCTGCCAGATCTCCCTGCAAACCCGGATCGACATCGTCGGGCACGTGCTCTGGACGACCGTGTCCGCCTTCATGACGCGCGAAAGAGTCGATGTGGAGCATCGTCGATGCAGCACTGCAAAGCGAATGCTTTTAGCGTGCGGAACCCTGGACGTGGCGTGCAGAGTCATTTGCAGCGCCCTGAGTGAGGTGATCTCAGAACTCCAACGAAGAAGTGCCCTGGGGGCCTTCCGGTTCTGTTTGAATACAGGATCTCAAATCTCCAATGGGGGAGAAGTCGAGAAACGCATCCTGAATAAGCTATTGGATGACCCGTTTGGGCCTCGAATCTGTCATTGTATACCTGCGACCTTTGCAAATCTTCAGTCCACATTGGAGCCTCAACTCCGTCTATCCTCAAAGTATAGCCGTATCCGCTCGGCGTGATGGATCGGGTTCACCTGGATGATGGAACGACGCACGGACGCGTATCCCTCGCTACCCTCCTTCCTCGTCCCCCCTCCGTCCCATGCCTCTGCTCAGTGCCGACACGCTCCGCGAGACCATGCGCCACGTTCCTTCTGCCGTCACTGTCGTCACTGCAGGCACGGAAGAGAAGTACCGAGGCGTTACCATCGGCTCGTTCACGAGCCTGAGTCTCAACCCTCCCCTCATCTCCTTCAACATTGGGCGGCAAAGTCGAATCCACCCCCTTCTGGAGTCCGGGCCCAAATTTGCCGTTCACGTGCTCTCTGCCTCTCAGTCCGACCTCTCCCGACGGTTTGCTCGCTCAGGTCTAACGCAAGAAGAACAATTCGCCGGGATCTCGCACTCGGTCTCCCCCGACGGCCCTCCACTTCTCGATGATACGGCCCTCATCCTGTGCTGCGAACCCGAACGGATGATCCACGTCGGCGACAAGTCGATCGTCGTCGGACACGTGCTCTGGACGACCGTGGCCGACACTCCCTCTTCTTTGCTCCACCTCCAGAGCGAGTACCGCGGAATACGCACCACAAGTGAATCGGGAGACGGATCTTCGCCTCGACTCTCGGACATCTCCGCCTCCCTGTCTCTTCCCTTTCAAGAGATGTTTTGATTTCACGTGCTGGGGGGAGAGGAGTATCCCATGCCGACTGCAGACTGGTTGAGGGCAGCCGGTATTCTCGCCCATACGGGTATGGCTTGCCCGCAGGCGAAGGAGAAGCGACTTCGGGGTGACCACGAGGAATCAAAACGACACCTACGGCAGGCGCCCGGTCCCGCTCTTCCTGGGGGTGACGGAGCGCCACGCGCCAAACGTTCCATCCCCGATTGGTGAATGGCTTTCCTTTCTCCGGAGGCCTGCCCCTATTATCAGAGTGCTTCCGTTCCGTTTTACCTGTTCCCTGTCTCATGAAAACAGCCCTCCTCTTTTCCCTCGGCCTGAATCTTCTCATCGTCATGGGCCTCTGCGGCTTTGTGTGGAAAAAGGGCGGCTTCGACTATCTCCACTCGAAGTACACCGAGCACTTCGTATCGTCCCCGTACTCTCCACCGGACAGCCCCTTCCACGAGTCGACCTACTACCGAGCCCTCGTCAGCCAGTTCGACCAACTGCCCGTCGACTCCTCTTCCGTTTTGTTCGTCGGGGACAGCCACGTTGAGCGGGGACGGTGGGGTGAGTTCCTGCCAGTGCCCGTCCTGAACCGCGGCATTGGAGGAGAAACCACCGCCGACCTGTTACATCGGACCGACCAACTGACGCGCGGGGCGCCGAAAGCAATCGTTCTTCTCACCGGCGCAAACGACGCCCGGCTGGGGAAATCTGCCGAAGAGATTCTGACGAACTACGACAACCTTCTCGGCACCCTGCGAACCAACAGTCCCTCCACGGCACTGATCGTACTCACCATTCCTCGCTTCGGCTCAGGACTCCCAAACAGCCGGGCCGTCAACACGGTGTTGAACACTGTAAACGAAGAACTCTCCCCCCTTGCCCAGAAGCACGACGCCACCGTCGTCGACGTCGCCCCCGCGCTGGAAGGCCCGAACGGGGCCCCCCTCAATTTCGACTACACCTTTGACCACGTTCACCTGAACGGCGCGGGCTACCAGGTCGTGGCGGACCAGCTCCGCCCCTTGCTCACACCCACTCAGAATACAGTCGCGGCCTCGCGAACGCAGTAATGTCGACGGTTTCCTTTCCCTTCCCGTCCCCTTCCGATCGTGGTGGTCCCACTGCCCTCACGACGATGACTGCGGAGGGGACAAATAAAGCGCACTCGTTTCCCCTGAAACCGGGGGACGTGCACGTGTGGCGCCTTCAGGTGTCCGAGTGGCTCGACGTGCTTCCCTCGTTTTGGGGCCTTCTCTCTGACGAAGAACGCACTCGTGCCCACCGGTTCCGATCGACTCCCGACCGAACCCGATTCATTCTGGGTCGTGGCGCTCTGCGCGTGCTCGCCTCCCACTATCTTGGCCGTCCTCCAGAATCGCTTTCCATTCGTCAGGAGGCGATGGGCAAACCCCGAATCGAGACCCAGCCCCAGGATGGAGCATTCGGAATCAATCTGTCTCACAGTGGCAACTGGATCCTCGTGGCCGCGGGAGGTATGCTCGACCTCGGAATTGACGTGGAACAGCACGAGGATGAGATCGACGTGGCCGAGCTAATGCCGTCGGTCTTTTCGCCCTGGGAGCAGCGGACGCTGTTGTCCCTCCCCTCCGAAATGCATCGTTCCTCCTTCTTCGACATCTGGACCCGGAAAGAGGCCGTCATCAAAGCCGATGGAGCAGGAGTTTCGTTCGGGCTCTCCCGATTCGACGTCGAGTTCCGTCCCGACCGTGCGGCCACAGTCCGACGGATCGAAGGGGAGTCCCCCGACACCTGGACCCTCCATGCCCTTCCCCTTGCACCGGGCTATTCGGCCGCGGTCGCTTGTCGCGTCCCAAACGCCACAGTCACCCTGGATCCCCCCTCCTCGTCTAACACTCGCTAAAGGAGTGTACCCTCCCCTCCGAAAGTGTATGTTCGAACTGCACCAAAAGTCCCCCTTCTGTAGGAGCAATGGATAGAGCATTCCCGTCCCCAGCACGCGACCTTTCATTTTCCCCCTTCCCCGTTTACGCATCTCCTCTGTACCAATGATGGCTTCCCCCCCCTCTTTCCGCTGTGTTCTCATGGGTGAGCAATCTCTGCTCATCCAGTGTGGCAACTACCTCCTTGAGCGCGGTCACGAAATTGTTGGTGTGATCGCAAACGACGATCAAATCCAAAAGTGGACCCGCGAGCGGGAGCTCACGCAATGGTCCCCGACGGACGACTACGTGCCCCGTCTCCGCGACCGCGAGTTCGACTATTTCTTCAGCATCGCGAACCTCCGCATCGTGCCCGCCCCGGTGCTCGACGCTCCGCGCCGTGGCGCTATCAACTTCCACGACGGCCCCCTCCCCGAACGGGCGGGCATGTACGTTCCGGCCTGGTCGATCATCGAGCAACACGACGAACACGGCGTGACGTGGCACGAGATGACGGCAGAGGTCGACGAAGGGGACATTCTCGTCCAGCGCCGATTCCCCATCGCGTCCGACGATACGGTGTTCACGCTGAATACCAAGTGCTACGAGGCCGGCATCGAGTCCTTCGAGGAATTGATCGGCGGTCTGGAGCAGGAGACCCTCTCGCCGCAGGCACAAGACCTCTCGTCCCAGACGTACTACGCCCGGGACAAGCGGCCGGCCCGCGCGGGGGTTCTGGACTGGAACATGTCGGCGCAGTCGTTGAGCGCGCGGGTCCGCGGGCTCACGTTCGGCCCTGCCTTGAACCCGCTCGGAACGCCGAAAATCCACCTTGGCGACGCGGTATACCGCGTGAACAGCCTCGACGTGCTGGCGACCGCTTCCGAAAAAGCGCCGGGGACCCTTCTTGAGGTCGGCCCCGATCGGCTCATGGTGTCGACGAGCACCGAAGACGTGTCCATCCCCTCCCTTTCGAGCCTTACCGGAACCGCCGTCGACCTCGAATCGGTTGCATCGGAGCACAGCCTTCGCGTGGGAGAACGTCTTCCCCGCCTCGACGACGAAACGGCCGCCCGGCTTCGGAATGTTCAATCCGCCGTCGCCCAAGACGAGTCCTTCTGGCGTACGCAGCTCCAGCGGGCCCGCCCCCTTGACCTTCCGTACGTGACCCCGGCAGACGGCCCCGCTGACGTTCGCACGTCGTCGGTCGACGCTCAATCCATTGAGGGGGCAACCGATTTGGACCCGGACACGCTGGGCGCATACTGGATCGCATTCCTGGCCCGGCTCACCCAGTCTCGGACGGTGACCGTCGGCCTGCGCCACGCGTCGCTCGACGAGGCAGTACAAGGACTCGACACCTTCTACGCCTCAACTGTCCCGTGTACCCTCGACGTGGATCTGGACGCCTCCCCGGCCGCGGCCCTCGCCCACATCCAAGAGCGTCTCGCAACGACGAAGGAACGAGGCACGTACGCCCACGACATCTTTGTTCGCACCCCGGCGCTGTCGGAAAACGCAGAGCGTTCTCGGTTCAATGTCGAGGTCGTCCTATCCGAGGCCGCCGACCCGTCTCCGTCTCTCCCGCACGGCGTGGCCTTGTCGATGCAGCCGTCCTCGTCCGGAACGGTGCACTGGGCGTATGACGCCACCCGACTCTCTTCCGACCACTTCAAGCAGCTCCAGGCGCAGTTTGAGCGTTTCCTCACGAGCGCGCTGGCCGAGACTGAGCCGTCCCTCCAGCACCTCCCGATACTGTCCGAAGAGACCATCCACACGCTCCTTGAGGACTGGAACGACACCGAGCGCTCGTACGACCCGACCCCAATCCACCATCAATTTGAGGCTCAGGCCGAACGAACGCCGGACGCGACCGCCGCGACGTATCGGAACGACACCCTGTCGTACCGCCGCCTCGACGAGCGGGCAAACCAGATGGCCCGGCACCTGATCGACATGGGCGTCGAGCCCGGCGACCTCGTCGGCGTCTGCGTAGAGCGCTCCCTCAACATGATCGTGTCGCTCCTGGGCATCTGGAAGGCCGGCGCCGCTTACGTGCCCCTCGATCCGTCCTACCCCGCCGATCGGATCGCCTTCATGGTGGCGGACGCGGAACTCGCCTGTGTGATTTCGCACAGCACGTTCACCCATCTGCTGGACGCGTCGGAGAGCCCCCTGCTCCTCCTGGACGAAGAGGCCGATGCCCTGTCCGCACGGTCGACCGCCCCCCCGAACCGTGAGGCAAGCCCCGACCACACCGCATACGTCATCTACACGTCCGGGTCGACCGGCAAGCCGAAGGGCGTTGTCGTCACGCACCGGAACCTCGCAAACTTCTTCGCCGGCATGGACGACCGGATCCCACGGTCGGACGACCGGGACGACGTCTGGCTCGCCGTGACGAGCATCTCGTTCGACATTTCGGTGCTTGAGCTGTTCTGGACGCTGACGCGCGGATTCCACGTGGTGCTGCACACGAGCGACCGGACCCGCGCCGAACACCCGGCGGCCGATCCCTCCTCGCATGCCCAAAATGGAACGTCTACCCCTCGTCCCGCTCTCGATCAGCCGGTGGACTTTAGCCTGTTCTACTTCTCGAGTGACGAGAAGCTCGACGATTCCGGCGGGGCCTCCGACAAGTATCGCCTTCTCCTCGAAGGCGCCGAATTCGGCGACACCCACGGATTTGAAGCCATCTGGACCCCCGAACGCCACTTTCACGACTTCGGCGGCCTCTACCCGAACCCCTCGGTGATCAGTGCCGCCATTGCAGCGCGCACCGAGTCGATCGGCATCCGTGCGGGTTCGTGCGTGTCGCCCCTGCACCACCCGGTCCGGATTGCGGAAGACTGGGCGGTCGTAGACAACCTCTCGAACGGCCGAGTGGGCATTTCATTCGCTGCCGGCTGGCAACCGGACGACTTCGTCATTCAGCCCGACAACTATGCCGACCGGAAGGAACTCATGTTCGAGCAGATCGAGCAGGTAAAAGCCCTCTGGCGCGGCGAGGACCGGACGTTTGACGGTCCCGACGGCCCAGTGACGGTCCGCACGCTCCCGCGGGCCGTTCAGTCCGAGCTTCCGGTCTGGGTGACGGCAGCCGGGAACCCCGAAACGTTCGAGCAGGCCGGCGCGGGCGGATACAACATGCTGACCCACCTCCTCGGCCAGACGGTCGACGAGCTCGAGGAGAAAATCGCGATCTACCGGCGCGCCCGGAACGAGGCGGGACACCCGGGCGAGGGCACCGTCACCCTCATGCTTCACTCCTTCGTCGGCGACAGCGAAGAGGCGGTGCGGTCCATCGTCCGCGAGCCCATGAAGAGCTATCTTCGAAGCTCGATCGGGCTCATCAAAAAAGCGGCCTGGTCCTTCCCGACCTTCAAGCAGAAAACGACGAACGAGGCCGGAGACTTCTCGCTGGACGAACTGAGCGACGACGAAATGGACGCCGTGCTGGAGCACGCATTCGAGCGGTACTACGCCACGAGTGGGCTCTTCGGAACCCCGGAGCAGTGCCTCGAACGGGTCGCCGAAGTTGCCGCCGTCGGGGTGAACGAAATTGCCTGCCTCCTCGACTTTGGAATCGACGCGCAGACGGTGCTGGACCACCTGCCTGCACTCGCGACGGTGAAGGACCGCGCCGACGACCTGGTGGACGACTCCCACCGCACGAACGGTCGTTCTGCCGCAGCCCCCCCTGTAACGGACGACTCGCTTCCGGCCCAGATTCGGCGCCACGACGTGACCCACCTGCAGTGCACACCTTCGCAGGCCCGAATGCTCGTGGGAGACGCAGATTCGCGCGACGCCCTCGACCGCGTGTTTCACATGATGGTGGGGGGCGAAACACTGCCTCCCGCCCTGGCACGTGAACTGACGGAGGTGGTCGGCGGATCGGTGTGCAACATGTACGGCCCCACGGAAACCACCATCTGGTCCTCTACGTGGCCGGTCGAGAACGTGGACGGCCCCGTGTCCATCGGCACCCCGATCGCGAACACGACGTTTTACGTGCTCGACGAGGCCCGGGAGTTGGTGCCCATCGGCGCGCCGGGCGAGCTCTGGATTGGGGGCGACGGCGTCACGAACGGCTACCTGCACCGCGAGACGCTCACGGCCGAGCGCTTCGTCGACAACCCGTTCCACGACGGTCAGATGTACCGGACCGGCGACCTCGTGCGCTACCGGGACGATGGCACGCTCGACTTCCTCGGCCGCGTCGACTTCCAGGTCAAGATTCGGGGCCACCGAATTGAGTTAGGGGAGATTGAAGCTGCCCTGGAACGCCAGGACGGCGTCCGGGCCGCGGTCGCGAACGTGTACACAAACGATGACGATGATCAGCGCCTCGTAGCCTACCTCCAGCCCGAGGAGGACCATTCCGTGGATCCGGAGGCCATTCGAGAGGGAGTCGCACGTGTTCTTCCGAACGTCATGGTGCCCTCCCACTTCACCACGGTCGAGACCTTCCCGCTCACCCCGAACGGCAAGGTGGACCGGAACGCCCTCCCCGACCCGAGGCCCCCTCGCGCCGTCCAGACCGACTCGTTCGACGCCCCAACCGACGAGATCGAAGAACTGGTCAGCACGGTCTGGAAGCGGGTGCTGGACCTGGATCACATCGGTGTGAATGAAAACTTCTTCGACCTGGGCGGGCACTCGCTGCTCGCCGTACAGGTGGTGCGCCAGCTGAGTGACGAGATGAATCGCGAAATCCCGATCGTCGACCTCTTCCAGTTCCCGACGATCCGGTCCCTGGCCGACCACCTCGACACCGACGCCGACACCGCTGAGGGCGCAACCCGAGGAACCTCGCGCGCGGAACGGCGCCGACAGGCATTTACCCGACGGTGACTCTCTCCTACCCCGTGAGACGGGACGCTCCGGCGTCCCGTTGCCTCTCCGAACGATGCTACCGATCCGTGAAGAAGTTCAGGAAGACCGCCTCTGCTCACATGACGTACGGTCCTGGAGATCTAGATCTCCTCGACGTACTGGGGAACACCTTCCAATACTTTCGCGCAGATCGGTATGTCCTCTTCCAACGCCGTCTCGGTCTCCATTTCCTCCATCGTTCCGACGGTCGGACGAGAGCATCTGCGAAAGTCTCTTGAGAGCATTCTGACTCAGGATCTCGAGGGGATCGATCACGACGTGATCGTCCTCAACGATTCAGACGCCCCCTTGCCGGACGGCTTGCTCCCAGACGATGATCGCATCCGAACCACAAGTACGGGAAAAAGCCGCATGGGGTGCGGAACGGTTCGCAACGTGGGGGCCGTCCTTGCAACGGGCAGATACCTGCACTTTTTCGATGACGACGACCTGATGCTTCCGGGGGCCTTCCAGGCCTTCCGACGGACCCTCGAACACCACCCGGACGCTCGATGGATTCACGGCTGTGTCGAACGGGTGACCCGATCCGGAGACTTTATCGATCGGCTTCCCCAGACGCTTGAAGGCAACGTGCTTGCTGCCCTCCTCAGTGGCGAATGGTTTCCCCTTCAGGCCTCACTCGTCCGGTCGGACCTCTTTTTTGAGGCGGGGGGATTTGACCCGAGGTATCCCACCTCCGAGGACATGGACCTCATGATGCGCATGTCCTTGCGGTCCGACCTCGTACGGGTCCCGGAGTTGGTCTTCCGGTACAGCGAGGGCATGGAGGAGAGCGCCTCTCCCCGTTCAATGGACGTCGAGTACTTGCTCGAAGCCCACGAAACGATTTTCGACCAGCCGGACGCGCTCCGTCGGGCGCTCGCATCCGCCACGTCGGTGTACTGGCGTGCCCAGCTCGTCCGGAACTACCTCATCTCAGTAAAGCGAAATGCGCGAGCGGGCGCATACGGCAAGCTCGGGTTGCGGCTACTACAGGCCGGACAGGTCGTTGTCCGCTCGGGGCTCGACAGCCTGCGGCCCGCTTTTTGGCGTTCCGTGTTCGCCCCGTAACAGGGAGACGACCTCGCAAAGGCATTTGCTCCCGCCTGATATGCGCCAAAGGAGCAATCCACAGTGACGAAATCTCCCTAGGGGGAGGACCCGCAGACCCCATCTGGTCCGGGAAAGGGATTACTCATCACGCCAGAAGCAGGTGTATTTTTACACTCGACTCTCGCTCAAGACGAGTCCCCCCTTCCCTTAGTTAGAAGAAGTCCCATGACCTCTCCTTCATCTCCTCCCCCGAGTGACTACGTCGGGTCCGAGATCGCCATCGTCGGAATGGCCACCCGCCTCCCGGGGGCTTCAACGGTGGACGCCTACTGGACCAATCTGCGCGACGGTGTCGAGTCACTCCGCCGATACACCGACGACGAACTCGAAGCAGCCGGCGTCCCGCGCTCCCGCCGTGAGAATCCAAATTTCGTTCCCGTCCACGGCGCCCTCGACGACCTCGACGCCTTCGACGCGAACTTCTTCGGGATGAGCCCGCAGGACGCCGCGATCATGGATCCCCAGCACCGGATTTTTCTGGAGTGCGTGGGGTCGTCCCTCGATCGGGCCGGCATTGACCCCACCCGCAGCACGGCGGCAATCGGCGTGTTCGCGGGGTGCGGCATGAACACGTACTTCCAGGACCACCTGGCCACCAACCCCGACCTGATTGACCGGCTGGGCTACTTCCACGTCCGGCACGCCGGCAACGACAAGGATTTCCTGTCGACCCGCGCGTCGTACGCGTTCGACCTCAAAGGACCGAGCGTCAACGTGCAAACGGCCTGCTCCACGTCTCTCGTCGCCGTGCACGTCGCCTCACAAAGCCTTTTGAGCGGGGAATGCGACGTGGCTCTCGCGGGGGGCTCAACCATTGACCTGAAAGAACGGTGGGGATACCTGTTTCAAGAGGGGGGCATCCACGCCCCGGACGGCCACTGCCGTGCGTTCGATGCCGAGGCCGAAGGCACTGTGTTCGGAAGCGGAGCTGGGGTGGTCGTGCTCAAGCGATACGAAGATGCCGTGCGCGACGGCAACACGATTCACGCCGTCCTTCGCGCCACTGCCGTCAACAACGACGGTGCCCAGAAGGCCGGGTACCTGACGCCGAGTGTGGACGGACAGGCCGCCGCGGCCGCCGAGGCCCTGGGCCTTGCTGACGTGGACCCCAAAACCATCTCGTACGTCGAGTGTCACGGCACCGGCACGCCCGTAGGCGACCCCATCGAGCTCTCCGCCCTGTCTCAGGCCTACGGACCCACCGTGGGAGGCGGTCAGTGCGCGATTGGCTCAGTAAAGACCAACATCGGTCACCTGGACACGGCCGCGGGCGTCGCGAGCCTCATTAAAGTCGTCGAGGCCCTCAAGCACCGCCAGCTTCCCCCGAGCCTCCACTTCCAGACCCCCAACCCCAAGCTGGGACTGGAGAAGAGCCCATTCGTGGTCAATGACTCGCTCCGAGACTGGTCCGTAAACGGCGCCCCTCGTCGCGCGGGGGTCAACTCCCTCGGTGTGGGCGGCACGAACGCCCACGTGATCGTGGAAGAAGCCCCATCGATGGCTCCGACCTCTACACCGTCCCGCCCGCAGGTCTTCCCCCTTTCGGCCAAGACGCCCGACGCGCTCAATCGGTCG
Organism: Salinivenus sp.; assembly: GCA_018609755.1. Lineage (GTDB taxonomy): Bacteria > Bacteroidota > Rhodothermia > Rhodothermales > Salinibacteraceae > Salinibacter. Next base: position 46,506 of record JAHENZ010000266.1, on the reverse strand, counting down.
GTCTCGGCCCTCGGGGGCCACGTGGAGGGGGAGCCGGAAATCAACCTTGCGGACGCCAGCCACACGCTGCAAAACGGTCGTCCCGAATACGACTACCGGCGGGCGGTTGTCGCCTCGGATGCACCGTCGCTCGTGGACCGATGCGACCCTGAGACGGAAGAGCCCGTTGCGGCTCTCCCTCGCCGCTCGATCGGCTTCCTGTTCTCGGGTGGCGGTGCTCAGTACCCGGGCATGGCACGCGACCTGTACGACCGCGAGCCCGTCTTCCGTTCGGTGATCGACCAGGCCATTCAATTCGTCCAGTCTGAGGAAGACATCGATCTTCGTCCCCTTCTTTTTCCCTCCTCAGACACCGAAGACGCCGCTCGGACGGAGCTCCAGCGGCCGTCCCGCGGACTTCCCGCCTTACTCGCCATCGAAGTGGCTATGGCTCGGCTCTGGCTCTCGTGGGGAGTCGAGCCGGACGGAATGATTGGCCACAGTGCCGGGGAATACGCAGCCGCGTGCATCGCGGAGGTCATGTCTCTCGAAGAGGCGCTTCGGCTCATGTGCGTCCGCGGCCGCCTGTTTGAGACGTTGCCCTCCGGCGGCATGCTGAGCGTCCCGATGCCGGCGGACGACGTGCGCCCGCTTCTCCCGGACGCGCTCTCCATCGCCGCCATCAACGCCCCCAGCATGTGCGTCGTGTCCGGTGCCGCCGACGCGATCGAGGCGTTTCGGCTTGAGCTCCTGGATCGGGACGTCGAAGGAACGGTCGTTCCCATCGACGTGGCCGGCCACTCCCCCATGGTGGATCCGATTCTCGACGAGTACCGAACGGCGGTGGAGCGGGTGGATCTCCAACCGCCGACCCGCCGCTTCGCCTCGAACCTTAGCGGCACCTGGATTACGGATGACGAAGCCACCAGCGCCGCGTACTGGACACGCCACCTGCGCGACACCGTACGCTTTTCGGACGGCGTACGCGCACTGCTTGAGCTCTCCAATCCGCTCCTCCTCGAAATTGGGCCCGGCCACACGCTGTCCACCTTTGCCGACGTGCACGACGACCGCCCCGACACCCTCGTGGTGTGCCCCACGATTCGGCACCCGAAAGAGACGGCCCAGGACGACGAGTTCGTCCTCCAGGCTCTCGGCCGCGTCTGGGAAGCGGGCGTAGAGATCGACTGGTCGGTGCTTCGCGATCCCGACGACACCCGCCGACGCATTCCGCTTCCGTCCTACCCGTTTGCGCGCGAGTCTCACTGGATTACCCCCGGCGAATCGCGAACGTCAACCGACCCGCTGGAGCGGCGCGAGTCCGTCGATTCCTTCTTCTCTCTTCCGTCCTGGTCCCCGTCGATCATAGAATCGGAAACCAACGACGTCGAGGGGGAAACCTGGCTCGTGTTTGCCGACGACAGCGTGGCCCCTTCCCTCATTGATCGGGCCGTTCAGGACGGCGTGAACGTCATTCGCGTCGATCAGGGCTGGCGCTTCAAGCAGCGACGAAACGGAAACTTTGTCGTCCGCGCCAATCAGGACTCTGACGTGGAGCGACTGTTCGACGAACTGGGAGCGACGACGGGCGACCTCGATCGCATCGTGCACGCCTGGAACGTGACCGGTTCGTCCGCGCCCTCGTCTCTGGAGAAGGTCGGGGCCGGCTGGAAGCACCTCTTCGCCCTCGCAAAAGTGCTCGGCACAAGCGGGCTCTCGCAGCGGCTCGACCTCGTGATCCTCGGCGATCACCTCCACGCGCTTCCCGGAGATACGACCATCCACTCGGAGAAGGCCACCCTGTTCGGCCCGGCCCGGGTGCTCCCGCGCGAGCTTCCAAACGTAGAGCCCCGCGTCCTCGACGTCGACGAGTCGAGTGCCTCCGGGGTGTGGAAAGAAATTACCTCGTCCCCCCAAGACCGAACGGTGGCCTACCGACGCGGTCGGCGCTATACGCAGACCTACGAGTCCCTCTCCGTATCGTCCAACGACAATGCCCCCATGTCGCTCGACTCCGAGGGCGTCTACCTCGTCACCGGGGGAACCGGCGGACTTGCCCTTTCCCTCGTCGAGGACGTGGCGGAGACGGTCCCCGCCCACTTTGTCCTCGTGAGTCGGTCGGGGCTGCCCCCGCGAACGGAGTGGGACGAGATTCTGTCCACCCGAAGCCCTGCCGATGCAACCGCGCAAAAGATTCGCTCGATCCAACAGATTGAGTCGCTTGGTGCACAGGTTACGGTCGAGGCCGCCGACGTTACCGACCGAGCGCAGATGCGTGCGGTCGTGAAGCGGACGGCGAAGACCATCGGCCCGATTCGGGGCGCCTTCCACGCCGCAGGGGTTCTCGACGATGCGCCCATCCCCATGAAGTCGACCGAGGACGTCGAGCGCGTCCTCGCCCCGAAGGTGACCGGTACGAAGGTCCTCCGCGACGTGCTCAAAAAACAGCCGGTGGAGCAGGTCGTGCTCTTTTCGTCGGTGAGTGCCCTGCTGGGCCTCCCCGGCCAGGTGGACTACTGCGCCGCAAACGCGTACCTCAACGCCGCCGCCCACGAATTCACGCTGGAGGGCCTCCCGACAATCGCGATCGACTGGAGCGCGTGGCAGGACGTAGGTATGGCCGCCGCTCTCGGCGACGACGACACTGACGGCACCGACATTCAGCATCCGGTGCTGACCCGCTGGACCCAAGACAACGCGACGCACCGCTTTACGGGTACGCTTGCGCCGGACCAGTGGCTCGTGGACGAGCACCGCCTGCCCGACGGCACCGCCGTGCTGCCGGGAACCGGCTACGTGGAGCTTCTTACCGCCGCGCTGCGACAGATTGACCCCAGCGCCTCGGTTCGGATCCACGACTTGACGTTCGAGGAGCCGCTTCGTGTGGACGCCCCCCTCGACGTTGAGGTCCTTCTCGAAGAAGGCACGGCGGCCGGGCTCCAGGCCACAATTTCGAGCAAGACCGCCGACGGATGGCTTGACCATGCGCACGGACGGGTGGACGTTGCTTCAGAGGACGCGACCGAATCCGACCCCGTCGACCTGTCGACCCTCATTCCTGAAGGCTCACGCTTCGACGCCGAGACGGGCTTTCCCGAAAACTACCAGGACGAGACCATGGACTTCGGCCCGCGGTGGGATGTTCTGAAGTGGATGGTGCTGAACGGCTCCACGGCATGGGCAAAGCTTGAGCTCCCCGACACGTTTGCCACCGACCTGGACACCGTGCACACCCACCCGGCCCTGCTCGACATCGCTACGGCCTTCGGCCTGCCGGTCCTAAACAACTACGCAGAGCACCGCGACTTCTACGTGCCGATCACCTACGAAAACGCTACGTTCGTTCGGCCCCTCCCCGCCACCGTGATCAGCCGGATGCGATGCAGCAATCCAGCCGACCGCGATCTGGTGTCGTTCGACGTAACCCTTTGGGACGACGACGGACGGCTCGTCGGCACCATCGACGCGTTTTCCATGAAGCGAGTCCCCGTGGACGTACTGTCGAACACCGACACCCTCTCGCCCCGGACGCGCCGACGGTCGTCGACCGGAACTCCAAGCGAATGGGCCGTCGACGCGGATCATTCCCTGACTGTCGCGGAGGGACGTGAGGTCTTCCGCCGACTGCTCACGACCACGGGCGTCCCGCAGGTCGTCGTTTCCCCCGTAGACGTGAACGCTTTGCAGGGACACATTGACGACACCTACGGCCTCCCGGCGCCAAGCTCTGAGGACGCGAACAGCGAAGCCGAGGACGCCTCGTCCGACGCTGCCGATGCGCCGCGCGACGAGATTGAGCGGACCGTCGCCCGGATCTGGGAATCGATGCTCGGTATCGGCTCCATCGGCATCCACGACGACTTCTTCGACATCGGCGGCCATTCCCTCATCGCCGTTCGGATCTTCTCGAAGGTAAAGAACGAGTTGGGGGTGGACCTCCCCCTCTCGGCCCTGCTGCAGGCCCCCACGATTGCCGAGTACGCGGATCTGATCCGGGAGGAGAAAGGAATTTCCCTCTCGCCCGATAGCGGGGATGGGACTGCAACTTCAGAAGAAGAAATGAGCCTCGCGCTCAGTACCCCTTCTGCTACTCCCTCACAGGGCGAATCGACGTTCAATCCCCTCGTACCGATCCAGCCGGGTGGCGATCGGACGCCCTTCTTCTGCGTCCACGGGGCAGGCGGGAACGTCCTGAACTTCCGCGATCTGGCGGTTCGCCTCGGCTCAGATCAACCGGTGTACGGCCTCCAAGCCCGGGGCGTCAACGGAAAGTTCAGCCCGCACGAGACTATTGAGGCGATGGCGACGGACTATCTCGCCGCGATTCGCACTGTTCAATCCAGCGGGCCCTATCTGCTGGGCGGGTACTCGGGCGGCGGGGTGATTGCCTACGAGATGGCGCAACAGCTTCTGCGCAACGACGAAGACGTCCAGTTACTCGCGTTCCTGGACACGTACTATCCGCACCTTTCGCCGCAAGAGCCGTTTCGGTTTACCGACCGGCTCCGCATGCGGCTGAATCGTCTTTCAGAGGACGGGTGGACGTACGTGAAGAAGTACCTCAGCAAGCGACTCCTCGTGGAGCGCAATCGATTCCGCGAGTGGGGCATTGCCCTTTACGAAACCATGGGATGGACGATGCCGCACGCGTTCCGCGAGATTCTCATGGTCCGGGCCTTTCACCACGCCGCCAGCCAGTATGAAGTCGAACCGTATCCGGGCCGGATCGTCTTGTTCGGAGCCTCCGACAAGGGCGACTTCGAAGGACGTATTGGAGATGATCTGGGATGGAACGAGATGGTGGAGGGGACTCTCGAGATCTACACCATCCCCGGCGACCACGACTCGTTGGTCCATGAGCCACACATCTCAACGCTCGTGGAGTCCCTGCGCCACGAACTCGAGAAGGCCGACGTCCCCGAAGAGGCGATGACATAGGGAATACACGCCAAATGCCCCTGGCGCGTCCGACGATTTTGGGAAACGAGGAGGGAACGGAGATCGTGACCGTTCGCTCCCATTTCCGATTTTGGGATCCCTATTAGAGCGAGCGGTCGGGAGACTCAACGGTCGCTAACGAATGGTCACCTCTCACCGTCGAACGACGGAATGTTCCCAATCTCCTCCAGTCAGCGCGCATTGTCGTGGGGGTATTCAATCCGACTCCTATCCGATTATGCTCCAATGACTCACCGGCACGACACGCGAACATCATAGATTACGGGCCCCCTTCACCCTCCCCCGTTGTTCCTACGCGCCATGTCTACTGCTCCCCCCATCGACAAGCTACTGTCGGCGAAACCGGCAACCCCAAAGCATCCTCAGATCGGCGCCCCCCTGACGACTCGCCCCCTAGCGGTTCTCGGCGGCCCGCCGTTGTTCAATCAGCCCTTACACGTCGGCCGCCCCAACTTGGGGGACCGAGACCAGTTCGATGCGCTCGTGGACCGCATGTTCGAGAACCGATGGCTCACGAACAATGGCCCCATCGTGCAGGAGTTTGAGGGTGAACTTGAGAAATTGACCGGTGCAAAGCATTGCGTGGCACTCGCCAACGGAACGCTGGCCCTCGAACTCATGATTCGAGAGCTCGACCTCACCGGCGAGGTCATCGTCCCGTCGTTTACGTTCGTCGCGACAGTGCACGCCCTTCGCCTCAATGGGATTACGCCTGTATTCTGCGACGCGGATCCCGAAACCCACAACCTCGACCCCCATCATGCGGCGCAGCTCATTACGCCCCGCACGAGCGGCATTCTCGGCGTGCACCTCTGGGGTCGCCCCTGCAACGTCGACGCGCTTCAGGAGATTGCGGACGCCCACGGACTCGCCCTCCTGTTCGATGCGGCTCACGCGTTTGGATGTACCTACAAGGGACGTCCGGTTGGCACCCTCGGTGACGCCGAAGCCTTCAGTTTCCACGCTACGAAGTTCGTAAACAGCTTCGAAGGCGGCGCCGTGGCCACCAACGACGACGACCTCGCCGCCCGTATCCGGCAGGGGGCCAATTTTGGATACTCTCCGTCCGACGAGGTAGAGGCGCTGGGAACGAATGCCAAAATGTCGGAGGTGTGCGCGGCCATGGGGCTCACGTCCCTCTCCAGCATGCAGGACATTGTGGAGACGAATCGTCGCCACTACCGCACGTACGGCGCGCTGCTCTCCCCGCTTCACGGCCTTCACCTCATCGAATACGACGAGACGGAGGCCCGCAACTACCAGTACATTGTCGTTGAGGTCGGGCCCGACGCCCCCTTGACGCGCGACGAACTTCTCGCCGTTTTGCGGGCCGAGAACGTGCTCGCCCGCCGCTACTTCCACCCCGGCTGTCACCGGATGGAGCCTTACCGAACGGAGCAGCCCAACGCAGGCCGTGCACTCCCCGGCACCGAGCGGCTCGCCTCACAGCTCTTGGCCCTCCCCACCGGCACGGCCGTCGACGACCAAGACATTGCCAACGTCTGCGACATTATCCATCAAGCATACGACGCTGCCCCTCTCATCCGTGCCGCCCTGGAAAAACCAGTTCTCACGGACCGGTAATCCCCTGTCGAGCTTCTCGTCACGCCAGAAGCCCCTCTGCCTTCTCGCTTAGCCATTCGGCATCCGATCGATCTCACTCCGTAACTCCCGATCGTCCGTTCGGAGCCCATCGGAGACCGGTTCTGCCAAATGAAGGATCGTCTTCCGTCCACCCGGACCCATGGTTAAACCCAATCGACTCATCCCTCCACTCGCGAACACAAGCGAGCGAAAGTTGGAGCACGTGGAATCTCGCAACTGACGACCTGTGCTCCAAAGACTCACGGATCGGGCTGCTCATTTCCGTACCATTTGTTCGACTTCCCCCTTTGGTTTTCTCCCCTTCTCCTTACCATGTACCGCCTTTTCTATCTCCTCCCCCTCTTCTTCTTCCTCTTCACAGCGGGCCCCCTCCAGTCCGTCGTCGCCCAAGACGAGAGTTCGACCTCCGCGCGAGCGAGGAGCGACCAAACTCAAGTCCGCGAGTATGCCCGTCCGGGTCGGGCAACGATCATCGTAAACGTCTGGGGCACCGTAGGCCAACCCGGCCTCTGGCGGGTCGAACAAGACATCGACTTGATCGAAATGCTTTCGGTCGTTTCCGTCCCCGGCCTCGGGCTCGACGAACCCGGCACCCGGCAGAAAAACTTTGTGGCGATCTACCGAACGGTCGACGGGAAGCGGCAAGAGATCTACAGGGAAAACCTCGAGAACATTCTCGAAGAAGGAGCAAGCTATCCACAGATTCAGGACAACGACGTGCTGGCTGTCACACAGAAGCGGCGCCGGAGTCTGAGCTTCGGTCTCATTTCGAGTATCGTGGGCACTCTTTCGAGTGTGGCCCTTCTTACCCTCCGGCTGCTGGAGTAAGGACTACGTCTCTTGCAACGGTCTTTTGCTCTGAGAAGAGCAGGCGACTGCCGTTGGCGACCACATAGACCGGAAAAGTACGTTCCCCCGAAACGAGTGCCCTCAGCATTTTCCACCCGCTGAAGTTCTAAGCCCCTTTGGACTTGCTCCGTTTCCATCGCCCCTTCTAATGGCTCACAGCTAATGGCTCACATCCCCTTCTAATGACTAACATCATCAACCCATTCTGGAATCCCTACGGCGGCAGTGAACGTCGTGCCCTTCGGTTATACCGCGAATTTCGGGACAACGAATGGCCGGCACGCTTGTGGGCCGGGCACTGGGAACCGGTTGCCCCCGCCCTTCAAGAGGAGTATCCGATCCACTTGATTCGCCCTAAAACGCTATCCATCCCGTTTCGGGGGACGTGTGTATTTGTGGGCATGTACTTTGGATACGGGCGCTGGCTCTGGCTTTCACGCCCCAAACGCATCATCGTCGTGTGCAATATCATCAGCCAGGACTTCCTCGACGCACGCATAGAGGAGCTCAAGGATCTGGGCATGTACGCTCGTACCGAGTTCGTGTACGCGTCCGATCTCGTTCGAGAGTGGGCCGGTCGACCGGGGCGGGTCGAAATATCACCAATTGATCTTTCCAAGTTTCACCCTCCGGATCGAACGACCCGCTCCGACAATGCCCCCTTCACGGTGGGCCGTCTCAGTCGCGACGATCCGAGGAAGCACCACCCGGACGACCCGTCCTTCTATCGAGAATGCCTGGAGGCAGGAATGCGCGTTCGTATTCTGGGCGGCACCTGTCTCACGGACCAACTGGGCCCTCACCCGAACCTAGAGCTTTTACCGGCCGGCTCGGTCGAGGCCGACGTCTTTTTGCGGTCTCTCGACTGCTTCTACTACCGCACCGATCCAGTGTGGACCGAGCCTCACGGTCGGGTCGTCACGGAAGCAATGGCCACAGGTCTTCCGGTCGTTTGCCACCGGCGTGGGGGCTATACCGAGCTTATTGAGGACGGCACGTCGGGATACCTGTTCGACACAACGTCCCAAGCGTTGAAAATCGTTGATGCCCTTCACACGGACGAGACCCGTCGAGCAGCCGTTGGCCGCGCCGCGCGCCGCGAGTCGGAAGAGTGGTTTTCGACCGCGACCCGGAATGAATGGCTCCGATACTACGCGGCCTAAAATGCGATTTTTCCCTCCCATTCCCCCTTCCTTCTTCTGTTTCTGTCAATAATGATCTCATCCCTCGCCAAATACCGTATCATCTTCGAGAATCTTAAGAAGGAGCGGCGACTCGTGATCGCCACCCTCTTTCTGTCAATCCTTGGCGCTGGCCTAGAGGGAATCGGCATCGGACTCGTGGTTCCGTTCCTGGAAGGATTGCTTAGTTCGGATGGATCTGCCTTTCGCACCGGATGGGTCTGGTTCGATGAAGTCGTGCTCCAAGTGGATGCTTCTCGGATGTATCGGCTGTATCACGTCTCCGGCCTCATTCTCGCCACCGTCTGGCTCCGGGTCCTGGTCGGATATGCCTCCGAGGTCGCCAACGTCAAAATGAGCGAGTCGGTGCTGCTTCGGCTCCGTCGAGCCGTTGCCGACCAGTTGCTGTCCGTGTCGCTCCGATTCTACTCGACGACCCAGGTCGGTGAGCTTATTAACACGTTAACTGCTGAGGTGCAGCGGACCCGACAATTGTTCAATATCTGGTTTAACGTGACATCGGACGTGTTTCTCCTGATCGCCTACCTGGGGGCCACTCTTTTCCTCTCGTGGCAATTGGCCCTGATCGCCATTGGGCTCTGCGCAATTCTTTTTGTCGTCATCAATCCAATGCTCCGCAGCCTGCTCGCTGGGAGTCACCACATCACCGAGGCCAACGGCCAGTTCGCTTCGACCGTGACCGAACTCGTTAGCGGCATACGAACCGTCACGGCGTTCGGGGCCCAGGACCACGAGCGAGAAAAGTTCGAAGAGACCAGTCGGGAAACAGCAAAGGCAAACATTTACACCACGAAACGGAGTGCGCGAATCGGTCCTCTCTCACAAGGCATTGCCTCAACGTCGCTCATTCTCCTCATGGTGACCGCAGTGGTTTTCTTCGTTATGCCGGGTCACCTCACGACTCCAACCCTGTTTGCGTTCATGTTTGCCTTGATGCGCCTACTCCCCGTCGCGCGGTCTCTCAACGCCTCCCGTGCCCAAATGGGGGTGGTCCAGGGCTCCCTTACTAACCTCAATGAACTGCTGCGGGAGGAAGATAAGCCCTACCTTGAGGATGGAGATCGTGTGCTGCAGTCCTTCGACGATGAGATTCGTCTCGAAAACGTATCGTTCTCGTACGAGCCGGGCCAGCCCGTTATACAGGACGTAAGCGCCACAATTAAGCGGGGAACCATTACCGCTCTGGTCGGACTCTCGGGCTCGGGCAAATCGACTCTGGCCGACCTAATCGTCCGGTTCTACGACCCAAACGAGGGCACCATCTACGTCGATGGGATCGACATCCGGGACTATAAGATCGCCTCGCTCCGCGACAAGATCTCGATCGTAAGCCAAGACACCTTCCTGTTTAATGACAGTGTACGGAATAACATCGCATACGCACTTCCCGAGGCGACGGAAGACCAGATCCGAGAGGCCGCCAGGAAGGCTCACGCTCTTGAGTTCGTCTCGGAGATGGAAGACGGGTTCGACACCTTCTTAGGGGACCGAGGCGTCCGTCTGTCCGGGGGCCAGCGGCAACGCATCGCCATTGCCCGGGCCATTCTCCGCGACCCCGAGATTCTCATTCTGGATGAGGCAACCAGCTCCCTCGATACCGTTTCGGAACGGCTGGTTCAAAAGTCCCTGGACTACCTGATGCAGAACCGCACCGTCATCACAATCGCACACCGTCTCTCCACGATCGAAAACGCCGACAAGGTGCTGGTCCTCGAAGAGGGGCGCGTCGTCGAAAGGGGGTCGTATCACGAGCTGCTGGCTCGCAATGGCCGGTTCTCGGAGTTTCACAATCTGCAGCAGTCCAACCAGTCCGACTCAGAGTCCTCCAACAGTACTCAGCCCTCCTCAGTCAACGCGTAGACGCATCGAAGCACACTACACGGCAAAAGTGCCCCCTTCCTCCGGGAATTGGGCCTTGTCCTCCCCCGAGGGGGGATGCACCAAACCTCCCGTTTCCTCTGCGCCGATCACTGTGGCGCTAGCTCGTAAGGGGCTATATCTTCTGACTCACGAGGCGTTTTTGTCGTCTCAGAGACGACAGCTCGTCACACACGTTCACTTGCAGCACTGCTCTTGCACAAATATACCTTCGGCGCGCCCGTTTTCTACACCGAGCGATTCATCGCTCACCCTCTGATGAACGTCGAGGCACAGATGCACCCTGGGACTTCCCCCACCGGCGTGAATGATGGGAGTATCGACCGCCCGGCTCTGCCCATGCAAGCGTGGGAGCAGACCCATCTCAGCGTCCGGCGCTCCCTCAGCTCTTTCGTTCATCGATACGACGACACGCTCTTTTCTCCAAACCGACCCTTTGCGTCCACGACGGATTTTGTCCCGTACCCCTCCGTTTCCCAATGACCGTCGCCACCCTCTTTCCAACCATTCCGCCAACGATCGACGGGATCGGGGACTACACAGCGCTCCAGGCCACCCACCTGGCCGATTTGGGGATCGACACGACCATCCTGACGGCCCAGTCGGAATGGACGCCCCTCCCGGGCGTCCGCGTAGAACGGGCCTTTCCGGGCGGCGGGCGAAGCATCATGGAGGCCGCAACGACGGTGACCGAGATGTCCCCCGACTGGCTCCTTGTGCAGTACAACCCCCTGTCGTACAGCGGGCGGTTCTCGATGAATCCATATCTGTCGCGCCTGCTCGCTCGTGTGAAGGCCGAGTCGAGCCGGACCCGGATCGGACTGGTTCTCCACGAGGCGTACGCCCGATTTGAGCACTTTAGTCTCGCACCGGTCTGGCAACGCCTCCAACTGTACATGATGGGTCGGCACGCCGATCTCATCGTGTCCGCCGCCTCCACCTGGTGCACGTCGGTAAAACGGTGGTTGCCCCACGCCCGGGTCGCACATCTCCCCGTCGGGTCCAACGTGCCCCACGTCGGCCTCTCCCGCCTGGAGGCCCGAGATCGGTTGGGACTCAGCGGCGATACTCGCGTGCTCGGCTTCTTTGGATCGCTGGGGTACGGGCGACGACTGGACCACGTCCGTGCTGCTCTCCGAGCCAACAGTACTTCGGACGCCCCGGTGACCCTCCTCTATGCGGGCGGCGATGGGGACACCCTGCGCCGCCTCGCCGAGGAGCAGGACCACACAGGTCCACTCCACGATCTCGGGAAGTGCCCACACGAACAGGTATCCACCGCCCTATCGGCGATGGACGTGTTCGTTGCCCCCTACCGCGACGGCGTGTCGACCCGCCGAGGCTCATTCATGGCAGCCCTTCAGCACGGCCTCCCGACCGTCACCACCCTGGGCGCGAGCACGGACGAGGTCCTACGCCGCCACAACGGGGACGCCTTCCTCGCAGTGGAGGAGAGCTCGCCTGACACCTTCGGGACCAAAGTGCGTGACCTCCTTGCCACCCCGGACTCCCACCCGGCGTTGCGAAAACAAGCAACGACCCTGTACGCCGACTCCTTCGACTGGCCGGTCACGACCGGTCGTCTCCGTGACCTTCTCACGGAATGACTCTCTTCCTCTTCCTTCCCCTCTCTTCCAATGAGCTTCGTTTACTACGGCCACCACAAATGCGCGTCCACCTGGATCCGCACCATCGTGGAGGAAGTCTTCCGCGAATCCGGCCACACCTATGGAATGGTGCTCGACCCAAAATCCCCGAACGCGCAGGGCCCCCTCACGGATTACCGTACCTCGTTTGAGCGGACGGAGTTGGGAACCTACTTCGACGAAAATGGACTCGACTTTCTGTCCTGCATCACGGCCGATCAGGCCCAGGCCGATGCCCTCGACGGCACCCACGGCTTCCACGTAATCCGTGATCCCCGCGACGTCATCGTCTCCGGCTACTTCTCCCACCGCAATAGCCATCCCACGGACGGCCTCCCGCACTTGGAGAAGCACAGACAGAACCTCCAATCGGTCTCGAAAGAGGAGGGCCTTTTTCTGGAAATGGAGTTCTCGGCTCAGTGCCTGCACAACCTGGCATCCTGGAACTACAATCAGGACCCCATTCTGGAAGTAAAAATGGAAGACCTTACGAGCCGTCCCTACGAAGGCTTCCTGGAGATCTTCGAGTTTCTTGGACTGATGTCCTGGGACGGCGTCTTTCTGATGCGCGAGAAGGCGGCGCACTTTGCCCGAACGGCGCTCAACCGGCTGGCCAATCGACATCCGATGTTGGACGGCCTTCGTCGCCCGACCCAGGTCACCGGCGAAATGCTCCTGGGGCGGGTCTACGACCACCGCTTCGAGAAAAAGACCAGTGGACGATCCCGCGGACAATCCGACGCCAATAGCCACTACCGCAAGGGCGTCGCCGGCGACTGGGTGAACCACTTCACGCCCGCCCACGCCGAGTACTTCATTGAACAATTCGGCGACATTCTCCTCACGACCGGCTACGAATCGTCTAACGACTGGGTGGAGTCGATGCGGACCGACGAAACGCCCTCCGACGTCGACGCCCCAACCGACCCCGTGAGTCCCGTGTCTTCCTAATTCCTCTTCGCCCCTCCGTTGCCATGAACGTCCTCTTCGTTGCTCACCGCTATCACCCGTTTGTCGGAGGCGTCGAGACCCAGACGCGCCTCGTTCTGAATGAGCTCGCTCGCGAACACCACGTCGAGGTGGCCGCCACTCAGTTTGAAGAGTATTCGGTGCCCGAACGACTGAATCCGCTCGACGACAGTCTTCTCCTCCCCTCGTTTGAGAGCTACGTGGACGGGGACGTGCCGGTACACGCCCTCACCCCGACCCTGACCGATCGGCTCCGCATGCTCCCGATTGCCGTGCGGTGCATCCCGCGACTCGCCCGGTACAAGTACCACGCGCTCCGCCGATTCGGCTACCCCTTCTTCCGGAACGTGTACGCCCCAAAGCTCCGGGAGCTGATGGACGGCGTTGACGTCGTGCACTCCATCGCCGGTGGATACCTTGGCTGGACGGCGCAGGAGGTGGCCCGTGAGTTTGACGTTCCGTTCGTCGTTACGCCGTACGTCCACCCCGGCCAACACGGAGACGACGACGACAGCGTCGCCCACTACCGCCGCTCCGATGCCGTCCTGGCCCTCCTGGAAACGGACCGTGAACTGCTGGTGGATCTCGGGGTGCCGCGTGAGCTGATTCACCTCTACGGTGTCGTGCCGCTTCTTCCCGACACGGCCGACGGCGCCGGGTTTCGCGAGCGGCACGGCCTGGGCGACGACCCAATCGTCCTCTTCGTCGGGCGAATGGTGGAGTACAAAGGCATTTCCGCCCTTTCTGACGCCGCACAGAAGGTGTGGGACACAGACCCGGAGACCCAATTCGTCTTTATCGGTCCTGTCGAGGACGACATGCAAACGGCGTTGGAGGCGATCGACCCGCGGATGCACGTACTCGGTTTCGTGAGCAAGCAGGAAAAAGCCGACGCCTACGACGCTTGCACGGTCTTCTGCATGCCCTCAAAGTTCGAGATTCTGCCCGCCGTGTACTTGGAAGCCTGGAGCTACGGCAAGCCCGTGATCGGCGGCCCCGCACACGGGCTCGACACGCTCATCGAAGGCAACGGCGGCGGCCTCGTGGCCGAACAGACGGGGGCGTCCGTTGCACAGGCGATTCGAACCCTGCTGGCCGACCCAGCCCGCCGCACCGAAATGGGCACCCGCGGACAGCAACTCGTCGAAACGCAGTACTCTGTCGATGCACTCGTTGACGTACTGGAGTCGGTGTATACCTCCGTCCAACCACACAAATCTGAGCCGGCAGTGCACGCATGAGTGCAGGTCCTGCAAACGGGTGCTCCGTGCGCTGCACCACTATTTGGGAGACATCTTCTTTTCACGTGAGCGGAAAACGTTGGAGCCGGAGAACCACAGGTACACGGGGCCCGAACGCCGGGGGCACATCCCGTCATTCCCCTCCCGATACGTCTTCTCCCCCTTCGCCCCAAACCAGAAGCGCACTGTACGTGCGTAAAATGTAGGTCTTGGGTTCATCCACAGGTTTTGTGACGCGGCCTGCGAGCGGGCTACTTTCTTACTGCATTTTGCAGGCGCGACGGCTCCTGCCCCCGTTTCTCTTCTCTTCCCTCCCCCTTCACTCTCATGCCTCAGAACAACGCCTTTATTACCGGCGGCGCTGGCTTCATCGGACGCTGGCTCGTGGCCCGTTGCCTTCAGGCCGGATACGACGTTACCGTTTACGACAACTTCTGCGCCGGCTCGCGGGACAATCTCGCAGAATTTGCCGACCAGATCACCATCGTGGACGCCGACATCATGGACCGCGACGCGCTCGCTGCGGCCATGGCCTCCGCCCAACCGTCGGTCGTCTTTCACCTGGCGGCGCACCACTTCATCCCGTTCTGCGACGCCCACCCGGACGAGACGCTCCGCGTGAACGTCGATGGCACGTACAACGTGCTCGAAGCAGCTGCGAATGCCGACGTCCAGACCGCAGTCGTCGCCTCTAGCGGGGCCATTTACCCGAGCGTCGACGAGCTGATCTCCGAGGACCTGGCGCCTGCGCCCGTGGACGTTTATGGGCTAAGCAAGCTCTTGACTGAAGACGTTTGTGAACACCTCGCCCGAACGACGGATCTGCAAGTCGTTGCCGCACGCCTCTTCAATACGTACGGTGCGTTCGAAACGAACCCGCACCTCATTCCCCACATCATGGAGAGCCTCCAGGACGGCCCCGTAGTGCCGCTCGGAAATATCCACACGAAGCGCGACTACATCTACGTCGAGGACATGGCCGACCTTCTTCTTGCTCTTAGTGAAGCCGACCTGACCGATTATGAGAATGGCTACGCCGTGACAAACGTCGGCACGGGCACCGAGTACTCGGCCGAAGAGATTATTGAGACGCTGCGTGACCTTACCGGGATGCCGATCGAAATCAAGCAACGCGACGACCGAACCCGGTCCGTCGATAAGCTCCACCAGCGTGCCGACACCACACGGTTGATGACGCTCGCGGGGACGAGCGCGAGTCACAGTCTTCGGGAGGGCCTGTCGAAGCTTCTGGCCCACGAGCAATTGCCGATGATGGCGTAAACGGGTGCTGTCCGGTTATTTCCCTGTCGAATGAAAAGAGTCGGGAGCCGCTCTCCCGACTCTCTTCTTCGCTCTCCTACGCAGAGCCTGCATTCATGTCCGCTTCCCCCACACTCATCTGCCTCACCCCCGTCAAGAACGAGGCCTGGATTCTCGAACGATTTCTCCAGTGCGCAAGCACGTGGGCCGACCACATCATCGTGGCCGATCAGTATTCGGAGGATGAGTCGCGCGAGATTGCTCGCCGATTCGAAAAGGTCCACCTCATCGACAACGATACCGACGCCTACGACGAATCTGCGCGCCAGCAGCTTCTCATCGAGGCCGCCCGCACGTTATGTCCGGACACTCCTCGCATTTTGATTGCGCTCGACGCCGATGAAATCCTTGCGGCGAAGTGGATGACGAGCCCGCAATGGTCGCAGATGCTCGCGGCGGAGCCGGGCACAGTCATCGAGTTTCGCTGGGCCAACGTTGCCCCGAACGTCTCCGGGGCCTGGCTGGACGGTTCCAACTACAAACCCTTCGGCTTCGTCGATGACGGCACCGAACACCAGGGGCAGCCAATCCACAGCCCGCGCGTTCCCCTCCCTGACAACGCTCCTCGGCTCCGCATGGACAGCGTGCCCGTGCTGCACTACCAGTACGCCAACTGGGAGCGCATGAAAAGCAAACAGCGATGGTATCAGTGCTGGGAACGCCTCAACAACCCCGACAAGCGGCCCATCACGATTTACCGGCAGTACAATTTCATGCACGCGGACGTGCACCGCGCAGAGCCCCTCGAAGAGTCGTGGATCGCGGGGTACGAAGACCTCGGAATTGACATGCGGACGATCGACACGAGCCAACACTACCACTGGGACCGCCAAATCGTCGATCTCCTCCGCGAACATGGCACAGAGCCCTTTCGCAAAATCAACATCTGGGACGTGGACTGGTCGGAGAAGGGCCGTTCCATGGGGCTCCCGGTGAACGGCGAGCTCACCGATCCACGCACCGGTTTCGAAAAATGGGTCCATACCTGGCTCCGACGCACCCAACCCTACATGACCAATCCCTTCATCCGAGGGATCCAGAAACTCCTCCAGCTGGCAGGCTGGTAATTCCTCTTCGCTCAGATCACCCGATCTGAATTCCTATATCCTCCGTTTCAAAACACAAATGAATCGCAAACTCCTCGTCACCGGCTCGTCCGGCCTCATTGGCTCCGAAGTCTCCACGTATTTTTCCGAGCGCGGGTGGGACGTGCACGGGGTGGACTCGAACATGCGCGCCGAGTTCTTCGGCCCCGAAGGCGACACCCGCTGGAACCAACAACGCCTCTCGGAAACGCTCCCCCGGTTTACCCACCACGAACTCGACATTCGGGATCGCTCGGGCGTCCTGGAATTGATCGAGACGCTCGAGCCCGACGCCATCGTCCACTCCGCCGCCCAGCCCTCGCACGACCGTGCGGCGGCGATCCCGTTCGACGATTTCGACACCAACGCCGTCGGCACACTCAACCTGCTGGAGGCTACGCGCAGACACGCCCGCGACGCCAGCTTCGTGCACATGTCCACGAACAAAGTCTACGGCGATCGTCCCAACACGCTCGACCTCGTCGAGCAAGAAACCCGCTACGACTACGCCGATCCGGACTTTGCCGACGGGATCGCCGAGGACTTCCCGATCGATCAGTCCAAGCACTCCCTTTTTGGCGCCTCGAAAGTGGCGGCCGACATCATGGTGCAGGAATACGGACGGTACTTCGACATGAAGACCGCCTGCCTGCGCGGTGGCTGCCTGACGGGGCCAAACCACTCCGGCGTCGAGTTACACGGGTTCCTGAGCTACCTCGTCAAGTGCAACATGATCGGCCGCAAATACACCATCTTCGGATACAAGGGCAAGCAGGTGCGGGACAACATCCACTCGCTAGACGTGGCCCGCTTCATGGAGGCGTTTATCGAATCCCCGCGCAGCGGCGAGGTCTACAACCTCGGCGGGGGCCGCGACAACAGCTGCTCGATTCTGGAAGCATTCCAGCTGATTGAAGAGATTTCCGGAAACGAGATGATCTACGACTACGATGACCAAAACCGCTCCGGCGATCACATCTGCTACATCTCCGACC
This sequence comes from Salinivenus sp., assembly GCA_018609755.1. Taxonomy (GTDB): domain Bacteria; phylum Bacteroidota; class Rhodothermia; order Rhodothermales; family Salinibacteraceae; genus Salinibacter. Next base: position 28,778 of record JAHENZ010000266.1, on the reverse strand, counting down.
TCTCGAAGATGAAAGCCCACTACCCGCAGTGGGACATCTCGAAGTCGCTGACGGACATCTTCACCGAGATCCACGACAGCTGGACGAAACGCTTGGCGAAGGAAAAAGCGTAGTTGGAGTTATCTTGACCAGAGACCGAGGATGGTTATGCACTGCACGTTGAGGGATCGCAGTAATTGAGAGGGCCCTCTATTCCTGAAGCAGCGTCAACCGTGATTTTTCGGTAGAGTCCATTCGGGAGACGAGAGACGTTTTGTAGCGCCGTTGGAGTATAGAATTGTGAGATTGTCCGCCGGACTGCCCCCTGTGTAGTCTCGTTGGAGTCCAACGACGCTACACAGGGGGTATTGACCCTTGCAGGAGACGAAAATCCAGTGCTACGGTGTGTCGCTCCTGCGGTTAAACTCGCAAAGTCACAGTCCAACGGCGCTGCAGCGGCGATTTCGGACGGAATCGTTAATCGTGTGCTGCGTGCCGTGACTCTTCATCCCAACACATTGACAGTTGAGATAGCACTGGCCGTGTCTGCCTCATAGACTCTGAAGAACGCAGACCATGACACACACAGGCCAGCGTTCCAAAACCAATTCCGTCTTACAGGAAATCCTGACGTCCCGTACGGTCCGTGACGGTGACGGAAATGAATATCCACTCACGGATCACATTTCCCATCAAGAAGGCATGGCCCTTCGCCAAATCATCCGGGAGCACGACCTCTCCCCCTCCATCGAAGTAGGACTGGCCTACGGCATTTCTGCTCTCTACATTTGTGACGCCCTTTCCCAAACGGCCGCCCCCCGGCACGTGTGTATCGATCCGCACCAAACGGAGCAATGGCACGACATCGGGACACAAAATTTGGATCGAGCCGGATACGCCCCCTTCACAGAAGTCATTCAACAGCCGTCGGAAATTGCGCTCCCCGAGCTACTTGCGAACGACGCGGCGTTCGAGTTCGGACTCATTGACGGCTGGCACACCTTCGACCACACGCTGGTCGACTTCTTCTACATCAACCGACTGTTAAACGTGGGCGGCTTCGTCGCGATTGATGACCTGCACATGCCCGGCGTGAACAAGGCCGTCCGCTACATCCTCAACTACCCGGCCTACGAGACCGTCGAGCTTCTTCCCCCCCGGCAGCGATCTTGGCAAAGGAATCTGATGAATCGTGTGGGAGACCTTCTTCCTCGCTCCCTCTCCGGTACCGTCTTCGACGACTCGCTGCTCCGATCGGACGCCGATCTGGGAATTCAGGGCTCTATGGCGATTCTCCGAAAAGTCGACAACGACGACCGAAGCTTCGACTGGTACCATCCCTTTTGATCGTCGCGAACTAGTGGTGCGTCAAGTTTTCCATGTCGAGTAGAGCACCGATCAATGAGCGGCATTCAGGCCGTTGAAGCGGCATTCAAGTGGGCGTATTCAATTCGGCACCCGACACCTTCGGCTTGACTTTGCACAACGACTCTGGCGGTTTCGAGCGTGACGCTTTCGAGCGTCGATCCCCTGAGGCCACAATCGTCAGCATTTGCTGGCAGCGGTCGATCCCGATCATATTCCGCGCAGGAGATAGAGACAGGAACAGCGTCACGAGATCTGCGATTTCTCGCATTTCAGTTGTGCAAGCCCACTAGCGGTGGCTCCGCTTCTCTTTCATGAGTGCGTCGGACTCTGAAGTCGCGTGCTCCTTTTCTACTACGGGGGTTTCTCCGTTAGACAATCCGACTGAAGCAGTGGATGTAGATATTGGGATGCTTGAGAATGCTACTGCAATAGTCCCTTTCCTCCGATACCATCCACCTGTGCGAAGCGACCGTCTCTTTCCTGCTCTCCGCCCCAGCCTGAATGAGATCAGCGACCACACCGCTGTTCTGGGTCGTTCGCCAGACCACACGGCTGTGTGGCCTCCCCTCGTTAGAGACTGTTTTGATTTCACACGTTGGCGTTATGAATGAGTCTCACGGGACGACTGCAACCTTCTCGACTCCAACCGTTCTTCGCTCTAACAGTCCTCGCGAGTCTCCTGGGCAAAACCGAGCGACACCGTTAATGAGCACGATCCAAAAATCAACCCAGTCTCTTAGGCCCAGTAAGGGTCTTACCCGCCGCACCCATGCCTACGCCCCCTCTCGTTTCTGTTATTATCCCAACCTACGACCGCCCTGGGATGCTGCGGGAGGCCCTTAACAGTGCCCTGCAACAGACCTACCCCAACATCGAGGTCATCGTGTCCGACGACGGGACGAATCCCGAAACGCCCAAGGTTGTGGAGTCGATGCAAGACGCTCGGGTTCGCTACAGACGCAACCCGGAGAACCTCGGCGAAATCCGCAACAACCAGGCGGCCTACCGGGAAGCCCAGGGAAAGTACATCGCCAATCTGCACGACGATGACTTCTGGATGCCAACGTTTCTGGAGCGACTCGTTCCCCCGCTGGAGGAACATCCCGAAGCGACGATCGCATTTTGCGACCACTACATTGCGAACCCCGACGGGTCGCTCGACCTCGAGCACACAGAGGTCAATACCCGGCGGTGGAGACGAGACCGCTTGGCCCCAGGCCTCCATCGCCCGTTCTGGCGCGAGGCGCTGCTCCACGAAAGCGTTCCTGTCGCCATGGCGTCGGTGTTCCGCGCTTCCGCCCTCGACCCCGACGACCTGCGAACGGAGGCCCGGGCGAGTTACGACAAGTGGATCGCCTACCTCCTTTGCCGCGATGGACAGGCGGCCTACTACCACCCCGAGCGCCTGACGGCCTACCGGGTTCACAACGGACAAGAATCCGCCAAGTCGTCGGTGAACTGGGCGGCCGGGGAAGTGTTTTGCGCCGAGACTTGGATGGCCGACCCCCACCTGTCTGACATCGCTGACGATCTCCGTCACCTCGCACTCCAAAAGCGCGTAGACCTTGGCAAGGAGTTGCTGCGAAGTGGACGGCTTCTTGAAGCACGCAAACACTTGTGGTCCGCTCTGTGGAAAAATTTAACACGGACGGTCCCCCTGTTTACAATCTCATTCCTGCCCAGCCGAATTGCCCACCAGATTCTTCGCCTTCACGATCGGTTGTAGCACTGGCTTCCCATCAGACGAAACCAGGGCTCCTTTCGTCCGCCTTCTTCTCTCTCCCTCCTTCCATGACTGCACTTGCTTTCGTTCAACCGTTCGGCATTCACTCTAAGGGCGGGGGCCCCCGAATTCTCCGGGCTCTGCTCGACGGAACTGACGACTACTTGAGCATCTGCTCCCTCCCGCAAGCGCCCGAGCGCCTGGCCGAAAACGAGGTTCACCTTCCCGTCCGGCCCTACTTCGGCCGAATTGAGAGTACCCGCTTTTCCCCTCCGTTTTACCTTCTGGAGTACTTCTTGGACCGCAGCTTTCAGCGTCGTCTCAAGACGCTGCTTCAGGAACACGACGTCCAGGCAGTCCACGCCATCCCACACGGACTAGAGTTCTGGTACGCCTTCGAGGTGGCCCGCGATCTCGGGCTCCCGTACGTACTGAACGTCCACGACCACCTGACCTACAACATACCGGGCTATCCGTGGATGGACTGGGTGCTTGACCGGCTTCAGGAGGTGTGGCAAAACGCCGATCAACGGTTCGTGATCTCGGATGTCATGGGCGAAAGCTACTGTCAGATGTACGGCGACGCTCCGTTCGACGTGGTGACCGACGGCCTCACGTCCGTCGCCCCTGCCCCTCGGTCCCGAGCCCCCTCGGCCACCGACGTATACTTCATGGGCGCTCTCCACCTCACCTACCAACCCAACTTCGATGCCTTGCTCACGAGCCTCGACCACCTGAAGACGCATGTCCCTGAGCAATCGGTGTCAATGACGAGCCGGGGAAGCACCATCGAACCTACGTGGGACGTGCCTATTCGCAACCTGCCCTGGGCGCCGGAAGCTGAGGTGGAAAAAGATCTCGACGACGTCAACTGGCTCTATTTCCCCCTCCCCTTCGACGAAGCCCACGATGATTTCGTGCGCTACAGCCTGTCGACCAAGCTCGTCACCTATCTCGGCTCCGGCCTGCCGATTCTGTATCACGGTCCGGCACACGCTGCCGCTGCGCGCCTCCTCGATCAGTACGATGCAGCGGTTCAGGTGCACACCTTAGAGCCCGAGGCCCTCGTCGATACGCTTATCCACCCGCCTGACCTCGACACGGTGGTCGAAAATGCTCTCGAACTTGCCCGGGACCAGTTCCGCCTAGAAGATCAGCGGCGCCGCTTCTGGAGCAATATTTCGGCCCTCATCCCCCTGTCGGACGACCTCTACCCCACGACCCAGAACGCCGCTCTCCATCCCTAAGCGAACGAGTGAGGCGTCACGTTTTCTGTGTCGAGCACAACGGTGATCGACGGACTGTATCCAGTCCATCCAAGCAGCCTTCAGATCGGCGTGTCCAATTCAGCACCCGACACCTTCGGCCGAACTGTCCACTAGCCCCCTGTTTTATATTGGTGCTGGAGTATCCGCCAGGCTGACGTACTGACTCCGACGGCATCTCATCGCTTCAATTCTGATTGTCCCTTTTTGCCCTTCAGGATTCGCCATAAGATTACGCCCCGGAGTGCGGTCGGCGTATTTTTCCTTCTACAAGTATTTTTCCTTCTAACAATTGGGAGTTCTTCCATTCACGCTTCCCCTGCATCCGTAAGATGATGTCGCCTCTTCAGTTTCTAACGTCTCTCCTCCCGTCGAGCCTGATCCGTGCTGTGGGGCGGCTTCAGTTCCACGTTCCGATCCTCGCCCCCCTCATCGACAGGATGGCCCGACTCCTCACGTCTCGCACAGGAACGATTCAACGAGGTGTGGGGAAGGGACTCACGTTCGACGCGACCGACGCCAGTCCGGGATTCCTAACCGGCACCTCCGAATTGTCTGAACAGCACGTGCTGGCTGATTTTTTGGGTCCGGGAAAAGTTTTCTACGACGTAGGAGCGAATGTCGGATTCTATGCCGTGATTGGGGCCCGGCTGGTCGGGCCAACCGGGCACGTCTACGCGTTCGAGCCGGTTCCCGACATGGCGCAGCGCATCCGGCGGAACGCAGACCTCAATGACTTCGAGAACGTAACCGTCATCGAAGCGGCCGTTCACGAAACAACCGGTCCCGTGTCGTTTGCAGCGTCGTCCTCTGCCGACATGTTAGGATCAAACTTGTTAGGATCAATCTGTCGGGACGAACGCGGAGAACCTGCCATGGAGGTGTCGGGCGTGGCTCTTGACGACTGGTTCCCGGAGCAAGAGCCCCCGGACGTCATCCTAATCGACATCGAAGGGGCCGAAATTGACGCGTTGCGGGGAGCGATGAACCTAATTCGAGCTCACCGACCCGTTCTCATGGTAGAGGTGCACTGGCTGGGACAGGATTTTCTTCGATTCGTGGAAGAACACCTACGCCCCCTTGGCTACCACGCAACGACGTACGACGGGGACGCCCTTCCGTCGACGCCGGAGCGCTACCACGCATTGCTTCAACCGGCGGACTAGTTTTTTGACCGGAGCCTCCCTGTTGCTGTCCTCTTAGCTCCATGTGAACTCAGTAATGGTACCGCTCCTTCATCCGTTCGTTTATTTTATTTCATGCCTACGCCCTCGCCAATGGCTTCCTCCGTCTCCTCCCCTGCCATTACAGTCGTCACCCCCGTCTACAACGGCGAAAAATACCTCGCTGCGGCCATTGAATCGGTCCTGGAGCAGACCTGCGACGACTGAGAATACGTGATCGTCAACGACGGAAGCACCGACGACTCCGGTGCAATTGCCGAGCAGTATGCCGCCTCGGATTCTCGTATCCGCGTCGTTCATCAGGAGAATCGGGGTGTGCCTGCCACGCGGAACGTGGGCGCGCGCCATGCTTCGGCGAACTCTACTTACCTGTTCTTCCTCGACGCCGACGACGTTCTCCTCCCTGAGGCCCTGGACACCATGCGAACCTACCTCGATGATCACTCGGAGGTTGGACTCGTGGGCTGTCAGATCCGTCGCATCGATTCCGAAGGGGACCCTGTAACGTTCTCGACGACTATGAATCACCGAACCCGGTGGGCACCGGGATGGCTTGGAATCCCCTACGATCTTCCTCCCAGCCAGGCCGAGACCCCGTTCGTCGTATTCTTCTGTGGTAGCGGTCAGGGCCCATATGCGATGTACCGTCGCTCTACGTTTGAACAGGCCGGCCGGTGGGACGAAGACATACCCAGCAACGAGGATACGGACATGTTCTGTCGGATGGCGCTTGTCTCAGACGTCCACTACCTGCCCACTCCCCTCTACCTGTACCGCTGGCACGAGGAGAGTATGTCGAGGGATACAGAGCAAATGAAAGCAGGTGAGAGATTATTTGAACAGAAATGGCTTTCCTACCGGGCCGAGACCCCGGAGCAGCAGGCTGTGGTGGACCATGCTATTCGGTACTATTATGGAACGTTTATACACCTTCGCTCTCTACGCGTCGCCGTAAAAGCCAGCCGTGAATTTATAAAGGACCCACAATTGAGCACGCTTCGCTGGGCGCTTCGCAACTACCGAAAGGGCATTGTAGGATATCTGGGGAGTCGTTTCTCCTCTTTCCAAAAGTACGTTCCGTTCCATGCCCAAACAGAACAACCGGTCTGAGGACTCCAGTCCCTTTCGGGTATTTAATCGTGTTTCCGAGGGCCCAACTGGAAGGGACCGAAAGATCACTTCCGGAAATCCTCCAGATTGGGTCGAATCTCGGTCTACAGTGAGCCTTCGGAGCATCATGAGAACCGCTTGTTGTGCGTAATTGTGCTGTGCCTCCGGTCCGTTGCTCCGGACATCTCTTTTTGTTCACTGCGCATCCCCATGAAGATTACGCTCGTCTTTCCCGTTCTCCCCCCGGAAATCGACGGAATTGGAGACCACACGGCTCACCTCGCCGAGGAGTTGGGATCTGAATGTGACGTGTCGATTCTGACGGCGGCACAATCGCCAACGCCCATCCCCGGGGTTCGCATCAACACTGCATTTCACAACGACGCGCGCACGGGAATCCGAGGGATCGTAGATCCCATTGCAAACACCCAACCCGACTGGCTCGTCCTTCAGTACAATCCCTTCAGTTACGGCACCTGGGGGTTCAATCCCTATCTCATCTCGTCCCTTCGTACCGCACTCCAGAAATCCCCCAGCACGAAACTGGCCGTCATCGTACACGAGCCCTTTTTGCCGCTGGACTCCTGGCGGTGGGCCGTGATGACGACGTGGCAGCGATGGCAGTTCTGGGCCCTGGGACGGATGGCAGATACCCTCTTCTTCTCAACTGCCCCCTGGGCAGAGCGCTTTCAACGCTGGTTCCCCGGCACCCCCGTCCATCACCTGCCTGTGGGCTCCAACATTCCGGACATCACCACTGATCGGGCCCGCATGCGAAAAGAGCTCAACGTAGCTCCGGATACCTTCCTCCTAGGGGTCTTCGGCAGTGGACATCCGTCCCGGCTGCTGCACTTTGTTCGGGCCGCAACCAAACGACTCCACACGCTAGATCCGTCGGTGAAGGTCCTCTACGTCGGGACCGCTGGTCAAAAAGTCACCGCCGCCCTCGACTCTGTTCCCGTAATTGATGCTGGTCCCTTGCCGGCAGAGGACGTCGCCCACCACTTTTCCGCGATGGACCTCTACTTGGCCCCGTTCCGCAAAGGCGTCTCTACTCGGCGCGGCTCGTTCCTGGCCGGCCTTCAGCAGGGCGTTGCGACCATCAGTACCGACGGCATTCACACGGATCCTTCTCTTCGAGACGCCAACGGATCCGCCTTCCTCCTCTGTCCCGACGACGAACCTCACTCGTACGCAGATCTCGCCGTCGAACTGTTTCAAGACGACGCTCGCCGAGCCTCAGTGGCACAGGCTGGTGCTCAACTTTTCTCGTCTTCCTATACCTGGAAGACCCTCTCCACCCGTTTCTTACAGCTCTTGTCTCCAGTCCGTAAGACGGCTCTCACTTAAAATCCCATGGCTATCCTCCAACAGGTTACGGACGTCAGTCGAAATCAGGAGCGATCGTTCATCTTTGCGATCGGCCTTCTGACATTGGCGAGTTCTGCCGCATTAATCCTCGTTATGATGGAGGAACCGTACCTCCTCAATTTCTTGTATCCGGCGTCTGCTCTTGGAATCGGAATCTGGCTCTTTGCAACTCGCCCCCCACTGTTTCTGGGATACGTCTGGCTGCTCTGGTTTTTTAGCCCGTTCGTCCGCAGAGTCATTGATTACGCTGCCGGGGGATACAACCCAACCCCCTTTCCCCTTCTCGCCCCCCTGGTAGTGACGATTCTCTTCGCCATTACCGTCGTACGCTATGGAAATCGACTGACTCGCCCCCCGTTCAGCGGCATTGGGCTCGCCATGATTGGCGTCGCCATTGGGTTCGTGGTCGGCCTCCCCAACCTGACTGCCGTCACCCTCTTGGAGGCTCTCATGGAGTGGATGGGCCCCCTACTGCTCTGCTTTCACCTGCTGGCCCTTCCCTCTCTTTACGAGAAACACCGACGCGTCAGCCTGATCGTCTTTGCACTGGCAGCCTCGGCAATGGGAGCATACGGCATCTACCAGTATTTCGTCCTCCCCCCCTGGGACCGGATGTGGATGATAGGGTCGGAGATGGCGTCGATCGGCTTCCCCTATCCCCAGCAGGTGCGGGTGTTCAGTACGCTGAACTCGCCCGGCCCCTTCGGAATGGTGATGGCAGCTCTACTCCTCGTGGTGTTTGCGGACAAGAAACTCTGGACACAGATTGCCATCGTGCCGGGATACATCGGCTGGCTGCTCGCCGTGGTGCGCGCATCCTGGATTGGATGGCTTGTCGGGGTGGCCTTCGCCATCTTCACGACCCACGGCGCTATGCGCCGGCGCCTCATCTATACGCTCGTCTTCACCGGCCTCCTGGCCGTGCCGATCATCCTGCAAACCAGCGCGATCAGCGAAACGGTTGGGTCCCGCATGGAGACCCTTGAAAACCTCGAACAGGACGGCAGCTTTCAGGGCCGGGTCGGCCAGTACAGCGAGCTCGTATCCATGGTCGCGAAAAACCCCATCGGGCGAGGAATCGGGACCATTTACTTTGATAGCGGATGGGTCACCATCTTCTATCAGTTGGGTCTCGTGGGGGGGTTGTTTTACTGCGCCGGGCTCCTCTATCTGGTTCGGGACGCCTGGCGTACGTGGCGAGCGCCCACCGACACGTTTTCGAAGTTCGCACTGGCAACCGGCTCCATGCTGCTTTTCTTGATGCTCGCCGGCTCTCAGCAGGTCGGCCCCGTAGGATGTCTAATGTGGTCGTTCTTTGCCCTCACGATCCTAAGTAGGGAGCAATCGAAAACGGCATCCGCCAAGGATTGAGTCCCCAGTCTTTTCTCCTCCTTCGTTCCTGTTTTTCTTTTTCCCTCTTTCTCTCAATGAATCGTCCGTCGAAGGTCAACCTCGTCTACGTCGCCAGCATCGGACGCAGCGGCACCACACTGCTCGAATCCATGCTTGGAGCTCACTCTCAGATGGCCACCATCGGAGAGCTCCACTGCTGGCCCCACGAGTTGATGGAAGGAGGACGCCTGCCGACCGGCACCGGCAAAATGATCACCGAGGATCCGTTCTGGCTAGAGATGGCTGAGCGTGCAAATCCGCTTCAACAACCCCATCCGCAGATCCATCACCTCCGGGAATCGCACGACGCAGGGCGAACGCTCCGCCCCTCCCGTCTCGCCGACTTCACCGAACGGGCTCTCCCTGGCGACGTTGCGGCGAAGATCGACCAATACGCCCGAAACAACGAAGTCATTTACCGCACCTTCCTCGACCTCGTCGGGGAAGCCACCGGGACGCGCCCCTCGTGGATCGTCGACGCTTCGAAAGATCCGTATCGGCTCGCCTGGCTCGTCCGCTCCAACCGGTTCAACGTGAAGGTTCTCCACGTGGTGAAGAACCCGAACGGGTTCATCTATTCGGTGACAAAGCCCCACATCCACACCGACGACTTCGCCGGTCCTCGCCGCCTGTTCTGGACCATCCGGCAGGCGGGCGCCTGGTCGGTCCGCAATCACCTGATCTCGATGCTAGACACCAATCACCTCAACGACTCGGACTACACCCTCCTCCGCTACGAAGACCTGGCCCTCGACCCGACTGAGATCTTCAAGCAGACCTGCTCGCTCATCGGGGTGCCGTTCGAAGCAGAAGCCGTGGAGAACTTCCGTACCGGCAGTCCCTTCGCGCTCGCCGGAAATCCGATGCGCCAGCGAAGCGGCGGCATTCGGCTCGATGAAAAATGGCGCCACGAGCTTCCAACCTCCAGCCGCCTCATCACCGAAGCCATCACGTCCGTCAATGCCTCTCGCTACGGATACTAAGTGCGTCCACGTCCAACCTTGGGGAATCGCAGTTTCGGCATTTGACGGATTCGTGTTTAAAGCATGGCAAATCGCGTCGTCGGGACAGTACGTCCACATTCCGAATCCCCAAATTTGAGTTCACGTAGGCGCTGCCCCATCCCGCTTTCGCCCCAACCTTCCCTTCCCATGACCGGCCGTCCCGCCCACCGGTACTTCTTCTGCCTCCAGCACCAAGACTCTCCAGTGGCCTGGGATCCGTACGCGTCCGATTCGTCGATCACCATCCACGACGCCTACTTTGGGGGGGTCTTTCGCACGCTGGAATCTCTGCTGGACCTGAGTGGACTCACCGTGTACCTTACGTGGGACCTAGAATCGCTGCCGACCTATGGGACGGACGTCGTTGCGGTCGTGCTGGGTGATGAGTGGTGCCGCATTCCGGCGTATCAGGACGATGTCCTCGCCGTGTTTAAGTGCTACGGCACGCGACCCAACCTTCCCACCTCCGCCGTGCTGCCTCCCACCTATCTCCGACTCCTGACGACTCTGCAACAGGGACGCCTTCACGCGTACCGTCTCCCAGGCCTCCTCCGCCAAGCCGGACGACGGATGCGCAATTGGCTTCGTGGAGAAACCACATCCAACACCGTCTACCCCATTCCACTCGGCTATGCCAACCAGACCGATCTTCCCGTCCGCCCCCTGTCCGAACGGTCCGTTGATCTATTCTTCGCCGGCAGCCTCTCGCACAACCGCCATCCGGTCTGGTCGCCCCTCCACTGGCTCCGCTCCCCAAAGCACGTGGCCCGCGAACAAATGGTCGCTCAGGCAACTCGCCTCCAAGACCACCACCCGGAGATCAACGTCCAGCTAAATGTGACCTCCGACTTCGCGCCGCATGCCCTGATGTACGGCCGCCAGGACGCCGAAGTCCTCGACGCCGACCAGTACTCGGCTCTCATGATGGACTCGCAAATCTGCCTCGCTCCCCGGGGGACGTCGCCGGAAACGTTCCGCTTTTTCGAGGGCCTGCGGGCCGGCTGCATCGTCGTCACGGACGTGCTTCCGCGCCACTGGTTCTACGAAGGATCCCCAGCCTTGGAAATCGGGGATTGGCGTAACCTGGAGGACCTCGTCCTGCCGTTACTCCGAAGTCCCGATCGCCTCGCCGCCCTACATGAGGAAAGCCTGCTATGGTGGCGTGAGCGGTGCTCGGAAACCGCCCTCGCCGCCTACATGGCCGACGTTCTTCGCACCGAGACCGGAGCCGGGCGTCCGTCATCTTCTCAGGCCACCCCCGCCCTTAACTAATTCTCTTCCCCCATGCACATCGCTCTCGTTGCCCACAACGTCAAGCATGGAGACGGACAGGGCCGGGTCAACGTCGAAATTGTTCGCCAGTGCCTCAATCGAGGGCTCGACGTGACCCTGGTCGCCGACGACGTCGATCCGGACATCGTCGACTGGGGCGTGCGGTGGATTCGGGTTCACCCGGTTCTGAATCGGCCGATTCTCGCCAAAGTTCTCGAGTTTGCCCTTCGGGCCAACCGCGTCATTGATCGCATTCGCCCTGAGGTCGACGTGATCTGCGCCAACGGGGTCGTCTGCACCCGTCCCCACGACGTCAACGTCGCCCACTTCGTCCACACCACCTGGCTGCAATCGCCCGTACACGAATCGAGGACGACGTCCGGTCTGCGGGCGTGGTATCAGTGGCTGTTTACGGCGGTGAATGCGCACCTCGAACGGCTCGTCTTCTCCCGGGCCCGCCGGCTCGTCGGCGTCTCCGATCTGGTGGCCGATGAGCTCGCCGCGCTCGACGTATCCGCTCCCATTCGCACGATTGCCAACGGGGTCGACCCCACCGAATTTGCGCCCGGCCCCGGCCGTCGAGAGACATTTGGCCTGCCGAAGGACGTTCCCCTCGCCCTATTCGCCGGCGACCTCGTCTCCCCGCGCAAAAACCTGGACACGGTGCTCCGCGCCCTCGTCGACGTTCCGGACTGGCACCTCGCCGTCGCCGGATCGACGACCGACAGCCCATACCCCGCCCTTGCCCGTGACCTTGGGCTCGCCCCCCGCGTCCACTTCGTCGGATTTTGCGATGACATGTCGGCCCTGATGCGGGCCAGCGACCTGTTCGTGTTTCCCTCCCACTACGAGCCCTTCGCCCTCGTCGTGCTTGAAGCGATGGCAACCGGCCGACCGGTCATTACGGCCCGATCCGTGGGGGCCGCCTCGCTGGTGTCCCCCGAGTGTGGAATCGTGCTCGACGACCCGTCCGACACCGAGGGCGTCGCGCGCGGCCTTCGCTCGTTTCAGTCTCCGGAGGCCCGAAAGACTGCCGGGAGCGCCGCCCGTACCATTGCCGAGTCCCAAACCTGGACCGACATGGCAGATGCATACGTCGACCTCTTTTTCTCCGCCGCCCCTTCCCCCCTCCCCCTCGAACACGCCTCTTGTTTTCCGTCCCGTCCCCTCCCCCGATCATGAAGCTCCTCGTCCTCAGCCACGCCTGCGTCACGCCGGTCAACCAGGAATTCTTTGCCGAGGTTGAGCGCCAAACCGGATGGGATCTCACCATCGCTCTCCCTCAGGAGTGGAACGGCGAGTACGGGCGCCGAACAGCCGAGCGGTGGCCCGACTTTCAGGGAGACCTCGTTCCTCTTCCGGTTCTGTTGTCCGGAAATATCCCCCTACACGTGTACCGCACCACGTTTCTGTCATTACTCCGGCGGGTGCGCCCCGACGCCATCTACGTGCACCACGAGCCCTACGGACTCGCGACCATTCAACTGTATGCGGCCAATGCGTTGAGCCTACAATGTCCCATCGGCTTCTTCACCTGGCAGAATCTCAACAAGCAATATCCCTTGCCCATTCGCCTGGCGGAGCGGTGGGTGTACCGAACGAGTGCGTTCGCTTTCTCGGGGTCGGAAAGCGCAGCGTCCGTTCTTCGGAGCAAAGGGTACGACGGGCCGATCACCCTGCTCCCCGGCAGCGTCGACCCCGACCACTATGCCCCCTCGTCACGCCGCGACGCCGTGCGCGACGAGCTCGGGGCGGGGCCCGACGTTCCCCTAATCGGCTTCATGGGACGTCTGATCGAGGACAAGGGACTGGCGACCCTTGCGGACGCACTCAACGGGATCCGCCACCTCCCGTGGCGCCTCGCGCTCGTCGGAGAAGGATCATACGCTGACGCCTTCGCCCGCCGCATCGGCACCCTTGGCCTCCAGGATCGCGTTGCTTATCCCGGCTACGTCCCCCACACGAGCGCGCCGGACTATCTCTCTGCCTTCGACGTCCTCGTCATCCCGTCCGAAACCCAGCCGAATTGGCAGGAGCAGTTCGGGCGCGTCATCATCGAAGCCATGGCCTGTGGCACGCCCGTCGTGGGCTCCGATTCCGGCGAGATTCCCCACCTCCTCGAGACGACCGGAGGCGGCCTCATCTTTCCCGAACGAAACGCCTCCGCTCTTAGCCGTCGCCTCGAAACCATACTTCAGGATGAGTCCCTGCGCAAATCATTAGCCAAACGTGGACGAGAAGTAGTGATTCAGGAGTACACGAATTCGACCCTCGCGCGCGATTTTTCTAACGCCATTGCTGACGCTTCTCCACAACAGGTCCTCTCTTCTACTCAGGTCTCTTTCTCCGAATGAAAATTGCGTGTTACGGGTTTGTGGATTCTACGGCCGGGAGCGTTGCCGGGGCCAACTTTCTCATTCTCAACGAGCTCCTTCGACGCGGCCACGACATCGATTTCTTTGCCAAGAAGGACTTCGTCCCCCCCGAAGAAGTGTTGATGGACTGGGACAATTTCACCTACGTCGGCGTCGATCGTCCGGGATTCCAAACCGTCGAACGCCGGGTCTGCTCGTCGTTCCTTCCCTATCCCGTTAAGCACCTCGCAACAACGGTATCGTATCAGGCACACCTCCGGCACATCCGCCAGACCCTGCTCGAACGGCACGCCTGGGCCCCCTACGACATCGTACTGTTCCTGGGAACCGGGGCCCAGTTTGCCCTCCCCGACGATTTGCCGGTCGTGAGCTGGTTGCAGGGACCGCCGCAATCCGAAATCGAATCGATCATCGACAATGCTGAACCGATCGTCGACCTCTGTGGCCCCCTCACCTACGCGAAGCTCCGCCTCTTCTATCTGTGGAAGAACCGACGCATGCACCAAGAAATCCAACACAGCGACACATTGATCTGCGGAAGCGAGTGGGCACGGCAGCGCCTCATTGACTACGGCGTGGCCCCCTCCTCAGCGCACGCACTCCCATATCCGTTCGACCTCAACCTCTTCTCCTTGGACCCCAACCGCGACCGCCCGTCCTCGCCCACCTTCGTCTGGCTCGGACGGATCGTGCCTCGCAAACGCCTCGACCTCCTGCTCGATGCATTTGCCATGCTCGCCGCCGAACGCTCCGACGTTCACCTCAGGGTGGTTGGACACTTCGACCACTTTGGGGGATACCGCACGCTCATCGACAATTTCCCGTATCCCAACCAGATTTCCTACACCTCCAACGTGCCTCGGAGGGACGTTCCAGACCTTCTCGGGTCCGCTACGGCTCTCGTCCAGCCAAGTGAGAATGAGAATTTCGGCTCGTCGGTCGCCGAGGCCTTGGCCGTTGGGACCCCCGTCGTTCTTGGCCCCACGAACGGAACGCGAGAGTACGCCACGTCCGCCTGCTTCTCGTTTGACGAATACACGCCGGAGTCACTCTACCGTGCCCTGAAAGCATGTCTTCACGCCCAAACGAGTACGCCCTACGACCTTGCTGAGGCCGCTCGCAAAACAGCCGAAGACCAATTCCAGGTACGGGACATCGTCGGGCGCCTGGAAACGATTCTGGAACTACAATCCACGCCCGACACTCCACCCGTGAACGGCCACCAACTGCGCAGATCGGCTTCTAGTGAACCGGCAGAGCTTTTGCCGCCCGTCTGACGCTCTCTCCCAACCTGCCTGCTGGCCTCGCATCCTTATCCTGCGGTGCCCCTCTGATGCCCAGAAGCTCTCCCCCCTCTATTCCGCTTCGATCTCGTCGTCGCTCCTCTGTGAGCCCGCACTCCATCCTCCAGGTCGGAGCCGGCTGGTTTCCGGAGCACGCTGGGGGACTTGAGCGCGTGTACCACAATTTGCTGATGCACCTTCCAGACGAAGGCGTACAGCCCCGTGGGCTCGTCGTTGGGTCGGAGTCGGTCGGTCCGTCGTCGGACGGCCTCGTATCCGCCTTTGCCCGACCGGACGCCTCCCTCATTACGCGTTGCTGGCAAGCACGACGCGCCGTTCAGTCTCTCCTTGCGTCGTCCTCAGTCGACCTCGTGGCCGCTCACTTCGCGCTCTACGCCGCCCCCTGGATAGACCTGGTCGACGATATCCCGTTCGTGATGCACTTCCACGGCCCCTGGGCGGCCGAGACGCGGGCCGAGTCGCACGCTTCGTCTGTAAAGGGATACCTCCAATCTACACTGGAACGATACGTCTATCAGCGGGCCGATCTCTGCATCGTTCTCTCCGAGGCCTTTGCGGACCTGCTCCACCGCGAGTACGGAGTCGACCGCTCCCGCATCCGCGTGGTTCCTGGCGGCGTCGACGTGTCTCGGTTCAACCTTCCTGACAGTCAGCGCACCGCCCGGCAGCGCCTGGGGCTCCCCCTCGATCGCCCCATCCTCCTTTCGGTGCGCCGCCTCGCCCAACGTATGGGATTGGAAAACCTCGTCGCCGCCCTCCCCGACGTGTTGCAACACCTCCCCGATGCCCTGCTCCTCATTGCCGGCTCGGGACCGATGCAAGACGAATTACAGGCCCAAATCGACGACGCCGGCCTCCACGACCACGTTCGTCTTCTCGGATTCGTCCCCGAGACGGACCTCCCCCTCACGTACCGGGCCGCAGACGTGTCCATCGTCCCCACAACCCACCTGGAAGGGTTCGGGCTCATCACACTCGAATCGCTTGCGGCTGGAACCCCGGTGCTCGTCACCCCCGTCGGCGGCATGCCCGAACCGCTCCGTCCGTTCCACGAGAACCTGGTTCTGGACGGCACCTCTCCCACCCACCTCGCGGAGGGACTCGTTGGCGCCCTGACCGGAACCCGTTCGCTTCCGTCCGCCGCCCAGTGCCGCGAGTACGTCCGAGAGCACTTTGACTGGCCCGTCATCACCTCTCGGATTCTTGACGTCTATCACGAACTGCTCCCATGACCACGCCCCTTTCGAAGACGGTGGAACCGACAGTGTCCGACTCTCTCCCGTTCTCCCCAGATTCTATCGGCTCCTCTCTGAACGCCCCTCGTGTCCTGTTTCTTGACCACACCGGGGCCCTCGGGGGTGCTGAACTGTACCTGCTCGACCTCGTCCGACAGTATCCTGGCGACTGCCGGGTCCTTCTCTTCGATGACGGGCCGTTCGCAACACGACTGGAAAATGAAAACATCTCGACCCGCGTCCTTCAGGGGTCTTCTCAGCTCCTCAACGTCCGAAAAGACGGAGGAATCGGCACAGCACTGACGGCCTCGCTGGGCCTCCTTCAACTCGTCGGGCCGGTCGCCCGGGAAGCCCAAAATGCTGACGTGATCTTCGCGAACTCACAGAAAGCAGCCATCGTCGCGTCCCTCGCCGGCCACTGGGCACGCCGGCCGGTGGTGTGGAGCCTCCATGACATTCTAACGGCCGATCACTTCAGCCGCTTGAATCGCTGGGCGGCCGTAACGGCGGCCAATTGGGGAGTGACTCATCTCCTCGCAAACTCGAAAGCCACAGAAGACGCGTTCAAGACCAGTGGGGGCCGCACCCCCAGCACGGTCGTCTATAACGGAATTGACGCAGACGATTTTCCACCGCTGGCTCCAGATCGAATCCAGTCGCTGCGGATGGAGCTCGATGTGCCCTTGAATGTCCCGGTGGCCGGCGTCTTCAGTCGTCTCGCTCCGTGGAAAGGACAGGCGGTCTTACTACAGGCCCTTCCAGCGGTCCCCGACCTCCATGCACTGTTCGTCGGCGATGCTCTCTTTGATGGAGACACGCAGTACGTCGACGAGTTGAAATCCCTCGCCCGAGACCTCGGAGTGGTCGATCGGGTTCACTTCGCCGGATTTCGAAGCGACATTCCGGCTCTCATGCAGGCTGTAGACGTGGTCGCTCACACATCGACGTCCCCCGAACCGTTCGGGCGAGTCATCGTCGAGGGCATGCTGGCCAAACGTCCCGTGGTGGCGACGAGGGCTGGAGGGGCAATGGAAATTGTGACCCACGGCCGCACCGGCCTGCTCGTATCCGCCGGCGACGCTTCGGAGCTCGGCCGTGCGCTCTCGCACCTTCTTTCCCATCCCGAAGCCGCTGAACGAATGGCCGCCGCCGGCCACGCCGACGCACGAGAGCGTTTCGCCCTTGACGGGATGGTACAGTCAATCTCAGATCTTCTGCGCCGCGTGGTGGATGAGGAAACAGAGTTGAACCCGAAATAACCAACCTTGTGTATTTCTCCGAGTGCCTTTCGTTTTTTCCTACACCTCGTCTGCGTGACCGAGAAGCAGCATAGACACGCAATAAAACTGGCACCACCTCGTTGATAGATGAAGTTAAGACAATCAACTGGTGGGCAGGAACCTAGGACGAAAAATCGATGCTATGATCGTTTTCACTCGCCTGATTGGAGGTGTGGTGCCACTCGTCGATGGCACACCTCTTGACGAACCGTAGGATGTAATTATCAAGGTCATTCCCCCACCGAGCACTCTTTCCCATGTTGGCCTACGTTTTGTTTATTTTGCTGAGCTTTGGTGTGTTGGACATCTTTCGCCAACGATCGCTCTTCTCCACTTCCCATACGGAACGTACGCTTCCCTCTTGGATCACCGGGCTGCGTACTCCGGCTTCCGTCTTTTACCTCTGTGCCGTTGCGCTGCTGGCGACGGCGACGGTCGTGTCGTTTCGGGCGGTCATGCCCGCCACAACGGTTGAACTTCCAATCGAAGTCTTCCCGCCGGATGGGTCCAGTCCTCACGTCGAGTCGGTCATGGTCGACATCACCGACCCGTCTGGGATCGACCATCTGTTTCTAAAGGGCCATCACCTCGGATACCACAAGTCGGATTACGCAGACCAAAACGGGTACGACCAAAAGGCAAGCGTTCGGATCAACGGCGGATCCTGGACCCCCATTAGTAATGCGACCTCTACATGTCGCTTTCCCGAGGAGCAGTACGAATGCATTGGGGGCCCCTATAACACCCTTCGGTTGGAGGTGGACGCCACTCAGAGTGGGGATTGGACGAGTGGTAACAACCTCATCGAGTTCCGATTCAATGGAACCGAAGGAATCAGCAGCGGCTATCGCATTCTTGAGCTCGACGTCCTTGCCGGATCTGAGAGTCGCCTTGGAGAGACGACCTTTACGAAGGACGATCCCGATTCCTGGTCGCCGACTCTAACGGATCCGGATTCCCTCTCAGACGGGAAGTCCCTCTTCCAAGAGCGAGACATCCTTCTCGAAAGCCCAGACGGCCCACAAATCGTGGCCTCGTGTGCCGACTGCCATGCTCGAGATGGCCGTGATCTTTGGTACTACAACTTTTCGAGCCGCTCCATCCAGGCTCGCGCTCGTTATCACGGGCTCAGCCAGTCCAAGGCGGTGAAAATTTCTAGCTGGATTCGCTCCCTGCCCGACGGCCCGGACGGAGACCGGTTCGACCTTCCCTCCGGTGTCACTGTCGGGGACCTCGGTCGCCCGTGGAACCCTCCCTATCAGCCCGGGCCAAACATCGATGACCGGCCAGTTGAGCAGTGGGCTGCCGGGGCCGGCCTGGAGTGGGTCCTCGACTCCGACCAAGAAACGAAGCAGTACCTCTTCCCCAACGGCCTGAACGGAAGTGAGGCCGAGTCTATCGCTTCGACCGAAACGACGCTCAACGTCCGAGAAATTCCGATTGCCGTCCCTCTTCCCGACATTCTCGAGTGGTGGCCGGACTACCATCCGCTTGACGTATACGGCGAAAGCACCTTCCTAAACTCGGAGATCTGGAGCAAATATCAGGACATTCTCACCCTCGAAGACCCCACGGTTCGCCAGAACGAAATTGACGCTGCGGCCAACGGATCCAGACGATGGAGTGGAATTCGGTCTTACTTCGACGACTTTCATCGGGGAGGGACGAGCCTGACGATGCAAAGTCGTTTCGCCAACGATTTTGCGCTGGGGCGTTTGGCGGCAATGAGCTTTCAACAGTGGCAACTCATGAAAAACTGGGAGGCCATGCACCGCTACGACCTCGAAGATATCGCCCCGACCATTCTTCCAGGACGAACAGACGAAATTCGCGACGACCGATCAACCGTTCCTGGAGGGGAAAAGTACCAATGGTTCCATCAGAACCAGATTCCCTGGTGGGTGGCTCCACATATGAATGCGCGTCCCGACTATCCCGAGGATGCTCCGTACCCCACCCCCGAGCAGAATTCCTTCTTCTCGCACACGTGGTATCAGCTTCAGATGACGCTGAATGCTGGTTCACGATGGCCGAACGGCAATAAACCCATGGACTGGAAGTACCACTTCGGTCACCTGCCAAATACGATGTCTGAATATGGGGTTGCCGGGGGGTGGCGGTACACCCTCGGATACCTGAAAATGATCGAGATGTACGACACCGGAAAGTCCATCGATGGAAGCTCCTGGTTTATCCGCCATTCTCATCCCCGCTGGATGTTCTTTACCTATAAGGGGCGAGGGGAAATGTGGACGGCGATGGGATCCGACTATCTTCGCGTCCTAGAGTTGATAACACAATCCTTCCTAGAAACCTCTATCAACTACGCAGACAGCACTCCGGAGAGCGATACCTATGGCGCTGACGCCTGGCCTCGGGGCGAATCCTCCACGGACGTGGGGATCGAAGAGGTGGAGCCAGAAAGCCACGTTCCTTCTTTTGAAAATGGGTATCATCACTCCGACTACAAAGCGAATGGCTTTTATCTGATGGCTGACGATCTATCGAGCCGGGGGGCGGACCCTCAGGTCATTGATCAACTTGCCCGATGGGGAGAGGCGATGTGGAGTGAAGGCAACTGGGAACAGTGGTTCCAAAGCACGAGCACGAGCTCTCAGAACATCTCCCTCAATCGCGGTTGGAATTTAATCTCTAGCAGTTTGAGCCCGTCCGACAACTCAATCAGCAGCATCTTCTCCGACGTTGAGTCCGACCTCGCGGTCGTCCAAAACCAGCAGGGCGATGCCTACGACCCTACGAGCTCAAACAATACGCTTGACACCTGGGACGACAGCCAGGGCTACCGTGTGTACATGACGTCGGAGCAGACGATGTCGATTGACGGCACGGCCCTGGAATCACCGAGCCTCAGCCTGGAGCAGGGGTGGAATCTCATCCCCTACTACCCGTCCAGTGAAATGCCCGTGGCAGATGCCTTTGCCTCTATCAGCGACGAGGTGGATGTCGTGAAGGACCAGGCCGGCAACTCGTACATCCCGGCCCGCGACCTCAACGAGATCGGGTCTTTGATGCCGGGACAGGCCTACAAGGTGTACGTGAATACGGCCACTACTTTCTCTTACCCATAGGAGATTCTCGGCGACTTGCAACGAGCGCCCGGTTGCAGTGCCACCCGCATTCTAACGAAGACTCGAAGCCCCTGGGACAGCTCCCAGGGGCTTTTCGTGTTTGTCCGTGAAGGAAGACGGCCCAGCGCTCCGGGTCTCTGCCGGACATAATACAAAATCCAACTCAGGATGTAGGGGCACTGGAGGTCAGAGTTGACTCCAAATGGCATAGAACGCCATTTTCGAGAACGCTCGACCCGTCAACGACCGTTGGATTCCGTATAACCCGGCGCCTCGCCTTCCGATTCGCGGAATCCCACTTCCCACGAGAACGGAGGTCCCGTGTCTCTCCTCTTCCTCCTTTGATTCCCGAGGTCTTCAAGAAAGAACCGGGAGAGGAAACGCGTCCGTAGGCGCGGTCTTCTCCCGGTTCCTGCCCCAATCTCCCGATGATCCGCGCCCGATAAGTCGTTCCTACGGGCGGCTCTTCATTTCGTAATGTCGCCGATATACGCATCTCAAACGGGACTGCTCGCGCTCAGCGACGAAGACCTGTGCTCCTCACCCATCCGTTCCGTTTCTTCCGAGGGGAATGTTCTTTGGACTCGCGTCCGGTATTTTTTCCCCCTCCTATCCAAACTCGGTCGGAAGATCTTCCGATTATCCATTTCTGATCCTCCTCTCGGGCACACCTCCGCCCGGTTATGTAATCCGCGCACGTGGTGGTGCAATGGGAATGCTCCAAAAGATGACCCCGGTACGACCTTTGGGATGAGTGCGGGCTGCAGATGTCTTCTTCAGCCCCCCACCCTTTGCCATGACCCACCGAACGCCTCTCCTTCTCCTGGTCCTATGCCTGTTCTATGCGGGATCGGTCCAGGGGCAGTCGCTTCACTACGCGAACGACTGCATCTCGAACGTCGACAACGCCACGGTCCTCCTTCCATCCACCGCCGACCTCACCCTTCCAAACGGGACCTCTCTCGCCTCGTCGGATACCCTCGCCCTCCGGAATGGAAACGGCGACTGTGTAGGCTACGGCACCTGGACGGGAGGCTCCCTCGCAGTGGCCGCAGCTGGCCCCACCACCCTCGACGCCGCTTCGAGCGGATACCAAAGCGGCGATCCGTTGTCGTTTGAAGTGTACGACGTGTCGGAGGACCAGATCGTGAGTGTAGGAGAACGGGTAACCTACACGTCCTGTGACAATGTCGACGTGCCGACGTGCCAGAACGATGGCACGTACGCCGACGGGGCCCTCTTTGTGCTCGAGGCCCTCAACAGTTCGTCCATGCCGGTGGAACTCACCCACCTCTCGGCCACCCGGGAAGGTCAGCAGGTTCGCCTGAAGTGGACGACGGCACAGGAAACCAACAACGCAGGCTTCGAGGTCCAGCGTCAACGATCCGGAGCCGAGTCTACCGGATGGACGACACTACGATTCGTGGAGGGAGCCGGGACGACCTCCGACCCTACGTCCTACTCGATGACGACGGACCAGCTGGAGGTCGGGACCTACGAGTTCCGTCTCCACCAGGTTGACCAGGACGGAAGTACGGCCCTGAGCAAGACGGTCGCGGTGGAGATGACGCTCGACGAGGCCTACCGACTCTCCCCCGTAGCTCCCAACCCCGTCCGATCCGAGGCCCGCATGGCCGTCACCGTGCGCAAATCACAGGAGGTCACCGTGTCGATGTACAACGTCCTGGGGCAAAGGGTCGCCACGCTGTACGATCAGTCCCTATCGGCCAACCAGAAGCAGGACATCCGCATCCCGGTTCGGAATCGGTCCAGCGGCCTCTACCTCCTCCGCATCGAGGGCGAGACGTTTACCGACACGCAGCGAATGACGGTCGTTCAGTAGCCTGTTCGCTCCCAGGAAACGAATGATTCTCGGTTAGAAAGTCCTCCACGATCGCGTTGAACACGTCCGGCTTCTCGACCGGCAGGGCGTGGCGGGCGTTCTCGACCATAGCCACCCGTGCGTTGGGCATCCGGGCCGCGATTCGATTTTTGGTGGCCACCGGCGTGTAGTCATGCTCCGCGGCCACGAGCAGCGTGGGCGCAGAAATGGACGGCAGCCGCTCCGTCACGCCCCATCCCAGGATGGCGTCGATGGCCCAGAGGTACGCCTGCCTGTCGTTCTGCGACCAGCGCTTGACAAACTCCCGGCGCAGATCCGTCTGATCCGGGTTCGGAAAGAGCCGGCCCCCAATGATCTGGCCCACGCGTCGCATCCCCAACAATTGGACGGCCGTACGACGAGAAACGTAAAACCAGACGTCGCGCCACGTGTTGAGCTTCGCATCGGCGATGCTGTTGACGACGACGAGCCGCCGGACGAGGCGTGGGGCGTCGGCCGCCAGCTGGAGCGCCACCATGCCGCCCATGGACAGCCCCACCACGTGGGCCGGCGTGGCGTCGAGCCGTCGCAGCGTCACGGCCACGTCCCTCGCGAACTGGGCAATGTGGTAGGGGCCGCGCGTGCGTTCCGAGCGGCCGTGACCGCGCAGGTCGATCCGAATCACACGATACTGATCGGCAAAGTAGGGGACCTGGGCAAACCAGTCCTTCGTGCTAGACCCGAGACCGTGAATAAAGAGCAGCGGCGGGCCCGATCCCTCTTCGTCGTAGTACAGCTGCGCATCGTCAACCGAAAGGTATGGCATGTGCACCTCGGAACCAGCGAATCATCGTATCGAACCGGTGCCTGCTACCTGCACTGCCTCGGATCGTTCATCCCTCAGCCGTCGAAGATTCACGTGTGAACTCCCGGGGGAGCCGCGGATGCCGGGATCAATTTATAACACGGTGCGTCAAAATACACGAGATTGACGCGTTGCGTTACGAATACTCGATCACTGCTGGTGCCGTCATGGCTCGACGCATTAAACGATACGAGAACCGGAAGCTCTACGACACGAAGGCGAGCGAGTATGTGTCGCTGAGCGACATTGCTACGCTGGTTCGTCGCGGGGAGACGGTAGAAGTGGTAGACAATGCCACCGGCGAAGATTTGACGGCCCAAACCCTCACGCAGATCATTCTGGAGGAGGGAAAAAACGGCCGTGAGGTTATTCCCTCCGATCTCCTGCACCAGCTCCTCCGACGCAGTGAGGAAATGGTCGACTCTGGGATTGACCAGATTCGATCGACCGTCGACGACTTGTTGCAAGGCTCGCTCGGACGCCTGAAGCGGCTGGTGCAAAGCCCTCGAGCTCAAGAGCTTGACGAACTCCGATCGCAGCTGCGTCAGCTTGAGGATCGCCTCTCCGTCCTCCTCGACAATCTCGACGACCAGCGGGACGAGTCTTCGTCCTCCAATGCTTCATCTTCGACGGAGGCGAGGCAGTCGTCCTGATCTCTTTCTTCTCCAGCATCGCATCCTTCACTCACAACCCATCGTTCGACCTATGACCGCTCAATCCAAGAAACCCGAAAATACGTCTCGCACCGACGATCTACAAGATGAACTGAGCAAGCGCGGCCGCGACGTGTGGTTGGCCGGCCTCGGCGCCCTTGCCACCGTCGAACAGGAAGGCAGTAAGCTCTACAACCGCCTCGTGGAACGGGGCAAGGACTTCGAGGAAGAACGCCGCGAAGAGCTCGAAGAGACGGCCGAGGAAGTTCGCGAAAAAAGCGATGAGGCCCTCGCCCAACTCGAGGAGGCCGGGGAGGAGACGCAATCCCGCCTGCTCGACACGGTGAACGCCGCTCTCGAACGGTTCGGCGTGCCCACACGCTCGGAGGTCGACCGCCTGTCTGAAAAGGTGGAGACCCTTTCGAAACAGGTGGACGAACTGTCGACCGCCCTCTCGAAGCAGGAGGGGCAGGGAAACGAGAAAAAGTAACCTTCCACAGCCCGCACGCACAAAGGAGCCCCGACGAAAGGGGCTCCTTTTTGTACGACGTGGCACTGTTTTTGACCTGATAGAGGAATCCACGGTATTTGTCCCGGAATGGGTCGGCCCAAAAACAGAAACGGACTGTTCCCCTCGGAACCGCTTCCGCTCCTCTCAAATACTGTCTTCGAGTCCTCTTACAGAAACGGATTCGTGCACGATGACGACGAACGGACGAACCAGCCGTAGTACCATCGGCCTCGGGTGTGCCGGAGGCGTGATCGAGGGAGCCGTGTACGAAATCGGTGCGCTCTGCGCCCTCGACGAGGCAGTGGAGGGGGTAGAGCTGCACGACCTCGACATGTACGTGGGCGTGAGTTCCGGGGCGCTGATTGGCGCGATGCTCGCCAATGGTGTAACGGCCCGCGAACTGAGCCGGGGCGTGATTGGCGACGCCGCCGATCCCAATCTCAACCTGGATCCCCAGGTGCTCTTCCGGCCCGCCGTGCGGGAGTTCGCCGGTCGCCTCTGGAGGCTGCCCGGGACCCTCGCGTCATCGCTCCGTCACTACGCCTGGAATCCCGGCGATCTCTCCCTGCTCGGCCTACTCTCATCGTTCGGCTCCATGCTGCCGACGGGCTTTTTCACCAATGCCCCCCTGGAACGCTTTCTGGCACAGGCCCTCTCTACCGGCGGTCGCACCAACGACTTCCGCCGCCTCCAGCGCCAGCTTTACGTCGTGGCGATGCACCTCGACTCCGCCGACGTGGTGGTGTTTGGGGAGTCGGGACACGATCACGTGCCCATCTCCTCCGCCATCCAGGCCTCTACGGCCCTACCCGGCCTCTACACACCAGTTGAGGTGGACGGCCGGTACTACATCGACGGCGTGGCTCGCCGCACGGTGCACGCCAGCGTGGCCCTCGACGCCGGGGCCGACCTCCTCTTTTGCATCAACCCCATTGTGCCCATCAACGTCCAGATGGAACAGCACGCCGGACGCCTTCTGAACGGCGTCCAGTCCCCTCCCTCTCTCGCGGAGCATGGACTGCCGTCCGTACTGTCCCAAACCTTCCGGGCCATCGTCGACTCCCGCAAAAAAACGGGCTTTCAGAAGTACGAGCACACCCACCCGGACGCCGACCTCATTCTTATCGAGCCGGAGTGCGACGACACGAGCCTGTTCTTCTCCAACATCTTTAGCTTCAAAAACCGCCACGACATCTGTGAGCATGCCTACCAGGCCACGCGCCGCCACCTCCGCGACCGGGCGGACGAAATTGGCCCGATGCTCGCCCGCCACGGCCTGACCCTCCGCATGGACGTGCTGCAAGACGAGTCGCGGTCGCTGTACGGGACCTCGCCCACGTCGCTCCCATCTCCGACCGAACAGGACGAACCCGACGTTTCAACCGCAGACGTGCTAGAGGAAACCGACCAGGTCCTGAACCGACTCCACGACGTCCGCGCCGAAACGGCCTGATTCTGTTTCAGGCTGAGAGCACCGAGGCATCACCGCAGCTGCTTCTCCACCCGGAGTGCGTCCAATTTGTCAAAATGACGGCGGACGGCCGACCGCGGGCCTCACTGTTTTTAGAGCATCCGGCGGTCCGTCGTCCGCAGTCAACCGTCCCCTAAACCGCAGATCCCCAGCGTATACCCTCAGTTGAAAAGCCGGAGGTCTCCCACACGCCCACACTCACATACAAATACGGGCACACTTGTGGGATCGACAGGCAGTAGAGCCTCCGCTTTCAACCAGACCCTCAACCTTCGACCGCCTACAACCGCCGCGACACCCGAGGCTGCACCTCCGCCTTCCAGGTCGAAAAGCGGTCCTCTCGAATGGCGGCCCGCGCCTCTCGCATGAGCCAGCAGTAAAACGCCAGGTTTTGCTGAGACGCAATCTGGAGCCCCAGGTATTCGCGGGATTTCTGGAGGTGGCGCACGTACGCCTTCGTGAAGGTCTGCGAGACGTAGGTGTCGAGGCCCGGATCGATCGACGTGTGATCGTCGGTCCACTGGGCATTCTTGATGTTGATGACACCCTGTGTCGTAAAGAGCTGCCCGTTGCGCCCATTCCGCGTGGGCATCACGCAGTCGAACATGTCGACCCCTCGCGCCACACTTTCCAGCAGGTTGGCCGGCGTCCCCACCCCCATCAGATACCGCGGCTTGTCGGCCGGCAGCTCGGCGGTGGTCACCGACACCATCTCGTACATCTGCTCGTGGGGTTCGCCCACGCTGAGCCCGCCGATCGCGTAGCCCGGAAATCCGAGGTCGACCAGCGCACGGGCGGACGCCCGGCGCACCTCCGGATACACTACGCCCTGCACGATCCCAAAAAGTGCCTGCTCGTGTCCGTACCGGGGCTCGGTCGCCTCGAACCGGGCCTTGGCCCGCTCGGCCCAGCGCAGGGTGAGGTCGTTGGACCGGCGGGCATAGTCCTTCGTCACGTCCGCCGCCGGACACTCGTCGAGCACCATTATCACGTCGGCCCCAAGCGTGCGCTGCGTATCGACGACGGTTTCGGGGGTGAAGAGGTGCGTGTCCCCATCGATCGGATTCTTGAATTCCACGCCCTCCTCCGATACGGTCGCGTCCTCACTCAGCGAAAAGACTTGGTACCCGCCCGAGTCGGTGAGCATCGGCCCGTCCCAACGCATGAATTGATGCAGTCCACCCGCCGCTTCGATTACGTCCAATCCCGGGCGCAGAAAGAGGTGATACGTGTTGCCCAAAATCATCTGCGCCGCGATGTCCTCTCGGAGCATGCGCGGGGAGACCGCCTTTACACTGCCGAGGGTGCCCACCGGCATGAAGACCGGCGTCTCCACCGATCCGTGGCTCGTGTGGAGGCGCCCGGCCCGGGCCGACGACGAAGCATCCGTATGATCGAGCGTAAACGTCACGGAACGACGATCGGGCTCACGAACGATTCAGGATCGCGGCTGGGGCACCGGCTCCGATACCGAAACGTCGGCGGGCTCGAGGTGCGCCCGGATAGTCTCGTGGTCCTCGGGGTCGGGCAACGCAACGACGACCGGACCATCGGACGTGCGGAGGAGAAGCACTTCCTCCCCCAGCGTACTCACGAAGATCTCGGTCGCGGCGTAGCGGCGGTAGTGCCGGTGATAGGCCATCGCGGAGACCGTGTGCACCTGCTCAATCTCGTCAAGGGGAACGGTGCGGGACCGACCGCCCTGCTCCAGGGTAAGCGTCGTGGGCGAACAGGTAACGGTGACGGCGGGCCGAAACCCGACGAGGCCCAGTCCCCCCCAGAGCACAACGGATGCGAGCTGTCCCGCCCAGAAGAGCATCTGCCAGGACGGATTGTTCGCCATAACAGGCTTCAGCAACGCCCAGCCCAGGTAGTGGCTCATCAGGAGAAAAAGAGCCAGTCCGGTGAGGACGACGATAAAGAAGGCCTCGCCCCGCAATCGATCGCCGGTCCACGCCCGGATGGCGCGTCCCAGGAGCGAATAGCTGGGATCGAAGCAACGCGAGGACTGCACGGTGGGCGTCACAGCGATGGCGCTCGGTCTGTGAACGAGGATAAGCGACAAACGCAGACCCTTATGGGCGGGAATCATTCGGGACGATCGATCTCTCGTCCCCTGGGAAGCACAGGGGCCAGCGCCGCCCCCAACGACGGATCCAGGACCCGTCGGCTCATAGCAAAGAGCACGCAAATGTAAAGCCCTCAGAAGCTGCTTGGGGGATTGATGTTCAGCCGAAACAAAGTGGTGGAAGCTGCAAAATGGCGTCCAAATGAGCCTGGCCCGCTAGCGTGCCTCTAGTGGTGCGTCAAGTTTACCATGTCGAGTAGAGCGCCGATCAATGAACGGTATTCAGGCCGTTGAAACGGCATTCAAGTGGGCGTATTCAATTCGGTACCCGACACCTTCGGCTTGACTGACCACTAGCGGGGGCCGAGCAAAGCGAGGTCATGCCCCCGGCGAGTCGATCACAAATCTCCAATGCAGAAGCCATTTTGCACGAGATC